>NZ_JBFODE010000004.1:0-2114 GCF_040908155.1 Aeromonas sp. R6-2 | reverse complement strand
CAGCGATCCCTTGGCCAGCATCACCTTCGATGCCAGCCAGCCCGGGCTGCAGGGGTTGACCTCCGGCCAGCAGAGCGTCGCCATAACGGTGGCCGGTCACCTGATTGAAGGACGCACGCCGGATGGCCAGCTGGTGTTCACGCTCACCCTGGGCAACGACGGCAAATATGGCTTCACCCTCTATCAGCCGCTCGATCAGGGCAGTGCCGACAGCCTGCTCAAGGCGGGCTTTACCCTGCTCGACAGCGATGGTGACAAGGTCTCCTCCACTATTACCGTGGCGGTGGGTGATGGTGCCAATCCGACCATCTCCGCCGTGACCGGCACCACCATCACCGAGATGGCGCAAGGGGAGACGGCTGCCGTCAGCACCATGAGTTTCTCGGTCGCGCACGGCAGCGATGCCCTTGAACCCAACTCTCTTGATTTTGATATCGCCGCTATCCAGAGCACCCTGACCGGACTGACCAGCCACGGTAACCCGGTCACTTTCGCCGTTGATCCCGCAACCGGCCAGCTGGTCGGAACCGCCGGTGGGCAGGTGGTGCTGCGCGCCGAGCTGAGCCTGGTCGATAACAACGGTAACTGGAGCGTCACCGCCAAGGTCACCCTGAACGGCGAGCTGGATCACAAGGGGAGTGAATCCCTCAACCTGCCGCTTGCCGTCACCCTGGCCGACAAGGATGGCGATCGCATTGGTACCACGCTGCCGCTCACCATTGCGGATGGCAAGGCACCGAGCTTTATCCTGGGCACCGGTGTAACCCTGGATGAGGGGAACCTCACCGGCAACAACAGCCTGAGTCAAACCGGTCACTTTGATGTACAAGCCGGGTCGGATCGGGTGGTCGAGGTGGCCTTTGCCGATGCCAGCGAACAGCCTGCGCTGACCGCATTGGGTAAACCGGTGCAGTACGAGCTGGTGGATGGCAACAGCGCCATCCCCGGTAGCCAGTTCATCAAGGGCTATGTGATGGTCGATGGCCAGCGGGTCGAGGTGTTCGAGGTCAAGCTGGTTGGCAGCCTCGATCAGGCGGGCAAGAACGGGTTTGACTATCAGGTCACCCTCTATCAAGGGCTTCATCAGGGCGGCAACGCCGTGACCGAGCTGCCCATCAAGGTGATCGTCAACGATTACGACAGGGCGGGCGGTAACAACGACAGCACCAGCGGCACCCTTAATATCCAGATTGGGGAAGGGGAGAAACCGATCCTCACCCTTACCGATGTAACCCTCAATGAAGGGCGCTTCGATGGCGCCAACTCGGCCGTGGATGACCAGCAGACGAGCGGCAAGATCACCATCAAGGCTGACTCGGATCCGGTGACCGATGTGCGTTTGACCTTTGCGGGTCAGGTGATGGATGCCAGTGGCAAGGCCATCACCCATAACGGCGAAACCCTGACCTGGAAAGCGGTTGGCACCGATGGTCACACCTTCCAGGCGGTAACCAGTGGTGGTCTGGTAGTGATGACGGTCTCCATCCCGGCCGTTCCCGCCACCATCGCTGCTCATACCAGCGCAGAGATCGGTTATCAGGTGACGGTGCATACCAACCTGGATCATGGGGCGGATAACAAACTCAACCTGACCTTGCCGGTAGAAGTCACTGACAGCGACAGCAGCAAAAATCAGGGAACCGCTACCATCACGGTAAGTGATAGCGCAGACCCTGTGCTCGGTCTCGATAAAGGGGTCGTCCTGCAAGAGGGGGGCAACCAGAGCATCGATGGTCAGCTGCCTGTGACGGTGGGCAGCGATCGTCTGGTCTCCCTCAACTTTGAGGCGAGCCAACCAGCGCTCGCTGGGCTCACCAGCCAGGGCAAAGCGACGAGTTACGAGGTTAAAGACAACCAACTGATCGTCAAGGATTGGCAGGGCAAGGCAATCCTCACCGTGACCATCGGGCTGGATGGCAAATACAGCGTCTCCCTGACCGGTGTGTTTGACGAGCCGGCAGCGACCAATAGCCTCAACCTTGGTTTGAAGGTACAGGGCTCAGATTTTGACGGTGACAAGAGCAACCTCGGCACTCTCAATATCCAGATCACCGATGGCGCCTTGCCCCAGGTCGACCCTGTCTCCCTGACCCTGACGGAAGACAGCGACTGGA
>NZ_JBFODE010000039.1:0-5094 GCF_040908155.1 Aeromonas sp. R6-2 | reverse complement strand
TGCGACGAGCACGGCCGGGTCAAACTGCAATTCCCGTGGGACCGCTATGGCGAGAGCAACGATCAGAGCTCCTGCTGGGTGCGGGTGAGCCAGGGTTGGGCCGGCGGCCAGTACGGCATGATGGCCATCCCGCGCATCGGCCACGAGGTGATCGTGAGTTTTCTGGAAGGGGATCCGGACCAGCCGATTATCACCGGGCGTACCTATCACGCCACCAACCGGCCGCCGTACCCGCTTCCGGCCAACAAGACCCGCACCGTGCTGCGCACCGAGACCCACCAGGGTGAGGGCTTCAACGAGCTGCGTTTCGAAGACCAGGCGGGGCAGGAAGAGATCTATATCCACGGTCAGAAGGATCTCAACGCACTCATTGAAAACGACGTGGCCTGGCACATCAAACACGATGAGCATCGGGATATCGACAATGAGCGGGTGACCCGCATCAAGGCCAACGACCACCTGACGGTGGAGGGCGAGAAGCGCGACCAAGTGAAGGCTGACTACTCGCTGACGGTGGATGCCAGCCTGCACCAGAAGTTGGGGCAGTCCCTGCTGGTGGAAGCCGGTCAGGAAGTGCATATCAAGGTGGGCGACAAGCTGGTGCTGGAGGCGGGTTCCGAGATCACCCTCAAGGGGGGCGGCAGCTTTGTGAAAGTAGACCCGAGCGGCATCAAGCTGGTCGGTCCTGCGATCAAGCTCAATGCCGGCGGCAGCGCAGGCTCAGGCTCTGGCTGGGGTGGCAAGGCTCCCGTTGTGCCCAAGGGAGTCGAAGTGGTCAAGGCTCCCGAACTGGTCGAGCTGATCAAGGCCATTCCCACCGAGAAGGCGATGGAGGCGTTGCTCAAAGAGCTGACGCCTGATGACGATTATCAGCCCTCCGCTTGATGGATAACACAGGATTACAGCAAAGATGAAAATCGTCTATCCCATGCAATTGGCCGGTGGTAACACCCCCAGCGAAGTCGCTTCTCTCGATGCGTTTATCGAGAAGATCAATAGCCTCAAGAGCGGCACCTTCCCGATTGGTCGCAACCGTATCTGGCACGGTGGCATCCATTTCAGTGAGAAAGGGGGCTGGCACCCGAGCGGTGCTGTACGCGCCATCGCTGACGGGGAGATCGTTGCCTACCGGTTGGCAACCAAACCGGCCAAGGCAACCCGTAGCCCCGAAGCAGGAAAGCCAGGAGACAGTATTGAGCTATATACCTCCCCTTCGTTTTGTCTGGTTCGTCATCGCTACGAAGCCGGAGAGCAGAACAAGAATCGCCTGACGTTCTACAGCCTCTACATGCATATCGCGTGTGAGAACACTTACAACAGCCCAGAGGCGGCGCGAGTCACAGTCAAGGGCTCAGGCGTGTCTACCTATGAACCGGTGGCGCAGGGAGACCCCCTCAAGCTGACACGCCGACTGTCGGGCACGCGCCCTGTTTATGCGAAAACGGGGGCTGAGGTGACGTTGCTTCAGCAAACCTCGAGCAACCTGCTCAACCACAAAGATGAGCCCCACAATTATTTTCTGGTGCACTACGTCGATGAACCGAACAGCCTGTTCTATATCGCGGAAAGCCAATTGCAGCAGGAGTATCCGCAAAAGCCTAAGTGGATGACCCCACCGGAAGGCAAACCGGCCCGTCATGGCATCCCGAGTAATACCTGGCTGCGACAATCAGCCAACACCACGGCAGGGAGCTTAGGGCTACCCGCTGGCAGTGAGGTGGTGGTATCCAGTGAGCCACCAAAGATGGTGAACATCAATGGCGGCCCGACCGAGTTTCGTAAAGTGCAGGTGTTCAAGGTAGGTAGCGGTACGGTCAAAGACAGCGCCAACAAGGTGATGACCAGTGCCAGCAAAGGGTCAGTCGGCTGGTTGGCGAAAAGCAAGATGGGGGCAGGACTGGCCGCCGAACCGAGCATTCCTGTTGAATTCAAAGAGGGTGCATCCGTCGTAGACCGCAGCGAGAACCCGATAGCGGTACAGGCCGGAGAGGTCATTGGTCACTGGGGCGAACATGAGCTGGCTACTGCCGGTGCCAGCGGTTTTGTGAAAGACACCGACAGCAAAGCCGTGCACTTTGAGGTATTTGTGGCAGAGAGCGACAAGCAGGCGCTTGAAGATTGCATCAATAACAAGGCGCGGGTCACCGGTGGCCAAGGCTACCTGCTAGTAAAAAAAGAGGTGACCACCTATCGCCTGACAAGCGATAGCCAGCATGGTTTTCACGATGTGGCCGTCTATGGGCCACTGCCCTTACCGTTGGCGGTGAAAGAGTCTGATATTGTCACTCACGGTGCCAACAACTTTGTGAAGGTGCGTGAGCGGACTGCGGCTGACGGGGAGCTGGCAGGCGAGTTTGTCTTGCAGGGCGGAGATGTCGAAGTGGTCAGTCAGCATGACTGGCACAAGCTGGGCGTCAGACTGGTCGATGGCAGCAGTGACCCTGATGGATTTTTAGATAAGGCTGATACCGAAGGCAAAGAAGGAGGCGAGTTTTTCAGCACCCTCTATGACAAGCTGGTGACAGACAGGGATAACGATGGCACCCTGAGCGGCAATGATATCAAGGCCGCGCTGGCCGATGAGGAGTTGGCGGGCAAGTTGCGCATGTTGTTTATCAAGCACAAAAGCGAATGGGTAAAGCCAGGCGATTGGCCGCGTCTAAAGCAGGAGTTAGCTGAGCAGCCGAAGCTCTATGAATATGCGATGCAGGTACACAACAATATGGCGTGGATGGAAGATGCCAGCGATATATTGGGTGATACCAAACCTTGGTTTATTCATCCGGTGGGGATGATGGGGTTGGTGAACTTCCGTCTTCCACGTAAACGACGTGATTATGACTTGGGTTCTCTGTCTTCAAAATATGAAACTGGTGGGCGAGGTTCGATCACTGTGTCTGGTGGGGGTGGTGATGCGGGTGGAATTTCTTATGGTTCATATCAGATGACAAGTAAAGTGACTATTAAGGTAAAGGAGGGTACTAGGTCTATTATTGGGGGGACAGTTAAAAGATTTGTTTCTGATGGTTCTTTTAGATGGAAGAGTGAATTTGAAGGTTTGACCCCAGGAACAGTAGCGTTTACAGATAAATGGAAGGAGCTTGTTAGAGCTTATCCGGATGACTTTAAAAATGAAGAACACGCATTTATCAGAAGAACTCATTATGACAAGTTGGTGTCACATATTATTTCTGAGGCGAATGTAGACGTCAGATACCATTCTCATTCTCTTAATGATGTTGTATGGTCAACAGCGGTACAGCATGGCGTGTCTGATGTTATTGTTAATGCTATACAAAATATTAATCTAACACCTTCAGAAACAAAGGAATATGATCAAGCATTGATCAGTGAGATCTATGCAGAGCGTGGTAAGACAGATGGAGATGGCAGCCTCATCTATTTCTCAAAAAATTCCAAGAGCGTTCAGGATGGGGTAAGAAAACGGTTTGTCTCTGAAAGAAGAGAAGCTATCAAAAGGTTGAGCGATGAAAAAGACTATTAGTTTGTTGATCATGCTGTATTCAGCATGGGTTAGTGCAGATGTTATGCTTTACACAACAGATAGCAGCATACTGGGGTTAGAAAACATTCATGGCCAAGATTCATTTACCTCTACATTGTATGGTGGAAGTAATGATTCAGGCGCTACATCTCCAGCTGATTGTGTAGTTAGATATAAGTTGGTTAAAAAAGGGTCTAGGTACATGGCTGAGTCACTCTTGATGCCTAAAAACGTATCTGGAAACTCTTCATCCGATAATGGTGAGATTTCTTTCGAAATTGATGAAAATAGAGTTGTTGTTTTGTCTGACTATTCACCTGATGAGTGTCCGTTGAATTCTAATTTCTCGGGTGAATATATGCTAGTTGGTAAAAAAGATGCTAGATACAAGTCGGAATTTGATAGCCTAATAAAAATCAATCATAAAAATGCACTTAAGCTTTTCCAAAAGAGTAGGGTGCTAGATGCATGCAATAGTCTTACTCCATACATACAAGAAGCGACTAAAACTGGTTATTATAATGCTGGCATTTTCAATGATTATGGTTATTTTCTACAACAAGCAGGATTGAATGTAGAGGCTGTGGATATTTTGAATCTTGTGATAAAAAAATCGCCCAGTAGAAAAGTTGTTTATCTTAATGTCGCAGATGCATATTGGGGGATGAATGAAAAAAATCTTGCTGTCAAGAACTATATGAAATATAGGTCTTTGATGACTGGTAATGAAGATAATATTCCAAGCTATATATTGGATAGAATAAAATAAACTTCATTCGGAGTGGCACTGGGACATCCATTATTTTGACAGGGGCGTAGCACTCTGCTGGACTTGCGACGGAAACTCTGGGACACCCACTATTTTGGCCATGGTGAGTTCTGGGACACCCACCATTTTGACAGGGGCGTAGTACTCTGCTGGACTTGAAGCATCACGGCATTTTGCTGGGACAGGCGTTGTTGATCAAATCCGTCGCTGGATTGATTGAGTTCTGGGACACCCACCATTTTGACAGGGGCGTAGTGCTCTGCTTGTAGTGGTCAAGTAAAACTGGCCACGGTTTTATAAGCAGCCCAATACTGCCGCTCAGATTCGTTCGGGGTTAAACCACCGTTGTAGTCATGGGGGCGCGTCTGACTGTAATACCCCATTAAATATGCTGTGATACTTTCCGTGGCTTCGACCATGTCTTGGTAGCCATGCTCTGGCACCCACTCGCTCTTGAGGCTGCGAAACAATCGCTCCATCGGTGCATTATCCCAACAGTTGCCTCGCCGGCTCATGCTCGGGGTTATCCGATAGCGCCATAACAGCTGCTGGTATCGACGGCAGGTGTAATGGCTACCCTGGTCCGAGTGAAACATGACCCCCTGTGGTTGCCCTCGTTGCTCATAAGCGATGGTCAGCGCTTTCATCGTCAACTCGCTGTCAGGTGAGAACGAGAACGCCCAGCCAACCGGCTTTCTGGCAAACAGGTCCATCACCACCGCCAGATAACCCCAGCGTTGGCCGGTCCAGATATAGGTTACATCGCCACACCAAACTTGATTGGGGGCCGTCACGGCAAACTGTCGCTCCAACACGTTGG
>NZ_JBFODE010000038.1:0-135210 GCF_040908155.1 Aeromonas sp. R6-2 | reverse complement strand
CACTTCAGGTGTTTGGCAAAGTACGCGGCGGCTTTTTTTACCAGGGCCAACTCTTCTGCTTGCTCAGCCAGTTGGCGCTTGAGTCGGACATTTTCATCGGCGAGTTGCTGCTCGCGCTCCCCCGTATCCATGAGTTGCTTGGCCTTGGTGCGCCAAGCGTAGAGCTGGGCTTCTTTGAGGCCTAATTGGATGGCGGCCTTGCTCATTCCTACGCGCTCGGCCAGAGCCAAGGCTTCTTCCTTGTATTGCTGAGAGTAACGGGTTCTGGGTGTTTTCTGTTCGATCGTTGCTTTGGTCATGATGTACCTCTGTCAGTGATTTTACTCACTTAACCAAGTGTCCATCGAGGGTGGGTTAGATTACTTCCCCTGCATGGCCGGCTAACTGGTGAAGACAGGAGCAAACCCGGATCCCCACAAGATCGCTGTCGCTGCCAGCACGCTTACCAGCAACACCAATCCCACCGTCACCACAGAGCTGGCATAGATGAACCCCTGCTCTGCCGTGATATGCATCAGGATCGGTACCCCCACATAGAGCAAATAGATGGAGTAGGCCAGTCCGGCCAACCCGACCATCATCACAAACCAGAGATGGGGATAGAAGGCCGCCAGCCCAACCATAAACAGAGGCGTCGAAGTATAGGCTGCCAGCTCCAGAGTCTTGGTGTAAGTGGGATCGGATCCGAAGGTCCGCCCCATCCAGTGAGCCAGATAGGCCAGTGCAAAGACGCCGGCGACCAGGGCGATATACATGGCAATCGACAGCAGGAGAGCACTGTCTGCCGTGAGTCGGATAGGCTCCCCAACCCCAATACTCCAGCCGATGTGCACCGCCGAATAGTAGGCACATACGGAAGGAACCAGAGCCACAATCAGGATATGACTCAGGCTTCGAGTAAAGCTCTCGTGATGTTCGTCTATCTCGTGCCATTCATCTTTCGGGTGGGCATAGAGCCCCCAGAGGTGGTTAAGGATCATGATGACATTCCTTATCGACAGCGGGATTGACCGCATCCCAGTGGACGACACCTTGCAGCCGGGCAGGCCGGCTGCGGTTTTCATAAATAAAGACTGCCCTTCTCCGCCCTGCAAGGTATTGCCACTCACTCTTCGGGGAAACCGCCGGGTATCGCAGGTAATTCATTGAGTGATTGGTGATTTCCCTAAAGTGAACTAATACTTTACTTACATGTTCCTATAAGCAATAAGCCTTATATATCAGTCAGTTATTTTTTATTTCGATTTAACTGCCTGGTCATTGGGGATCTTCTTCGGTGGCTCCATCTGTGGATTCCACCTCAGGAGGGCAGCGTGAAAATTAAGGGAATTGGCACGGGAGCCTGGCTCCTGCTTATCGCCTCGATGCCGGCAGCAGCCGTGCAACTCAATATGACCCAGGGGGTCACGGCGATAAGCCAAGATGTGTATGAGCTGCATATGACCATCTTCATCATCTGCTGCCTGATTGCTCTGGTGGTGTTTGGCATCATGTTCTGGGCCATTATTCACCATCGCCGCTCGCGGGGGGCCACCCCCGCCCACTTTCATGAAAGTACCCGGATAGAGCTGCTCTGGACGGCCATCCCTGTGCTCATACTCATCGCCATGGCGGCTCCTGCCACCTCCACACTGCTTAAAATGGATGACACCAGCAGAGCGGATCTGACGGTGCTGATTACCGGCTCCCAATGGAAATGGCACTACAAATACCTAGAGCATCCCGTGGCCTTTTACTCCCTGCTCGCTACCCCCGCCGAACAGATCCACGGCCAGGCCAAAAAAGGCGAAACCTACCTGCTCGAGGTGGACAAGCCCCTGGTTCTGCCTGTCGGAAAAAAGATCCGGTTTCTGACGACGTCGGACGATGTCATTCACTCCTGGTGGGTTCCGGCCTTTGCCGTCAAAAAGGACGCCAACCCCGGCTATATCAACGAGGCCTGGACACGCATCGACAAGCCGGGGGTCTATCGCGGGCAGTGCGCTGAGCTGTGCGGCAAGGATCACGGCTTTATGCCCATCGTAGTGGTCGCCAAGCCGGAGCAGGAGTTCGAGCAGTGGATTGCCAGCCAGAGTGAAGAGCAGGCCAGCTCGGCGGCCAAAGAGCAACAACAGGCCAACGAGCAGCTCACCATGGCTGAGGCCATGACCCTCGGAGAGACCCTCTTCAATGGTCACTGCGCCGCCTGTCACCAAATAGGGGGAACCGGCATGCCCGGCATCTTCCCGGCACTCAAGGGGAGCCCGCTCACCACCCAGAGCGCCAAGCGGGCCGAGCACATCAACATCGTTCTCAACGGTCGTGCCGGAACCGCCATGCAGGCCTTTGGCAAGCAGCTTGGCAGCAAGGAGATTGCCGCCCTCGTTACTTACGAGCGCAACGCCTGGGGCAACAGCACGGGCGATCTGATCCAGCCTGCAGAGGTGCAGGCTATCAAGGATGGACAATAAGGAGAGACCATGAGCGAGGAGATCTCACACCAGCAGGGACACCATCCGCAATCCGGCATCCTGCGTTGGCTCTACACCACCAATCACAAGGATATTGGTACTCTCTACCTGCTCTTCTCCCTGACCATGTTTTTTATCGGTGGATCCATGGCCATGGTGATCCGGGCCGAGCTATTCCAGCCGGGGCTACAACTGGTCAATCCTCTTTTCTTTAACCAAATGACGACAGTGCACGGCCTCATCATGGTCTTCGGTGCCGTCATGCCTGCCTTTACCGGCTTGGCCAACTGGCTCATCCCCATGATGATTGGGGCCCCCGACATGGCTCTGCCACGCATGAATAACTGGAGTTTCTGGATCCTCCCCTTCGCCTTCGGCCTGCTGCTGCTCACCCTCTTCATGGATGGCGGCGGCCCCAGCTCCGGGTGGACCTTCTACGCCCCCCTGTCGACAAAATACAGCGGTAACAGTACGGCGCTCTTCGTGTTTGCCGTCCATATGATGGGGATCTCTTCCATCATGGGGGCGATCAATGTGATCGTCACCATCTTCAACCTCAGGGCGCCAGGAATGACCTGGATGAAGCTCCCTCTCTTCGTCTGGACCTGGCTTATCACCGCCTTTCTGCTGATTGCGGTCATGCCGGTGCTGGCGGCGGCCGTGACCATGGTGCTGACCGACAAATTCTTTGGCACCAGCTTCTTCGATGCGGCAGGTGGCGGCGATCCGGTCATGTTCCAACACATCTTCTGGTTCTTCGGCCACCCCGAGGTCTACATCATGATCTTGCCGGCCTTTGGCATCATCTCCACCATAGTGCCGACCTTCGCCCGCAAGCCCCTGTTTGGCTATCACTCCATGGTCTATGCCACCTGCAGTATTGCCCTGCTCTCATTCATCGTCTGGGCCCACCATATGTTCACCACCGGAATGCCGGTGGCTGCCGAACTCTTTTTCATGTACAGCACCATGCTCATCGCCGTCCCCACCGGAGTAAAGGTCTTCAACTGGGTGGCCACCATGTGGCGCGGTGCCATGACCTTCGAGACGCCCATGCTGTTTGCCATCGCCTTTATTGTACTCTTCACCATTGGGGGCTTCTCGGGGCTGATGCTGGCCATCACGCCGGCCGACTTCCAATACCACGACACCTATTTCGTGGTGGCTCACTTCCACTATGTGCTGGTCACCGGGGCCATCTTCTCCCTTATTGCCGCAGCCTACTTCTGGCTCCCGAAATGGACCGGGCACTGGTATGACGAGCGGCTTGGGCAATGGCACTTCTGGTGCTCCCTTATCTCGGTCAACCTGCTCTTTTTCCCCATGCACTTCGTCGGTCTGGCCGGCATGCCCAGACGCATCCCCGACTATGCCCTGCAGTTTGCCGATCTCAACGCCCTCATCAGCATAGGGGGCTTCGCCTTTGGCCTGTCACAGCTGATCTTCGTATGGGTCGTCATCAAGTGCATCCGTTCAGGCGCTGCCGTGCCAGCCAAAGTCTGGGAAGGGGCCGAGGGGCTGGAGTGGACCCTCTCCTCACCCCCTCCCTACCACAGCTTCACCACACCTCCGAGGGTGGAGTAACCCCATGACGACACCCAACCATGCACCGCTTATCAAGCGACTGTTGCTGCTCATCGCCCTGATGTTCGGTTTTGCATTCGCCCTGGTCCCGCTCTACGATCTCTTCTGCCAGGCCACAGGCCTCAACGGCAAGACGGCATCACGCCCGGCCGACCAGCCAGCACGGCAGATAGACGGCCGCCGCGAGATCCGGGTGGAGTTTCTGGCGCACACCTCCCCCCCTATGGCATGGCAGTTCGAACCCGGGATGACCAGTTTGTTGGTGCACCCGGGGGAGACCCGACTCATCCACTACCTGGCCTACAACCCGACGCCTGATGCCATGACGGGTCAGGCAGTCCCTTCCGTCTCACCGGGAGCCGCTGCCGCTTACTTCAAGAAGATGGCCTGTTTTTGCTTCGAGCAGCAGACCCTCAAGGGAGGCGAACACAAGGAGATGGCACTGCAGTTCTACGTTGATCCGGCCCTGCCCCCCGAGATCAACACCATTACCCTCTCCTACACCCTCTTTGACATCAGCACTGCACAGGTGAAAAAACCATGAACCGTTACTATGTTCCCGAGCAGAGCCCCTGGCCCATCGTGGGCGCTGTCGCCCTCTTTCTGCTGGCACTGGGAGCCGGCACCCTGGTCAACGAGCTGGCCCACCAGCAGAGCGGCATGGGTCGCTATCTGCTCCTGGTCGGAGCCCTCTTGCTACTGCTGATGCTGGTGGGTTGGTTTCGCCATATCATCGGCGAATCACTAGGTGGCCTCTATAGCGACCAGATGGATCGCTCGTTTCGCCAAGGGATGAGTTGGTTTATCTTCTCGGAGATCATGTTCTTTGTCGCCTTCTTCGGTGCCCTCTTCTACGCCCGCCTCATCGCCATGCCCTGGCTTGGCGGGGCAGGGCACCACACTCTGACCGGCCAGTTGCTCTGGCCCGACTTCACCGCCCACTGGCCCATGACCACGACCCCCGGGGGTACTCAGACCCGGGCCATGCCCTGGCAGGGTCTCCCGCTTATCAACACCCTGCTCCTGCTCACCTCCTCGGTCACCCTGCAATTTGCCCACCAGGCGCTGGAGAGGGGCCGGCGCCTGCGTCTCAAGATCATGCTGCTGTTGACCCTGCTGCTGGGAATGGGTTTTCTCATCTTGCAAGGACATGAATATCTTCACGCCTATCGGGAGCTCGGGCTTCGGCTCGATAGCGGGATCTATGGCAACACCTTCTTCATACTCACCGGGTTTCACGGACTGCATGTGACCCTGGGGGCCATCATGCTGACGGTGATCTGGCTGCGCATCGTGCTGCGAGACCACTTCACGCCCGAGCACCACTTCGGCTTTCAGGCTGCCGCCTGGTATTGGCACTTTGTGGATGTGGTCTGGCTCTGCCTCTTTACCTTTGTCTATCTGCTCTAGGTAAACGGAATGGATGCGGATCAGTAGGGACGCGAGTGGGGGGTGATCCAGCCCAATTGCAAGGCGATCACCAGCAACAATACCAGCAGGGCCGAGAGCAACACCCGTCGGCCCAACGGCGGAGAGTTGGTCTGGCGGGAGCCGACCATCAACCAGAGAGCCTGGAAAAGTTGGCTCAGGATAAGCAGTAACAGCACGACCACAACAGACTTGATGAGCATGGAGGCCTCCTGTGATGCGATTGCCCCTGACGGGATTGTCTGTGATGCGATTACCCAAGCTTAGATCGAGGACTCTGCTCCTTCTATTGACGCTGCTCAGCAGTACGCTGCTGAGCAATCTGGCGCTCTGGCAGTGGCACAGGGCAAACGCAAAAGAGGCGCTGCTGGCACAGGTCGCCAGCCACGTCACTCACCCCCTCTCCCCCGGAGCCCTGCTAAAGCAAGATGACGAGCAGCTCGACGGGCTCAGGCTCAGAGGGGTAGGAGATTGGCTATCTCCTCATCTGTGGCTACTCGATAACCAGGTGGTCGACGGTATCGTTGGCTATGACGTCATCATCCCGGTTCAAACCCGGGGGGGGCCCCCGCTACTGGTCAATCTGGGATGGACTCCGGCGCCCCCCCTCAGGAGTGAGCATCCGGCGCTTGAGCTCCCCGCCACGCTGGTGCTCGATGGCCTGCTCCGCCTCCCTTCTGATGCTCTGGTGCTGGGGGAAAACCGCGAGCCAGGCCCCTATTCCGGCCGCCTTCAGTCCGTGCGCCCCGACGAGTTAAAGGCCCAAAGCACTCTGCCCTTGAGAGGCATCATCCTCTACCAGCAGACTCCGGGGTTTCGCTATCACTATGTGCCGAGCGTGATGAGCCCGGAGCGACACCGGGCCTATGCGGCCCAGTGGCTGGGCCTGGCGTTGGTGGTGATGATGGGTGGCATCGCCTTGAGCCGGGGGACCCATGCATAAACATAAAATTCCTCTCGCCCTGCTGCTTACTCTGTTACTCCCTCTGCTCTTGGCCAAACTGGTGCTGGAGATGGGGTGGTATCACGCCGGCACCCGCAATCTGGGGGCCTGGCTTCCCCAGGATAACCCGTTACTCTTGTCCGATGGCCCGGGGTGGCGCCTGCTCTATCTCTATCCAGTCTCATGCCGGGAGCAGTGCAAGGGGGTACCTCAGTTGCAAGAACACATCCGGATGGCACTGGGACGACAGGCCGATATGCTGACCCTGCAGAGTCAGCCTCTGGATGATGGCTCGCCCCTGCCTGAAGGCCCACTCGGACTGTTAGTTCTGGTCGATGCCGCCGGACTCGGCGTGCTGGGTTACCCCGTGCCAGAGGAGCAGGAGCGCTGGCCACGCCTGGGCAAATCAGTGCTACAGGATGTGCAGCAGTTGCTGCGCTACGGGAGGGCAGCCCGGTGATCCGTCCCCACGTACTGATCATGCTGGCCATCGGGCTGGCGACCCTGGTCATCGGCCTCGGCGCCTACACCCGGCTGACCGATGCGGGCCTCGGCTGTCCCGACTGGCCCGGCTGCTACGGCAAGCTGACCCTGCCTCATCCCGAAGAGGCTCCCAGGCTTGCTGTGAGTCACCCCGAGCGCCCACTGGAGCCGCACAAGGCACGCAATGAGATGATTCACCGCTATGCGGCTGGTTCACTGGGTATGCTGCTGTTGATGCTCTTCGCCGTGAGTTGGCGCGAGGCACGGCGCCTGCCGCCACTGCCGACATGCTTGTTACTGCTGGTTGTGGGGCAAGCGCTGCTCGGTATGCTGACGGTCACAGCGGCGCTACATCCTCTCGTGGTTATGGGCCATCTGCTGGGAGGCTTTGCCCTGCTCACCTTGCTCTGGCTCTCGCTCACCCGCTCGCTATCCCCCCTCGCCGCGCCCCCCTGGCTCAAGAGACTGGGGGCATTGGCTCTGCTGGCCCTGCTGCTGCAGATCGGTCTGGGAGGGTGGACCTCGGCCAACTACGCTGCCATGGCCTGCAGCGAGCTGCCACTTTGCCAGGGAGAGTGGCACCAGCAACTGGCCTGGGGTGAGGCCTTCCACCTTCCTTTGGGCCACGAGAGCTATGAGTTTGGCGTACTCGGGCGCGAGGCGCGCCAGACCATTCACATCCTGCATCGGCTGGGCGCCCTGTTGGTCACCCTCTCCCTGCTTGGCTTTGCCCTTGGGCTATGGCGTCAGAAGGCCTGGGGGTGTGCCCTGTTGATCCTGGCACTGCTGCTCTGCCAGCTGCTGCTTGGCATCGCCAATGTGGTGTTCATCTTGCCTCTGCCCAACGCACTGGCACACAACCTGGTGGCGGTTCATCTGTTGATCGCCACTGCCGTGACCTACCATCGCCTCACCCCCGCAAGGAGGCCATGATGCAACTCTCTCTGACCACACTCTCGAGTGGCATGCTGAATGACTACTGGCAACTGACCAAGCCCAAGGTGGTCGCCCTGATGCTGCTCACCGCCTGGGTGGGAATGGTGCTGGCCCGAGATGAGCTCCCCTCGCCCGCCCTCACACTCACCGCTCTCGGCGGGATCGGGCTGCTGGCTGGTGCCGCAGCCACCCTCAATCACCTGCTCGAAGGACACCGCGATGCCCTGATGGCCCGAACCCGCCGCCGTCCCGTGGCCTGCGGTCGCCTCCCCCCCCATAGGGCTGCCCTGTTTGCACTCGCTCTGGCCTTGAGCGGCTTTTGGCTGCTCTATCTGGGTGTCAACCCCCTCACCGCCTGGCTGACGCTGGGGAGCCTGGTGGGGTATGCGGGGATCTACACCCTGCTGCTCAAGCGTTCCACCCCCCAGAATATCGTGATCGGAGGCCTGGCCGGCGCCATGCCCCCCCTGCTCGGCTGGACCAGCATCACAGGCACTCTCGGTGCGGAGCCCTGGCTGCTGGTGATGATCATCTTCACCTGGACGCCCCCCCACTTCTGGGCGCTGGCCATCCATCGTCGTGACGACTACGCCCGTGCCGATATCCCCATGCTGCCGGTCACTCACGGCCTCGACTTCACCAAGAGCCTGATCCTGCTCTATCTGCTGCTACTCACCCTGATCTGTCTGCTGCCTTACCTCATCGGCATGAGCGGCCTCATCTATCTGGTGAGCGCCCTGCTGCTCAACCTGCGCTTTCTCTATTACGGCTGGCAACTCAAATTCAGCCCGGATGCCGGCGCCGCGATGCGTACCTTTCGCTTCTCCATTACCCATCTGATGCTGCTCTTTCTCGCGCTGGTCACCGATCACTACTGCTATTGGCAGCTGGGATAGACGCCCCACGCCTCACCCAGATAATCTTCCGGAGGACGTCCCAGCAACTCGGGCAGAATGGCGGGCATAAAGCGTCGCCTCAGGGCCACGGCGTAGAAGTGCTCATAAGCATTGGGCAGGCTCAGATACTCCTCGAGTCGCCCCTCACGGATCTCGTCGCGCACCACCACGGCCGGCAGCAGGCAGAGAGCGCCGCTGTCACGGGCCAGAAGGCGTAGCATGGCCATGTCGTCAGCCTCTCCCTGCACCCTGGGCTCGAAGCCGTGCAGGGCGCAGAAGGAATCGAAGGTGGTGCGGCTGGCACTGGCCCGCCCGGGCAAGATCCACGCCCGCTCCGCGAAACCGGTCGGGAAAGGGCCGAGGGGGCGCCGGCCGGCCGGGCCTATCACCGCCAGAGGCTGGCGTGCCAAGAGCTGACTCTGCCATACGGCCTCACCCTCTCCCTGAGGCTCTCTGTCCGTCAACACCAGATCCAGCTGGTGAGAGAGGAGCGCATCGAGCAGGGCTCCCTGCTCGAGAAAACGCAGGGTGAAATGCACGTCACTGCGCCCGAGCAAGGGGGCCATGAAGGCCTCGATGACGTTGCGAGACATGGAGGCGAGCACCCCGATCCGCAGCTTCTGACGCCCCTGCTGCCAACCGTGGCGCAGCACCCCCTCCAGCTCTTCCCCCTTGGTGAAGATCTCGTCGGCATAGTCGAGGACACGGCGCCCGTCCTCGGTAAGGTGAAGGCGACGACCGCTGCGCTCGAACAGGGCGAACCCCATGTTCTGCTCCAACTGCCGGATCTGGGCCGAGAGGGCCGACTGGGAGAGATGCAGCTGACGGGCCACGTCGGTGAGGTGGCCGTGCCTGGCCACTTGCCAGAAGTAGTAGAGATGGTGGTAGTTGAGGCGCGCCATTTTCGTTCTTCAAAACAGAATGTTTTGTGAACTTATATCTATTTAACTTAAGCCTCAAGCTCGGGCACAATCCCGCCCTCTTCTCAAGGAGTGCCCATGTCACCGCTCACTACCCTGATGCTGTCAGGAGCCTGCCCGGACGCCCTCGAACAGGCGGCCGCCCTGTTGCGCTCGGGCGCTCAGGTCGCCGTGCCCACCGAGACCGTCTATGGCCTGGCCGCCGATGCGGCCCAGCCCGAGGCCGTCGCTGGCATATTTCGCGCCAAGGGACGCCCGAGCGACCATCCGCTCATCGTTCATCTGGCACACGCAGGTCAGATGGCGCGCTGGGCGCGCGAGATCCCCGCCACCGCCTGGCAACTGGCCCAGGCGTGTTGGCCCGGCCCCCTCACCCTGCTGCTCAAGCGCGCCGAGCAGGTCTCCCCCGTGGTGACCGGCGGGCTCGACACCATAGGGCTGCGCGTCCCCGCCCACCCGCTGATGCTGGCCCTGCTTGAGCGGCTCGACACCGGGCTGGCCGCGCCGTCCGCCAATCCCTATCAGGCGTTGAGCCCGACCAGCGCCGAGCAGGTCGAAGCGGGGCTCGGCGGGCGTATCGCCGCCATCCTCGACGGTGGCCCCTGCCCGGTCGGGCTCGAATCCACCATCGTCGATCTCACGGGCCCGATGCCCACCATAGTGCGAGCCGGCCCCTTGGGGCGTGAGGCGCTCGAGACCATACTGGGTCAGCCTGTCGCCACTCCGCGCGAACATACGGTGGTGGTGCCAGGCAACGTGGCCGCCCACTATCGCCCGGGCACGCCCCTGTGGATGGCCCCGACCGATGCCCTTGAGCAACACTTGGCACGGCTCGCCTTCCGGACACTGGCAAGAGGCGCCCTGATCACCTGGTCAAACGCGTTGGCGGCACCGGCAGGGCTGGGTCAGCTGCGCCGGCTGCCGGCCGATCCGGCCGGCTACGGGCAGGCCCTCTACGCCACCCTGTTTGAGCTGGATCGTCTCGGGCTTGAGACCCTCTGGCTGGAGCAGCCCCCCCAGAGTGAGCCCTGGTGGCCGGTACAGGATCGCCTGCGCCGGGCGACCATGCTGCTCGAGTGAGACCATCCCACCCAAAGCAGCTTCGTGTTTGATTCGGACGGGTTTGTCGTTATGCTTTTCCCGTCCGAATCCGCAGGAGCCCCCTATGCGCCGTTTCAACGTCATGCTGACAGGCAGCCGCCTGATGATGTTCCCCTTCTACATCAGCATGCTGATCTGTGTCGTTTTGTTGATGGTCAAGTTCGGGATCAAACTCTACGAACTCTGTACCAACATCATCTCTTTACCCTATCTCGAGCTCATCATCGGAGTGCTGACCCTGGTCGACTTCGTGCTGGTGGCCCAGATGCTGATCCTGGTGGCCCTGTGCGGCTATGTGCAATTTATCAAGAGCCCGGAGCAGCGTGCCGCCCTCGGAGATAACTGGCTCTATCGCATCGATTTTGTCTCTCTCAAGCTCATCGTCATCAACTCTCTGGTTACCATCTCGGGGATCGAGGTGCTCAAGGCCTTCCTCGAGGAGGGGGTGATGAACGAGGGGGAGATGAAGTGGTCCGTTATCGTCTTTCTCGCCTTCTCGACTGCCGCTCTCATCTATGCCGTGACGGAGCGGTTGGCCGAGCATAACGACAGGGGAGAGAAAGCGGATCTCCCCGGCCATCACCCGAAATAAGCGCCCCTTACGCCAGCCAACTGGAAGCCTAATGACCCTCTCCCATCGCACCCTCTTCGTCCTGCTCGGCGCTCTGGCCGGGCTCACGCCCCTGGCGGTCGATATGTACCTGCCCGCCATTCCGACCCTGGCCAGGGAGCTGGGCACCACCATCGACGGGGCTCAGCTCACGGTCAGCGCCTTTCTCGGCGGTTTTGCCATCGGCCAACTCTTCTACGGGCCGCTGGCCGACAGCTTCGGCCGCAAGCCGGTGATCATGGCGGGCCTCATCATGTTTGCCCTGGCCTCGGTGGGGTGCGCCCTGGCCGATAGCCTGCCCGAGCTACTCGCCTTTCGCATGTTGCAGGCGGCCGGCGGTGCCGCCGGCTCAGTGGTGGTCAACGCCCTGCTGCGCGATCTCTTCGAGAAAGATGCCTTCTCCCGCGCCATGTCCTTCGTTATCCTGGTGATGACACTCGCCCCCCTGGTTGCCCCCGTGCTGGGAGGCTATATCACCACGGCGGGCCACTGGCGCCACATCTTCTGGCTACTGCTCGCCTGTGCCACCCTGATCGCCCTCACCATGCAGTTTGCGATTCCCGAAACCCTCAAGCCCGAGTTGCGCCAGCCCCTGCGCCTGGGCAAGATCCTGGGCAACTACGGCGGCGTGCTGAGCAACCCCAGGGCCATGGGCTATGTGCTGTGCGGTGCCTTTGCCAGCTCGGGCATGTTTGCCTTCATCAGTGGCTCCCCGTACGTCTACATCGAGTACTTCGGCGTGCCCACCGAGCACTACGGCTGGCTCTTTGGCCTCAATATTCTGCTGATGATGGTGGTCACCTACGCCAACAGCCGGCTGGTGAAGGGGATTGGTGCCGAGGGCATGCTGCGTTATGGCCTGCTGGTTCTTCCTCTCGCCGGGCTTGCCCTCGTCTATGCCAGCTGGAGCGGGTTTGGCGGTCTGTGGGGGGTGGTGATCCCGGTCGTCCTCTATGTGGGCCATATCAGCCTGGTGGGGGCCAATGCCATGACCGGCCTGCTGGGGCAATTTCCCCAAACGGCCGGCACCGCATCTGCCCTGGCCGGCACCCTGCGCTTCGGGATCGGGGCTCTGGTCGGGGTAGTGGTCAACCTGACGCCCCCCAGCTCGCCGCTGCCAATGGCGCTGAGCATCGCCGGCTGCGGCCTGCTCTCGACCTTGAGCTATGCCCTGCTGGTTGGGCGCAGAGGAGCGGCTTGAACACGCCTCCTTTGACTACACTGTTGCCACACCGGTTCGAGAGAGATCCTGATGGGCAAGCGATGGATGACACTTTCCCTGGGCTGTATCGCCCTGACGGCCCTG
The DNA here is from genome assembly GCF_040908155.1 of Aeromonas sp. R6-2. NCBI lineage: Bacteria > Pseudomonadati > Pseudomonadota > Gammaproteobacteria > Aeromonadales > Aeromonadaceae > Aeromonas > Aeromonas sp. R6-2. The sequence continues at coordinate 122,553 of NZ_JBFODE010000038.1, read as the reverse complement.
CTGCTCATCCTCCCCCTCTGGTTGAGAGGGGGTAGTCAGGGGCACGATCTCTTTCATCATCTGCTATCGGGCCACTACTTTGCCCTGCAACTGTGGCAAGGGGAGCTCTACCCACGCTGGTTGATGGCCATGAACGGGGGGTTTGGCAGTCCCACCTTTTTCTTCTACCCCCCTCTGCCCTACTATGTGAGCGCCCTGCTGGGAGGCGCAACCCCCCAGCCCCACGATGCCATGACCGCGCTCATTGCCAGCGCTACCCTGGCCCTGGGCCTGTCGGGGCTCACCTTCTGGCTCTGGATCCGATCCATGGCAGGGCCGATGCGGGCCTTGGTGGCAAGCCTGATCTACATGGCCCTGCCCTATCACCTGGCCATCGACCTCTATGCCCGTTTCGCCCTGGCCGAGGTATGGGCCTTTGTCTGGCTGCCCCTGATCCTGCTCGGACAGGATCGTTACATGCGCACCATCGGTGTCCCGCTCATGGCCCTGGGGCTGGCCCTGCTGACGCTCTCTCACCTGCCTAGCCTGCTGCTGGCCATCTGCCTGGTGCTGCTGCGCGCCCTGATCCGGGCCAGACGCGATCGTCTCTGGCGTCCTCTGCTCACCACCCTGGGGGCAACCCTGCTGGGGCTGGCCATGGCAGCCCTGCTGCTCGCCCCGGCCCTACTCGATCAAGGGGGGATCTCCATGGCGGAGATGCAGCGCGGTATGTTCGATTTTCGCCGCAACTTTCTGGATCGACTGCCCACCGCCTTCGATGACTGGCGCTTTCGCGGCCAACTCGCCCTGTTCACCCTGCTCACCCTCTTCACCCTGCTGCTTGCCTGGGCGGGGGCCCGCGAGCCGCGTCACCCCGAGCTTCCCCTCTGGGGCGGCTTCGGGGTGCTCGCCTTTATGATGATGCTGCCCCAAAGCCAGCTCCTCTGGGAGCTGCTGGTACCACTGCAACGGGTGCAGTTTCCCTGGCGAGCCAACCTGATCCTCACCCTGGCCACTGCCGCAGTGGTCGCCCTAGCCTCCCCTTCTCACCCCAACTCCAGGGTACTGGTAGGAAGCACCCTGCTCCTGACCCTGCTATTTAGCGCCAGCTATGTACGCCATGCGCCACTCACCCAAAGCCCCAACCCGGAAGTTCTCGATTTCGAATTCGACAGTAAGCGCAGTGCCCGGGAATATCGCCCCAAGCAGGTTCCCAAAGGGATGTTTTCCCCCAGCCTGCTGGCCTGGAAACAGGAGTTTCAGCCTCCCGTGGTGAGCGAACAGGCAGGGGTGAGCTGGCGCATCAGTCGATGGCAACCGCGTCATCTGGCGCTGACGGTCACTACGCCGACGCCGGCCAAGCTGGTGCTGCATCAGTATGATTATCCAGGCTGGCAGGCCTGGTTGGATGGAGAGTATCCCCTCGAGGTGAGTGCCAACCGGCAAGGCCTGTTACAGGTATGGGTCCCCGAAGGGACCCATACGCTGAAGTTAGTCCTCTCCATGCGCTGGCCCGAGCGGATCGGTTATCTCCTCTCGGCCCTAGCCTGGGCACTCTGGGGGGCACTGCTCTGGCGCGCTAGAAGAGCGCGCTATTGAGCCACAGATGCACTCCTATGCTGGCGGCATAACCCAGAGCAATGGCCGGTGCCCACTTGAGGTGGCCAAAGAAGGTATACATGCCATGAGCCTGCCCCATCAGGGCCACGCCGGCGGCCGAGCCGATGGAGAGCAGGCTTCCCCCGACTCCGGCGGTCATGGTCACCAACAGCCACTGGCCGACTGACATATCGGGGTGCATCGAAAGTACGGCGAACATGACGGGGATGTTGTCGACCACGGCTGAGAGCAGACCGATAGCCACGTTGGCCAGGGTCGGTTCGCCCGAACCATATAGCCAGTGAGAGACCAGCTCCAGATAGCCGATAAAGCCGAGTCCACCGACGCACATCACCACCCCGTAGAAGAAGAGCAGGGTATCCCACTCCGCCTTGGCCACCTTGCTAAAGACATCGAAGGGGACAAAGGTGCCGAGGCGCTCCAGCCGCTCACGATCGCCACTGCGCTCATAGAGAGCGCGGCGCTTCTCTACTGCCTGCTGGAAGGTCTTGCGCAGGAAGAAACCGAAAAATTGCAGGTAACCCAGCCCCAACATCATCCCAAGCACGGGGGGAAGGTGCAGGAAGTTATGGCAGGCCACCGCCGTCAGAATGGTTAGCAGAAAGAGCACCATGATGCGACGTGCCCCCCGTCGCATATAGACCCGCTCGGTCGAGGCACTCGGGGCATGATGAGGGATCATCAGGCTCATCAGTAGCGCCGGCACCAGAAAGTTGACGACTGAGGGGATAAAGAGAGCAAAGAACTGACCAAACTGCACCTTCCCCGCCTGCCACACCATCAGTGTGGTGATATCGCCAAAGGGACTGAAAGCCCCCCCCGCGTTGGCCGCGACGACGATGTTGATACAGGCCAGGTTGACGAAGCGACGCTCCCCGTTGGCGACCTTGAGCACCACGGCGCACATGAGCAGGGCCGTGGTCAGGTTATCGGCCACCGGCGAGATGAAGAAGGCAAGCCCACCGGTGAGCCAAAAGAGGGTTCGAAAGCCAAAGCCGGCACGTACCAGCGCAGAGCGCAGAGCATCGAAGGCTTGCCGCTCCTCCAGGGCGTTGATATAGGTCATCGCCACCAGCAAGAAGAGCAACAACTCCGCATACTCGAGCAGATTGTGGCGAAACGCCTCCTCCACCAGTACGCTCTGCCCCTCCCGGGTATAGACGACCCCTATCAAGATCCAGATAACACCCGCCGCAATCAGGACAGGCTTGGACTTGCGCAACTGGATATACTCCTCGGCCATCACCAGCAAATAGGCCAGCACGAAGAGCAGCAGACAGGCGATACCCACCGTGCTCGAGGTCAGCGGCAGTGGACCAACGGCCGCAAGGGCAGGAGAAGGACTGAACGAGAGGAGTAAAAAAGAGAGGAGCGGTAGCAGCAAACGGGCCATACAGTCATCCTTGAACATGAATCGTGCCTAAGATGCTAGCACCGGCTGAGGCCCGTTTTTTCTTCCAAATCAAAGTTTCAGCAAATAGTGAGGGAGATAACACAAAAAGGTTCATCCCTCTTCTGCGAACTCCCTTACCCGATAGCGCCAAGCCGATAGCCCTTCAGGCCAGCCCCCTGGCGGCCACCCCCCCTTGCGCAGCAGATGATCCAAAAATGCAGCAGGATCGGGCAACTCGCGCCAGACCGCAGGCAGGAAGGTCGCTCGGCGCCCTCCCCCCATCAGCCAGAGTCCGTCGATACCTGGCCTCAAGGAAGCCAGCAGTTCGGCACGCCCCTCGACCTCCATGGGAGAAAGGGGCCCGAGCAGAGAGATACTGATGGAAACCCCACCCAACTCGGGCGGCTCGAGTGGCGGGAAGCGTGGATCCCCGAAAGCCGCCAACCGGGCAAAGTGCGGCAGTGCCTCACGCAGGGGCCCCTGGGGTTCCAGACAACCGATGCAGCCACGAAGGCGCCCCTCCTCGTGCAGGGTAACAAAACAGGCCAGCACGGCATTGGCCAGTGGCATCGAGCCAATCGCGTGCGAGAGTTCATCACGGCAACGGTCGTCCCAGCGGCTGGCGATGGCGAGCCTGGCGATGCCGAGCAGCGCCAGCGCCTCTTCCCTGCCCGGTTGCGGCAGCTCAATAAAATCCGACGCAGCCATAGCCCACCACCCGCTCACGCTCACCTGTGATCACACCGGAGTCACTCTGCCCAATCAGGCTTGCTTGCCACTCATGCTCCCTGGCGAGCAACAACAGGGCATTGAGACCGAAACAACCACACGCCTGATGAGGTCCAAGCTCCGGAGTCAAGCCGAGGATCCGGGCCAACGTCTGCTCATCGAGGACCCTGGCCTCTTCCTGAGTCATGAAATGGCTGAGATCGCTGCTACTGATGAGCAAGGTCCGGCCATCGAGCAGAGGCGTGAGATGCGAGGCCAGCCAAAGGGCAGTGCACTCACCCACCACCAGAGGCACCAGCGAAAAGTCACTCAGACGGTACTGCAGCAGGGGGAGCAGGACCTCGATGGCATGCTCCTGCCGGTGCGCCTCTTCATAGCGGATAAATCCGTCGTGGCGGGTCAACTCGGCAAGCGCTTGCATATCGAGCACCGTGGTGCCAAGGGGCGTCTGAAATGCACGGCAATCATCGGCGGGGAGCGCGACACCACGCAGTGGCACCCTGTGGGCAGGCGCGAGGATCACCACCCGTGCGATTCCCTGTCGCGCCAGTGTCGCCACCCCCTGCGCCGCCAAGGCGCCGCTATAGCGATAGCCGGCATGAGGCAGCAGCAGCGCACGGGGTTGCCGGTGCGAACCCTGGTTCAAGGAAAGATGGGCGCCAAGCCAGCTGCGCAAGGCCTGCTCCTCTGCCGGGTAGAAATAACCGGCGACTGCCGGAGGGCGGATCTGACTCACGGTCGTGCTCCTCGTGGTTGGCTCACTAAAATGATAGGAGAGCCGAGGAGTTGACGATGGACACCCTTCACCCCACCCGCTATTGGCGAAGACTGGATGATGGCCGGGTTGAATGCACCCTTTGCCCGCGCTTGTGCCAACTGCGCGACGGCAAGCGCGGGGTCTGCTATATGCGCCAGGCCATGGAGGGAGAGATAGTGCTCACCCACTGGGGAGAGACCAGCGGGTTTTGCATCGATCCCATAGAGAAAAAGCCCCTCTATCACTATCTGCCGGGGAGCGCGACCCTCTCCTTTGGTACCCTTGGCTGCAATCTCACCTGCCGCTACTGCCAGAACTGGTGTATCAGCAAGTCGCGAGAAGATGAGCGGCTCAACGAGCGCACCACCCCGGCACAGATTGCCGATCTCGCGCTTCACCATGGCTGCCGCAGCGTCGCCTTTACCTACAATGACCCTGTCATCTCGCTCGAATTCACTCTGGAGGTCGCCAAGGCATGCCATGACCGCGGGATAAAGGCCGTTGCCGTCAGTGCCGGTTATGTCAACCCGAAGCCCGCACTCGAGCTCTTCGGCGCCATGGATGCCACCAATATCGATTTAAAGGGGTTCAGTGACGACTTCTATCACGGCCTCTGTGGTGGAGCCCTGACACCGGTACTGGAGTGCCTGAAGCTTATCCGCCACCAGACTCATTGCTGGCTGGAAATCACCACTCTGGTCATCCCCGGCCACAATGACGACGATGCCACTCTCAGCGCATTGAGTCAGTGGATTGCCAGAGAGCTTGGGGCAGACACCCCCCTGCACTTCACCGCCTTTCATCCCGACTTCCATCTCACCGAGCCGGCAGTCACCCCGATGGAGACACTGCAACGGGCACGAGAGAGAGCCCTGGCAAATGGCCTGTATCACGTTTACACGGGAAATATTCCAAATAGTGCCAGTGAGAGCACTTACTGCAGTGGCTGTGGTGCTCTGCTCATCGAGCGCAGTGGATATCGGCTCGGACAATGGCGTCTGAGCGAGGGGCGGTGTGTGCACTGTCATCGGGCTCTATGTGGCCACTTCGAGCCTTACCCCGAGGCGTGGGGGCCCAAACGGCTGAGGGTTAACCCCGAATGATCCCCTCTTCATCATGACCGCGCAGCAACCCCAGCAGCAGACTGCCGTCACGTAATGCCTTGTGCACCTGAATCGAGGTGGGCTTGGTAGGATCTTCGTAGAAACGGGTCGACTCGATCTGCAAACGCACCAGATACTCTCCGGGTAACTGGCTCGCCAACGACTGGTGAAGCATGGGAAAGAGCAGGCGGTCGGCACGCGCCAGCTCTCCCCCCAGCAACAACTTGCCCGGGTTAAGCAGGCAAATCAGGTTGGCAAGCACCCTGGCCAGACGACTGGCAGCCTGTTGCAATATCTGCTGGCACAGACTGTTGCCTTCGAGGGCAAGCTCGCACAGCTCGCGTATGGTCACCTGCTCGGGAAGATCCATCTCCCCCATGCGAACTCTGAGATCACGATACTGGGACTCGAGCGCCTGATTGGTGACCAGCGTACAAGCACAGCCAAAGCCCCCGCAGTAGCAGCGTTGTCCATAAGGCTCCAGTTGCAGATGGCTGAGATCACCGAGCATGGCATTCTCGCTCTCGATCAACTGGCCATTGACCACCATGCCGACACCGATGTCATTGTGGACAAACACCAGCACCGCATCGGCACAATCTTTGGCTGCTCCCCACTCACGCTCGGCCTGGATCCAGGTGCGCACATCGGCACTGACCAAGACCGGCACACCAAACGCCTCTTCCAGCGTAGGGCCCAGGGGCCAGTTGCGAAGATCGTAATAGGGGAAGTGGCGGACTCGTCCCGTGTGGCGCTCGACCTGGCCCGGAAGACAGAGGGCAATGCAGGCCAGGCGAACCCCCTTGGCGGGCAGAAAACGACGAATGGCGGCGATAAGGCTGGCAAGCAGCTCTTCACGCTCGTCCTGGCTAAACTGATGACGGTGTCGTGACAAAGAGCGGCCGGAGAGATCGAACAGGGCCATGTCCACATAACCACGACCCAAGCGCATGGAGAGAAACTGGTAACGACGCTCATTAATCCGCAAAAGCGTCTGACGTCGCCCCCTGCCGACACTGGTTTCACCGCAAGGCACCACCAGCTCGTTATCGAGCAGCTCTCGGGTGATCTTGGTGATACTGGCCGGAGAGAGTCCCGTCAATCTGGAGAGGTCGGTGCGTGACAGCTCGGTGTGCTCTTCCAGGCTGGCATAGACCAGACCATAGTTGAGCTGACGGATGAGATCGATGCTGCCTTTGACCAAGTCGTTCATGAGCCGGGGAGAAGTGAATAGGACACAGGGGAAAATTGTCCCACATTATGCCACGTTACCCAACAGGCAACCGGCCCCGAGGCCGGCTGCCTGTCAACATCAATAACGAAACTGACCGACCAGTCCCTTGAGCTCGTCCCCATTTTGGGCAAGATCCTGGGTCGTTCTATGGGTGTCTCGCGCCACCTCGCTCAACTCTCCGACGATCTGCTGTATGGCCACCAGATTGCGGTTGATCTCCTCGGAAACGGCATTTTGCTCCTCTGCGGCCGCGGCGATCTGCAGGTTCATGTCATTAATGGTGGAGACCGCACTGACCATGGTATCGAGCGAGGCGGCGATGCGTGCGGCCTCGGCCACCGTCTCCTGACTGCGGGATTCACTGGCGCCCATGACGTCCACTGCCTGCCGTACACCACTTTGCAGCCGCTGCAACATCTCGTTGATCTCTTTGGTGCTCTGTTGAGTGCGCCCGGCCAGAGAACGAACCTCGTCGGCAACCACGGCAAAACCCCGGCCCTGTTCACCGGCGCGAGCCGCCTCGATGGCTGCATTGAGTGCCAGCAGGTTGGTCTGCTCGGCTATCCCGCGAATCACCTCCACCACTGACTCGATTTTGCCTGTCTCATGAGCAAGCTGCTCGATGACAGAGGAGGCCGAATGAACCTCACTCACCAACCGGTTGATGCTGGAGATCGCCGTATCGACCACGCTACGCGCCTCATCGGATTCTCGAGCCGCATCCGAGGTTGCTGATGCTGCATTCGATGCGCTGGAGGCGACCTCCTGAGCCGTTGAACTCATCTCGGTGACGGCGGTGACAACCTGATCCGTCTCGCGGCTGTGGCCTTGCATCTGATGATCACTGCGCTCACTGAGATCGCGCAGTCGCTCCACAGACACAAACAGCTCATTGCTGGTTCGCCCTACCTGACTCACCACATTCTGTATCCGCTCGACGAAGCGGTTAAAGGCGCTGGCCAACTGCCCCACCTCATCATTGCTCTGTACTCTCAGCCTCTGGGTCAGGTCCCCTTCTCCTGCGGCAATATCGTTGAGGGCACTCACCGCATCGGCAAGAGGCTTGGCAACACGATTACCAATCGCCAGGGTTGCCCCCAGGGCGACCGCCAACACCAGCAGGGTTAACAACACATTGCTTCCCATTGAGCTGTAAAGCGCCTCCTCACGCAAGGTGCGCAGCGCCGCCAGTTCATTATCGATATCATCGATGTAGAAACCGGTGCCCAGTACCCACTGGAACTTGTCGATGACCACGTTATAGGAGAGCTTGGGGGCATCACGGCCAATAGAGGGCTTGTTGGTCCAATACTCGGTAAACCCGTCTCGCTCACGCGCTGACTTGACGATGTCCTGGATCAGCAACTTCCCTTGTGCATCCTTGTCCTGCCAGCGGTTTTTTCCCTCCAGTGCCGGGGTAGCCGCATGCATCACCTGCATACCGTTAAAGTCGAAGACAAAGAAGTAGCCATCACTGCTGTAACGCAGGGCTCGCAAGATGTCTTTCACCTGCTCGCGATTTTCTGGAGAGTCTGGTTGAGCCAGCGTCTTGGCGATCGAGGTCTGGGCCAGCATGATATAGCTACCCAGCAGGGCCTTGCGCTCCTTGATGGCCTGCTCCCGATTACGGGATAGCTCGCTCTCGAGATCACTCTTGGCAATCATGTAGTTGCTAAGATTGATAGCTGCCGCCATCAGCAGCACGGGCAGCGCACCTAGCAGCAAGATCTTCTGTTTCAGTGTCATTGCAACCTTCCTTGTTGTTCCTTATACACAGCGACATATCATCCAAGGGATTCACAGTGAGCATAGTCGTCACTGGCTTATCACTGCAAATCTGCGCCTTTGGCACGTTTGTGCACAGCCAAGGGTCTATGCTCTTCTCAGGATCCTTGGTCAGGATATAAGCAGCGTCGGGCTAACAAGTTGCTCTCGCTCCCGTTTTGCACTCTTGCCGTATCCACACCATTTTTATTTTCAGATAAGTTTCCTAAGATTGGGAAAATGGGATTGCCAAGGGACCATGCAGGATAAGCCTATGGATGACGATATCCTGATTATCGAAGATGACGCCTCCCCCGTAGCAGAGCAAAAGCGGCGGTGGAAGGTGATGATAGTGGACGATGAGCCCGAGGTTCATCGGGTCACTCGTATCACATTGTCTCAGTTTGAGTTCGACGGGAAAGGGCTCGAGCTGCTTCATGCCTATAGCGCAAAAGAGGCCAAGTCGATGCTGGCACAGCAGGACGATGTTGCCCTGTTGCTGCTTGATGTGGTCATGGAGACCGATAACGCAGGTCTTGATGTCGTTCGCTATGTGCGTGAAGAGATCCAAAATGGCATGGTCCGTATCGTGCTAAGAACCGGACAACCGGGTCAGGCACCGGAAGATGATGTGGTGGCCAATTTTGATATCAACGATTACAAGGACAAGACCGAACTCACCTCGCAAAAGCTTCGCACCCTGCTTCGGGCCAGTCTGCGTTCATACCGGGATATCCGAACCCTGGATCGTAACCGCCGCGGTCTGCAGAAGGTGATCGAAGCCTCACGGGGTATCTTCGAAAAACGAGCCCTGCGTAACTTTATCGATGGTGCACGCGAGCAACTGACCGCCCTTCTCAATCTCGAAGACTCAGCCCTCTACGATGCCAAGCAGCATGCCTATGAGGTGCACGACAACCAGCTGCTCCAATCGATTGAACCGACCGTCTCCTCGCTGGAAATTGCTCAGGCCCCCGCTATCGTGCAGCAAGCCATGCGTTCACAAAGCAATATTTATGAGAAAGAGGAGCTGGTACTTTACTGCAAGAACAGCCGTCACCACCTGCTGTTTCATATCGAAGGCAGCCAGCACCTGAGTGAACTCGATACCAATCTGCTCAGCCTCTTCACCGAGAGTATCGTGGTCGCTCTCGAGAATATTCGTCTCAATGAGGTCATTGCCGATAATCAGAGAGAGATCATCTATCGGATTGGCGAACTGGTCGAAACACGCTCAAAAGAGTCCGGCCTGCATGTGAAGCGTGTCGCTCTCTATACGGAGCTCTTCTGCCACCTCCTGGAGATGGAGGAAGAGCGCTGTGAGATGTTTAAACGGGCCTCTCCCCTGCACGATATCGGTAAGGTAGGGATCCCGGACTCCATTCTCCACAAACCGGGCAAGCTCACACCGGAAGAGTGGGAAATCATGAAGACCCATGCCCAGTTGGGCCATGACATGCTCTCTGGCAGCCAGCTTGAGCTCTTCCAGATTGGCGCCACCATTGCCGGCAGCCACCATGAAAAGTGGGATGGCTCGGGCTATCCCAAGGGTTTGAAGGCTGACGCAATTCCACTCGAAGGGCGTATTGTCGCCCTTGCCGACGTCTTTGACGCGCTGGGATCTGACCGGTGCTACAAGAAGGCATGGCCGCTGGACAAGGTGCTGGCTCTTATCGCAGAGGAACGTGGCAGGCACTTCGATCCCCAGCTGGTCGATCTGATGCTGGACAATATGGATCGCTTTCTGGCCATTCGGGATCAATACCGCGACACCTATATGGGCGAATAATCCCCCCATTCAACCTGCCAGGCCTGCCGGCAGGCCTGGCAGGTGAACCCTTACACTGTCATTCACCACCCATTCGGCATGGAAAATGCCGGCATCTTTTCCAACAGCCATTCCCGGTAACGACACTATCCATGCCTCTTGGGCCGCTCATCTGGTTACTTGGCGCCTTATTTAAGATGATCAAGCTTGACGTTTGGCGTTGGCGTTGGCGTTGGCGTTGGCGTTGGCGTTATCAGGCTGCCAGAGAGGCAACCCCGCTTGGTTGATTAGGGACAGAATCCCGGTAGGGCGGCCCTGCTTATCCAGTCGATAAGAAAACGGGGAGAATAAAACCAGCGCGAAAAAGAAAAACCGGGGCATCAGCCCCGGTTTCGATATCGTCTAGACAGCTTCGATTAGAAGTTGTACTGCATGGCGACGGTCCACTCGTCGTCCATGTTGTCGATACCCTGGATCTTGTACTCGGTGTAAGCCTTCAGCTTCGGAGTGAAGCTATACTGAACACCCAACAGGGTCTCGTCGACCAGATCCTTGTACTCGGAACCATTCAGATTGGAGCCCAGCTTGCTCTCTTTGAAGTTGTAACCGGCCAGGAAGGTCCAAGCGTCTACATTGTAGGAGGCAGCCAGCTCGTAGCCGCGGCCCTTGTCCTTGTCGGCACCGGCAGCATTCTTGGTGTAGTTCAGGTCACCCTGAGTGTATACACCGGCGAAGTAGAAGCCACCGATGGCGTAGTGTGCACCCAGTGCCCACTCTTTCTTATCACCGTTGATATTTGTGTTGTTTTTATTTTCGAAGTCGGAGTAGGCGTAACCAGCGTTGAAGCCCAGACCGAAGTCAAAGTCGTAACCGGCAGCGGCGGCATAACCATAGTTACGTTTAACATCTTTGCCGAAGATGGCTGTTTCTTTGACAGACTGGCCAGCATCAGTAACCTTCACAGCGACGTCGTCGTTGGTCTGATAGGAGAGCTTGCCCTTGAAGCCACCGATCTGGTTGGAATAGACAACCTGACCTTCCTGGCGACCGTCATAGAAGTTACCGTAACTTCCCCACTCATTGAAAATATCGGTTGCTTCCATTACATCGTAAAAAGCTGTATCGGTCTGACCGAAGATGATCTTACCGTACTGGGAGCCATCGAAACCGACGTAGATGTGGCGAGAGTTGAACTTGTTGTCAGAGTTTTCGGCAGAAACTTGCCACTCGGTCTTGGCAATGGCAGACCAGATGCTATCCAGAGCAACCTTGCCGGACCAACCCAGACGGGAAGACCCAATCAACTCAGCATCACCTTTGTGTGCAGCAGTGATATCGTTAGGGTTGTCACTATCAGCATAGTAGTTGGCCTGAACACGACCGTAGATGTCGAAGGTAGTACCGTCTTTGTCATACACTACGGCAGCGTTAGCAGCGGAGGCGAACAGAGCCGGGATGGCGATAGCCAGAATTGTCTTTTTCATAGTTTCCAATGCCTACTGTAATTAAACACTAAGTCTTTGTTATTCCCTGTGTTAGCGACGTTCTCTGCGTCACTATGCTGGCGAGACTAGCACCGGGGTTTGTAATCCGCAATAAAAAAACCGGGAACTTTTTACCGGGTCGATGGTCTGGCATATCAAAACGTGACCAGGATCCCATTATCTTCCCGATAACAACTGGAAAACGTTTTTAGAGATTATCACTGGTCATACCGCCACCAAGGCGCACACAATTGCGTCCTTCCTCCCCACAACAGCGCAATTTAATCGCGCGCCCTCCCCCGACAAATTCCCCTTTATTCCTCTCCCGACGCTCGCACTGGCGTGCCCTCATTCGCTATTCTGTGTCACCCAGTTACAAACCCGGCACTTTGTCCCATGCTTTCACCCCGTCTCAAAGAGGCCATCCGCACCACTTACCGGCAATTGGCCGACGCCTTGCCAGGATTCGTCCCCCGCCGTGAGCAGAACTTCTTGGTGGCCGAAATCGCCAAGACCCTGAGCGGGGAATACGAGAAGTCCCGCCGACTCCTGGTCGCCGAGGCGGGCACCGGGATCGGTAAATCCCTCTCCTATGCCCAGGGGGCCATCCCGCTCGCACGTCTGCAACAGAAGAAGCTGATCATCTCCACCGCCACCGTGGCCCTGCAAGAGCAGCTTATTCACAAGGATCTCCCCTTTTTCCTGCAGCACAGTGCCGTTCCATTTCGTTTCATGCTGGTCAAGGGACGCCAGCGCTACTGCTGCGAACATCTGCTTGAGCAGGCGGCCATGGGGACCGAAGAGGCCAATCTGGAGTTTGCCTTCGAGCAGCTCTCTGCCACACGGCCCAGCGAGGAAGATAAAGATCTTTATAAACGGCTGTGGGATCGCTACACGGATGGCAAATGGGACGGAGACAGGGATAACTGGGCCGAGCCACTCCCCGATACGGCCTGGGAGCGCATTGCCGCCGATCGCCACACCTGTAACAAGGCCCTGAACCACCATCAGCAGTGCCCCTTCCACCGGGCCCGGGACAAGATGGAGGAGAGCGATGTGCTGGTGGTCAACCATGCCTTGCTGCTGTCGGACCTCACCATGGGGGGCGGCATCATACTCCCTCCTCCTGACGAGTGTTTTTATGTGCTCGATGAGGCGCACCACCTGCCCACGGTGGCACGGGATCACGGGGCTGCCGCAATCCACCTGGGCGGCAGCCGCAAGAGCCTGGAGAAGCTTGCCCAGAGTGCCGGCAAGATAGCCCGGCGCCTTAATAAGGAGAGTCTGCTCGATCCCCAGATGAAGCTACAGGATGCGTTGGCCTCTCTCTTGCCCGACCTCAAGGAGGTGGAGCAGTGGGTTAAACAACACCCGGAGCTCTTTGCCAACGAACCGCATCATCGTTTCGTGGATGGGGAGCTGCCAGAGCCCCTGCCACTGCTTGCCATTAACCTGCGGGAGGGGAGCAAACAGGCGCTGCGAGCGCTGGATCGGTTGCAAGGCGCCCTGAGTGAGGCCCTTCGCGAGGGGGAGATCCGGCGCAAGGAGGCCGAGCCTCTGCTCGCCGAGGCGGGCTTCTTCTTGCAACGCCTCGAGCACTTCCACCAACTGTGGGAGCTGATGAGCCGGGAGGTCCCCCCCGGCAAAACACCGCTCGCACGCTGGCTGTACCAAAGCGATGGGGGGGATGTGATGATCCACGCCTCCCCCATCGAGGTGGGTTATCTGCTCGAGGAGTGGCTCTGGTCCAAGTGCCTGGGGGCCGTGCTGGTCTCGGCGACCCTGACGGCCCTGTCGAGTTTTGACTACTTCCGCCATCAGGCGGGGCTCAAGCCCCATGATGGCACCCGTTATCTGCGCCTGCGCTCTCCCTTTGATTACGAAAAAGCCGAGCTGTTCATCCCCAAAATGCGCTGCGAGCCGAGCGATCCCGGCTTCACCCCTGAGCTCATCGAACGCCTGCCTGGGCTCATCAAGGGTGAGAAGGCCAGCCTGCTGCTCTTCTCCTCCTACCGCCAGATGAAGGAGGTGGCCGAGGGACTGCGCAGTCAGGGATTGACCCTGCTGGTGCAAGGAGAAGCCTCGCGCCATGCGCTGCTGACCCTCCATCGCCAGCGCTGCGACGCCGGTACCCCCAGCATACTGCTCGGCACGGGTAGCTTCTCGGAAGGGCTGGATCTGCCGGGCCACTACCTCACCAACCTGATCATTACCAAGCTCCCTTTCGCGGTGCCCAACTCCCCGGTCGAGGAGGCCACCGCCGAATGGATTGAGAAACGTGGCGGTAACCCCTTCTTGCAGGTAACGGTGCCAGAGGCCTCGCGCAAGCTGATTCAGGCCTGTGGCCGGCTGATCCGCAAGGAGGCCGATGCCGGACGCGTCACTGTTTTGGACCGGCGCCTGGTGACCAAGCGCTACGGCAAGGGGCTGCTCGATGCCCTGCCCCCTTTCAGACGCAATATTGAGTGAGGATTCAGCAGCGAGGCCAAGATGGGCAAGGCTTGCCGCCCAGCAGCAAACCTGCAAGAATGCCGCTTGGTTTAGGTTTGTAACCTTCGTTGGTTCAAGGAGATAGAATGAAACTGACCGTTTTGCTGCCAACCGTAGCGGCATTGGCTTGGGGTAATCTGGCTGTGGCCGCGGCGCAACTGGATGTTCAGGCCCCCTATGTGGTAGAGCTGATCGATGGCCAGAGCGTCAGCGCCAAGCTGCTCGAGCACGGCAAGAACAATCAGCTGCAAGATGGCAGACATCAGCTGGTTGTCTCTTTTGAGGGCAACTATTCCAATCGTACCGAGACCCGTTTCATCACCGCCGAGCCGCTGGTGCTGAACTTCGAGTCCAAAGATGGCCAACACATCGTATTGGACTACAAGAAGCCCCGTAACGAGGGTGAAGCACGTCAGTTTGTTAAGCTGCAAGACGTCCAGCTCAAGGACAAGGTGACCGGGCAGCGTATCGAGAGCGAGCGCTTCGTGATGCCCAAGCAAGAGGGCTTCCAGCTGACCCGCGACTATCAGCAGGAGCTGATCGCCATGGGCAAAGCCTTCAACCAACCCAAGACGGTCGCCGTCTCTACTGCCGCCGTGATGGCCGCCAGCAGTGAACCGATGCAAGTGGCCCCCACCAAGGCCATGGCCAATCCCGAGGCCCTGACCCAGCTGCAGAGCTGGTACAACAAGGCCGATGCCGAAACCCGCAAGGCATTCCAGATCTGGGTCATCCAGCAACAGTAATGACCAAGGGGAGCCAAGGCTCCCCTCTTCTTTGCCCATGACTCCCACCGTCTTCTATCACCCCCTCTACTCGGCCCTCCCCCTGCCCGAGCACCACCGTTTTCCCCTAGCCAAGTACCAGGCGCTGCACCAGAGCCTGCAGAGCCTTCCCTTGAGATGGCAGCAGGCCAATCCCATCAGCCGGGAGGCCCTGACCCGCATCCACGAGCCAACCTATGTGGATGCCCTGCTGCAGGGGTCGCTGGACCCTCTCAGCCTGCGACGCATCGGCTTTCCCTGGAGCCCGCTTTTGCTGGAGAGAACCCGACTCTCGGTAGGCGCGACCGTGATGGCCGCCCGCCACGCCTGCGAGGAGGGGTGCGCCCTGCAGATCTCGGGGGGTTATCATCACGCCCACAGGGAGAGGGGCAGCGGCTTCTGCCTCTTCAACGATCTGGTGCTGGCCGGGGATCTGATGATCGCCGAGGGGCGTGCAGAGCGGGTGCTCATCTGCGATCTCGACGTCCATCAGGGGGACGGCAGCGCCACCTTATGTCAGGGCCGCGACGACATCATCACCCTATCGCTACACGCCGAGCGCAACTTTCCCGGCAACAAGGCCCACTCACACCTGGACTTTCCCCTGCCCGATGGCATGCAAGACGACGCCTATCTGGAGACCCTCTCCCAGGCTCTCGAACTGGCGCTGTGCCTCTACGCCCCGGATCTCATCCTCTATCAGGCCGGCATCGATGTGCATCGGGACGACGAACTGGGCTACCTGGCATTGAGTGATGAAGGCGTCCGGCAACGAGACCGTTTCGTCTTCGAAACGGCCCAAACCCGGGGCATTGCCATCGCCGCCGTGCCGGGGGGCGGCTACCGGCGGGACTGGAGCGCCCTCGTTCCCCTGCATCGCATCCTGTTTGAAGAGGCGCTTGCCTGCTGCTTGCGATAGCAAAACGGCCCTTGCGGGCCGTCTCTTACTTACCGTAACGCTTGCGCGCTTTGGCCTGGCGGACCTTGTCCCGCTCCGCCTTGTCGGCGGCCCTTCGGGCCTCCTCCTCCTTGGCCTCAATTTGCTCCTGACTCACCATGTCAGGGGTCTCCAGCGTGAGGGAACCCAGTTGCCCCAAGCGCAGCTCATGGATCAGGATCTCCGAGACCTTGTGCAGATCAGAAACGCCCCCCTTGCGCATGCAGCCGCGCCGCTGTGCGATGGCATCCATCAGCTCCATGTCGCTACCGGGCAACTCGCTGAGCTGATAACGATCCATCAGGCGCTCGGGGTAGGCCTTGAGCAGATACTCGGCAGCAAACAGGGCGATATCGGCGTAGTCGATCACCGTGTCCTTGATGGCACCGGTCACCGCCAGGCGATAGCCACAGGAGGCGGGGCTCAGCTTGGGCCAGAGAAAGCCCGGGGTATCGGTCAGAATGATGTTGCCCTCAAGCTTGATACGCTGTTGGGATTTGGTCACCCCCGCCTCGTTCCCTGTCTTGGCGATGATACGCCCGGCCAGGGTGTTGATCAGGGTCGACTTACCCACATTGGGGATCCCCATGATCATGGCGCGCACACCACGCAGCTCCTTGTCACGATCCGGCACCATCTCGTGGCACAGGGCCAGCAGGCTCTTGATCTCGTCCGGCTTCTGCTGGGTGAGCGGCAGGGCACGGATCCCCTTTTGCTGCTCCATATGAGCAACCCAAAGAGCGGTGGTAGCCGGATCCGCCAGATCGGCCTTGTTGAGTACCTTGATAACCGGCTTGTCACCGCGCAGCTCCGGTACCAGGGGATTTTCGCTGGAGAAAGGGATGCGAGCATCGATCATCTCGATGATGACATCGACCTGGGGCATCACCTCGGCGATCTCTTTTCTCGCCTTGTGCATATGGCCGGGGAACCAGTTAATCGACATCGCTTCTCTCCATCAGATCCAAAGGTCGCGCATTCTAACCAAGTTTGTGCCGCTTGTAGAGGGGCCGTAAAAAAGGGGGCAAGCCCCCTCTTGTCCGAGCGGCGCCTAGCGCCCCGCCATCACCTGCTTGAGACGGGCACTCCAGTGCCGCACCTCACCATTTTGCGGCAGGCTCTGCCATATCTGCCGGTAGCGGGCATCGCCGAGAGGACCGAGACGAGCCTCCAGGCCACTGCGGATATAGTCGTGGGCCGTCGTGGTGGCATGCTCCGAGGTGAGGAACTTGCGCACCGGATCGGTCAAGTGCACATCGCGCATGCCGAGTAGCGGATAGTCGGTATGCACCGCCGCCAGCATGGTCTCACGCAGGGCAGAGTCGACGTAACCGCGGGCAAACAGGGCCTGCACCGAGGCTATCGATCCTGGCTTCGGCCCCAGGTACTGCTCCTGGAACTGGATCCGCTCCACCCCTTGCGTCTGTACCTTGCCGTCGGTGCGCGGTGCGGCAGGCGCAACAGCGGCAGCGACGGGAGCAACCCGGGCTGGAGCGGGCTGCGGCTTCTGACTGCAACCGGCCAACATAAGGGCGACCACCAGCCCCATCAGGGGATAGCCGTTAAAACCCATCATCATCTACTCCTGGATGGCCGGCTCGGCCGGTGCTTCAATACGGGTCACCAACAGCTGATCCACCTTGTAGCTGTCGATATCGACGACCTCGAACTTGTAACCGGCAAAGGTCACCGAGTCGGTCCGCTTGGGGATCTTGCGCAGCATATACATGATAAAGCCGGCGATGGTCTCGTAGTTTTGATCGTCCGGGAACTCCTCGATGGCGAAGGCTCGCATCACATCCGAGATGGGGGTAACGCCATCGACCAGCCAGGAGTGCTCATCGCGCTGCACGATCTGCTCTTCCACCACATGAGTCGCCCACTCGCCCATCACGGTACTCATCAGGTCGTTCATAGTGACGATACCCACCACCAGAGCGTACTCATTCATCACCACGGCGAAATCACCACGATGATTCTTGAAATACTCCATCGCCTCGTAGAGGGTCAGGGTATCGGGAATGATGAGCACGTTGTGGATGAGGGAGTCACCTCCCTTGAAGTCGATGCTCTTGCCATTGATGACGCGGATCAGCAGCTCTTTGGCATCGACAAAGCCCTTGATACTGTCGAGGTTCTTGTCGCACACCAGAAACTTGTTGTGGGGGTGATCGGCAATCTTGGCCTTGATGCTCTCTTCACTCTCTTGCAGGGTGAAGTAGATGAGGCTCTCACGGGCCGTCATGGCCGAGGTGACGGAGAGAGACTGCAGCTCGAAGACGTTCTCGATAAGCTGCTGCTCTTCCCGTTGCAATACCCCCGCCTCGGCCCCCGCATCGACCAGGGCGAAGATATCGTCAGAGGTGATCTCGTCCTTGCGCACGGTCGAGATACGCAGCAGCCGAAACAGGGCATTCGCCAGACCGTTGAAGATCCATACCAGAGGACGCAGCAACACCACCAGGAAGATCATCGGGCGAACAATGCGCACGGCGATCTGCTCGGGAAAGCTCATGGCCAGTCGCTTGGGCATGAGATCGGCGATCAGAATAAAGCTGCAGGTAACCACCACAAAGGAGAGCACAGAGCTTATCTGCCCTAAACCGCTGCCCTGATAGACACGGGAGACCAGCTCCTGAAAGGCCGGGTTAAGACTGGACTCGCCCAGCACACCGGCGAGGATCGCCACCGTGTTGAGGCCAATCTGTACCACGGTAAAGAAGTTCCCCGGCTGGGCTTGCAAGTCCAGCACCTTCTGGGCATGGCGATGCCCCTCGTCCACCATCACCTGCAACTTGATCTTGCGAGCGGCGGCGAGAGAAATCTCGGAGAGTGAAAAGAAGACACTGCCGGCAACCAGCAGCGTAAGCATGAATAAACTGTCAGCAAAACTCATGATGAACCTATCGGCTAAGGCCGCTCGGCATCATCATCCCCGATTGAGGACGCTCGAGCCGCGGCACAGGGGCAATATGATAACAGAAATTAGCCGAAAAAGGGGGAGAGGCGAGCCTTTACGCCTCCTAGAGGTTACTGCTGCGCTCCATGGAGATGACCACACGGCGGTTCTTGGCCCGTCCCTTTTCTGTCTCGTTAGAGGCCACATGTTGCTTCTCCCCATGGCCCTCAACCGCGATCTTGGTCGCGTCGAGTCCCAGTCCGGTGAAGAAACTCTTGACGCTCTCGGCCCGCTTCTCGGAGAGCGTCTGGTTGGTCCAACGGCCGCCATAGCTATCGCTGTAGGCGTCGATGACCACCACATCGATACTGGGATCGGCCTTGAGATAGGCAGAGATCATCTCAAGCCGGCGCCGCGAGGGGGCCGAGAGGCGATCGCTGTTTTTCTCATAGGTCAGAATACTGAAGGCGATATCATCGAAACTGTAGGGCAGCAGGCTGCTCATGCAATCCATGAAGGCCTGATACTTGACCCGAAAGTTCACCGAGGAGAGGGAGACGCGCACGGCCCTGTCCTGACGATACCAGTCCCGATATTGGAAGGTGGGCATGCGTCCCCCCTCCAACTCGTCGAGCATGGTCCAGGCAGTCTGGCCATTCACCAGGCCATCAAATTGTTTGTAGAAACGCAACTGCGCCAACTGGCGGCCTGCCACTCCGGGGCGCCAGGCAGGAGGCATGGAGCCGAGCGTCACCGACTGGCTCTGTGCCTGGGGGCGCTGCCCATGCAGTTCGAAGTCGAGGTTGATCTGTTTGCCGGCACGGGCCACAAACATGCCGGTCCCCCAGCTTGGAATAGGATGCTCGAGGCGACACTCGACCTGAGTGTCCGAGGTCAGTCGCCAGACAGACTGATCCAGACTGGCACCAAACTCGGTGACTCCAGCCTGAACCGGTACGGCTGCCGCCATGATTGCCCACCAACTGTGCTTCACTGACCATCCTCCAGAGAACCTCAGCTCTCTTATCGGCAGTCATCCCCCATCCTTTAGGGCCATGCAACGGTGCGGTCGGGGCGACAATCGGCCACGCTTTTGCCATAATGCCCCCTCGTTTTATGCCTGTTGAGATCCCATGACCGAGTCAGTTCATACCCTGAAGGGACGTTTTCGAGGCTTCTATCCCGTCGTCATCGATGTGGAGACCGCCGGTTTCAATGCCAAGACCGATGCCCTGCTGGAAATCGCCGCCTACACCCTCAAGATGGATGAGGCGGGCTGGCTCAGACCCGACCAGATTTTCCATTTTCATGTGGAGCCCTTTGAGGGGGCCAACCTGGAGAAGGCGGCACTGGAGTTCACCGGCATCGATCCCTTCAACCCCCTGCGCGGCGCCGTGAGCGAGAAAGAGGCGCTGACCGAGATCTTCAAGGGGGTCCGCAAGGGGATGAAGGAGAGTGACTGTGGGCGTGCCATCGTGGTCGCCCACAATGCCACCTTCGATCATGGTTTCGTGATGGCCGCCGCCGAGCGAGCCGGCCTCAAGCGCAATCCCTTCCACCCCTTCGCCACCTTCGATACCGCAGCGCTCTCGGGGTTGGCACTGGGCCAGACGGTGCTGGCCAAGGCGTGCCAAAGCGCAGGGATCCCCTTCGACAATAAAGAGGCCCACTCGGCCCTCTACGATACCGAGCGCACCACCGAGCTCTTCTGTCATATCGTCAACCGCTGGAAGGCTCTGGGGGGCTGGCCACCCACCCTGTCAGAGAACGTCCCGAATGAGGGCGATGAGTGATGCCAAGACGGGAGCCAGGGCTCCCGTTTTTCTCTCTGACAAGTAGCCATGAAGAGAGTGACAAGCAAGGGATCACATCAGACTTATGATTCATCAGGTAAAGCAAAAGGCCCCGTCTTGCGACGGGGCCTTTTGCTTTACTTGACCACTACAGAGGGAGGGATGATTCGCCGCCAGGACGGCTCACCCCTTCGGGGCGTCCTTCGAATGTTCGTCGCAGCAGAGCTGCTCCGCTCGAACCCGCCCAAGCTTCTTACCCTCCTTTGGCTCAGGGCAAGAAACGAAAAAGGGTCCACTTGAGTGGACCCTTTCGAATTTGGCGGTGAGGGAGGGATTCGAACCCTCGATACGTTGCCGTATACACACTTTCCAGGCGTGCTCCTTCAGCCACTCGGACACCTCACCAAATTTTGTCAGCTTAATGTTTGCTGGCTGTGCGGAGCACGCTCTGCGTGCTTTTCATGTCGACTTCGTCGACGGGCAGCCACTCGGACACCTCACCAAATTTTTTGTTCTGCGCTGTGCGTCGGAACGGGGCGTAATGTAGGGGATTGAACCTGTGGGGTCAACACCTATTTGTCTCTAGTGTGCCGTTTGCTCAAAAACCACACCAATTGAGCGATAACCCCACATTTTCTTACGCTTAGCGCACCATTAACTCGGCCAGAGCCTCCTCAACCGTCGGGTAGAAAGCCAATCTGTCGGGGCGGGGGTGGACCTTGGCCCGAGCCAGGGTCTTGAGCGGCTGAAACTGCAGCTCAGCCACACGAAGAGCGACCCCCCGCTGCGCCAGAGCCTGCTCAAACTGCAAGAAGGCCGACAAACCACCGGCATCGAGTACGGTCACCGACTCCATCTGCAAGACCAGCACGTCGTGTCCCTCTACCTTGCCCAGCAACTCTCCGAACACGCGCTCGGCGGCCGCGAAGAAGAGCGGACCATTGATCTTGTAGAGCAGGGTACCCGCCGACACCTTATGGGCATGGCGACGATCCTCGGCCATGTTGTGAAGGCGGGTCATTCTTGCCACCTCCCGCATAAAGAGTAGGGAGGCCAGGATCACCCCGAAGGTAATGGCGATCACCATATCGAAGATGACGGTGAGGAGCAGACAGACCAGCAACACCACCACATCCGAACGTGGGGCCCGGCGGATCAGCTCCACCGCCTTGTGAGCCTCACTCATGTTCCAGGCGACCACCAGCAGCAGTGCCGCCATGGCCGACAGCGGCAACCAGGAGAGCCAGGGAGCAAGCACCAGAATGGCCGCCAGCACAACCAGCGCGTGCACTATGCCGGAGATCGGGGAGGTCGCCCCTGCCCTGACGTTGGCAGCCGAGCGGGCGATGGCCGCCGTCGCCGTAATGCCACCGAAGAAGGGGGAGAGCACATTGCCAATCCCCTGCCCCACCAGCTCGGCGTTGGAGCTGTGTTTACGCCCCGTCATGCCATCGAGGACCACGGCGCAGAGCAGCGACTCGATGGCCCCCAGCATGGCCATGGAGAAGGCCGCCGGCAGCAGACGCTGCAAGGTGGTCAGACTCCAGGCCACCGGCTGCCCATCGGGTCCGGGCAGAGCCCAGGGGAGGATCAACTCGGGGGCGATGGGCGGAATACCGCTACCCTGGGTACCATCGGCCAGGGTGTAGTGAAACTTGGAGCCGATGGTTGCCACATCCACCCCGGCCAGATGCAGGCCATAACCGAGCCCGACCCCGATCAGTACCGCGGGCAGATGGCCGGGTACTGGCAGCTTCAACCTTGGCCAGAGTAACAAGACAGCCAGCGTGACGACGCCTGTGAGAGTATCCCCCCACTGCCAGCTCGGCAGGGCCTGGGCCAGCGCCTCTACCTTGCCCAGATAGGTCTCCGGCATCTCGGCCACACTCAGACCGAGAAAATCCTTGATCTGCAAGGTAGCGATCACGACGGCAATCCCCCCGGTGAATCCCAGGGTAACCGAGGGGGGGATGTACTCGATGAGACGCCCAAGGCGGCCCACTCCCATCACGATAAGAAAGAGGCCCGAGATCAGGGTCGCCATCAGAAGACCCGACAGCCCGAACTGCTGGGCCACCGGATAGAGGATCACCACAAAGGCCGCCGTCGGTCCCGAGATAGAGAAACGGGAGCCACCGGTCACGGCGATGGCAATACCGGCGATGATGGCGGTGTAGAGGCCGTGCTGCGGTGCGACGCCGCTGGCAATCGCCAGCGCCATGGCCAGCGGAATGGCGATGATCCCGACGGTGACGCCGGCGACCAGATCGCGCCCCAGGCGCGTCAGGTTATAGGGCTCTTGGAAACAGGCTTGGCGAAGGGCAATACCCAGCCTAACACTCTGTAGCTGTGTTTGATTGTGCATCGAGGTGTAATACCAGAAGAGATAAAAAAGACCGGTAGAGACCGGAACCCGAGTCATCGGGGCGTCGGCAAGCGGGGTCGGCGCGACGATGGTATCGCTAACATTGTAACGCGATTGAGAGCGAACCGGCGCCGATCAGGATCAATAATATGAGCGAGCCACCCGGCATGAGAAGGTGGGGCGGGCATCGCCGATGCGGGCGCCATCTTCGAGATGAATGACTCTTTAACCATATGATTGTATTGAATTTAGCCAACCGATATCCAGGGTGGTGCAACGCCTTGACAGCACCGGAGGGGCTCATTATTATGCGCCCCGTCCCGCAAGCGACGATTCCTCCATAGTTCAGTCGGTAGAACGGCGGACTGTTAATCCGTATGTCACTGGTTCGAGTCCAGTTGGAGGAGCCACTTCCCCCGTAGTTCAGTCGGTAGAACGGCGGACTGTTAATCCGTATGTCACAGGTTCAAGTCCTGTCGGGGGAGCCACATTCGATACCAAAAAGCCCGATCACGTGATCGGGCTTTTTTGTTTGTGTCCATCATACCTGGCGCCGCCCCATGAAGGGGTTACAACGATCCCGCAGGCTGCCGCAGCAGCGGGTCCTGGGCAAACAGGGTGACCAATTGGCCATACACGGCCGGATAGATGGTGTGCAACAGCCTGGGATCGGTGAAGAAGAGTTCGCAGCTCACCGCCAGAAATTCGGCCGGATGGGTGGCGGCATAGGGATCGATGGCGCTCTCCTCTCCCCGATCGAGCTGCTCATTGAGGGCATCAAACGCCGCCTGAAAGTCGGCTCGCCACCTCTCCATCACCATGCCGGGACGCATGGGAGGAACGCCGTCTGCGTCACCGCCCAGCATATCAATCTTGTGGGCAAGCTCATGGATCACCAGGTTGTAGCCATCCCAGCCCCCATCCTGGCAGAGCTCACTCCAGGCCAGCACCAGGGGGCCCTGCTGCCACGACTCACCCGCATGTTCCTCCTCCACCTCGCTCACCAGGCCATATTCGTCCTGGATGGTCTCACGCCGCACTACCGGTTGGGGGATCACGATGATCTCGTGAAAACCGCGATACCACTCCAAAGAGAGGTTCAGGATAGGGAGCGCCGCCTGCAAGGCCAACGCCCCCGTCTGCTCATCACTGAGCTCAACCCCGATGAGGGTCAGGCGCTTGCGCTGCAACAGGGTCGCGGCCAGCTCAAAGAGACGCCCCAACGCCTCCTCATCCAACCCGTCCAGGATCGGGAGCGTGCTGGCCACCTTCGCCAGTGGCAGAGGCGGGGCAATCTCTTGGCCCAACAGGGCCCTCAACCGGGTCAACATCCCCATCAGGTGTCCCCCAACCGTTTGACCAGCCGCTTGCGCCGCTCCTCATACCCTGCCCGCTCATAGAAACGGTGGGCATCGAGGCGGTGCATGCTGCTCGAGAGCTCGACCTGGGTGACGCCCCGCGCCTGGCAGATGGCCTCGGCTACCGCCAGCAAGGCTGCGCCAATACCGGCCCCGCGCACCGACTCGTCCACCACCAAGGCCGAGATCAGCCCCCATGATGGGGCCACATGCAAAGGGGTAAACAGGTGCAATACCAGCACGCCGTCGATCCCCTCTCCCCTGTCGTGGACCAATACCACCCGCTCCGGGCTGTGAGCCGTGAGGGCCGCCGACATATTCCGCCCCCCTTGGGGATATCCCAGGGCAGCGAAGAGCGTGGCCAGTCGCACTCCATCGTCCGGACAGGCTTCACGCACCACGCTGTTGTACTGCGTCGTCACTCCTTGCCCCTCAACCTTGCTGCCCATGCGTGTTCAAAACACGAGCAAAGTTCACACATTGGCAACATTTCAGAAAATTCCTCTTTGAAGGTTCACAGCGAATCGTTATGTTATTCCTGTCCAGTCAGTAACTGCGCTCTGTTTTGGTGTTTTATGAGACCAATTTGCCATTTCATCGCAGATCGTTCGGCTGAGCCCTTAACAACTCGCAAGGAATGATACCGGATCCCGTTTATTCGGTCACAAGCTGATACCCAATACAACAAAAGGAGTCGTTGTACATGAGTGAATTGGTCAATGCCATCAATGGCATTATCTGGAGCCCCGCGCTCGTCTATCTCTGCCTGGGAGTAGGCCTCTACTTCTCCCTGCGCACCCGTTTCCTGCAACTGCGCCATCTGCGCGAGATGATCAAGTTGATGTTCCAGGGCAAGGGCAACGAGGCGGGAGTCTCCTCCTTCCAGGCCCTCTCCATGACCCTGGCCGGCCGTGTCGGTACCGGTAACATCGCCGGGGTGGCCACCGCCATCACCTTCGGTGGTCCCGGCGCCCTGTTCTGGATGTGGATGGTCGCCTTCCTCGGTGCCAGCTCGGCCTTCGTCGAATCCACCCTGGGTCAGATCTACAAAGAGAAGCTCGACGGCGAGTATCGCGGCGGCCCCGCCTTCTACATCGAGAAGGGCCTCGGCATGAAGTGGTACGCCTGGACCTTTGCCATTGCCACCGTCTTCGCCTGCGGCGTGCTGCTGCCGGGAGTACAGGCCAACTCCATCGGTGCCGGTCTGCAGACCGCCTTTGACATCAGCCCCAACGTCACGGCCGCCATCCTGGCCCTGCTGCTCGGCTTCATCATCTTCGGCGGGGTCAAGCGCATCGCCAACTTCGCCGGCATGGTGGTTCCTTTCATGGCACTCGCCTACATCATCGTCGCCTGTGTCATCATCGCCCTCAACATCACGGCCCTGCCGGGCGTGATCCTGCTCATCTGGAAGAGTGCCTTTGGCCTCGATGCCGGCTTCGGCGCCATTCTGGGCCTGGCAGTCATGTGGGGGGTCAAGCGCGGCGTCTACTCCAACGAAGCCGCTCAGGGGACCGGCCCTCACGCCTCCTCTGCCGCGGCGGTGAGCCACCCGGCCAAACAGGGTCTGGTGCAGGCCTTCTCGGTCTACATCGACACCTTGTTTGTCTGCTCTGCTACCGGCTTTATGCTGCTCATCACCGGCCTGTACAACGTGCAGGGTCCGGAGGGTGCCGCCCTCTTCACCGGTATCGCCGGTGTGGCGGCAGGCCCAGGCTATGTGCAGACCGCCATGGAGACCATGATGCCCGGCTTTGGCAGCTACTTCGTGGCGCTGGCCCTCTTCTTCTTCGCCTTCACCACCATCGTCGCCTACTACTACATCGCCGAGACCAACATCGCCTACCTGACCCGCAGCATCAAGGTGCCTGGGCTCAAGACGGTGCTCAAGCTGGCGCTGATGGGGGCGACCGTGTATGGCACGGTCAAGACCGCCGATCTGGCCTGGGGCATGGGGGATATCGGGGTGGGCCTGATGGCCTGGCTCAACATCGGTGCCATCCTGCTGCTGCAAAAGCCGGCGCTGGTTGCCCTGCGCGACTACGAAGCCCAGCAAGCCCAAGGGGTAGACCCTGTCTTCCACCCGGAAAAACTCGGGATCAAGAATGCCGACTACTGGATCGACAACCGCGCCGAGATCAATCTGATGCGCGAGAAACAGGGCCACGAGTTCGAGCCGGATCAACGCTCGGCCTAAGTGGCGTCAAGATGAAAAATGGCAGCCTCGGCTGCCATTTTTATTTCTTTGAATTCAATAGCTTACATTAAAATCAAGAAGTTATGTGCCACATAAGGGGACACGTTGGGACGTGAAAAGACACCAAAGTTGGCAAAATGTGGACACTTTTTTCGGCCCATTCTCGGGGAGATCAAGCTGGTTGAAGATGGTTTTCCAATGGGTTAAAGCGGACCGCGTCATTGAGATAATCCGGTGCAAAGTGGGCATAAGTCATCGTCTGATGAATGTTCTGATGCCCCAGAATTTTTTGCAGGGCCAGGATATTGCCACCCGCCATCATAAAGTGAGAAGCGAACGTATGGCGCAGCACATGAACCGCCTGCCCTGCCGGCAAATCAGGGGCCACTTGCTTGATCACGTCACGCACCAGCAGATAGTCAACGTCTTTGAATAACAGGCCACGATGAATACCCTGGGTGATCTCCTTCGCTAGGGCGGCAGAGATAGGCACTGTCCGGTTCTTGCCGTTCTTGGTGTTGATGTAAGTCACCCGACTGGCAATCACATCATCACGCCGCAGCCCTGTCGCCTCACTCCAGCGGGCACCGGTGGCCAAACACAACTTGACCACCTTCAGATTGTCACCTGTCAGCACGGCCAGCAGGCGACCAATTTCCTCATGGGTGAGATACCCCATTGCGCGGTCAACCTGTTTGACCTTTTTCAGCCCTTTAAGCGGGTGATCATTGTGATAGTGCCCCAATGCGATCAACACCGAAAAGACGCCGCTAAGCCTGTCCTGCTCCCAGTTGAGCGTACTGGGCTGGCAACCGGCTTGCAGGCGCTGCGCCCGATACTCAGCAAACAACAGGCGGTTTATTTGCCGGGCCTGGGGATAGCCCAACGCCGCATCCAATTTGCGCAGTCGGGTAATGGCGTTTTCCCCCGACTTCAGAGTCTGGCCGTGGTAGCGCCACCAGAGCTCGATAAGCTCGGAGAGCGTCCGGTTATCTGCCGGGCGCTCCACCCACTCTTTATTGTGTTCGGTGGCAATCACCCAGCGCTCGAACTGCTGGGCCTCGGACTTGGTCTTGAAGCGCTTGCGGATCCGCTTGCCACCCCTCCCCTGCGGACGGATATCGACCAAATAGCCATCGGGAGTGGACTTGATGCTCATCGCACCTCCTCATATAGGAAGGTGCTTACCCATTCCCGCAGCCTGCTCTTAACCACAACACCCAACAACTGCACTCTCACAGCCATCTAACCTCCATCAAAACACTGTTCTTTTATACAGCATTCAGTGAAGGTTAGCAGTGTTTAACTCTAGGTAATACATACATGAACAGGCATGTGGATTGTGGCCCATACAGAGGGCGCAATAGTTTCCAGTTCAATGTTTGGGATGAGCGGCTAGCGGCCAGCAATTGAAAAACTCTTTACAGCTCAAATTAAGGTATGCGTTGCTTTTCCTGTATCAATCCCGACAAGCCACTCTGTGGCTTGCCGGGTATATTATTGATAATGCATTAATTTATCTTCTGCAGGATATAATCACCGTCTTCAAATATTCTGACATTAACCTTATCATTAAGTTTAAATGAAAGAAGATCATCTTTACCGATGCTAGTAGCGATAATTATTTGACCGCCAATGTCAACCATTGATGACGATTTCTCAAGGAGATTCTTAAAACTTTCCTTATTTGCTTCGTGTTGTCTCGGCTCATCAAAAACGACAAAGCCTCCATGCTTCACAGCATCAAAATCAACGCCTAACTCTAATAACGCCAATGTATAAGACCAAATGATTCTAATGTAATCACTTGCTGATGAGTCTGCGACAATGTCATATCCATCCAACTCTGGCCTCAACGTTTGAGAGGATATTTTCACATAATTAAGTGAGCGTTTATCGAAACCAAAACGATTAAGATTACTCTTTAATGCATTCTCCAACCCTTCAATGATTTTAGATGACACACTGCGCTCAACTTCTTTTTTTACAACATCTAGAGCACCTTTCGAGATATGCCAATCGTTATGAATCTCTACAGCGCGTTTATTGTACCGCTCTAGCTGTGTATTTATTTTTTCTAACTGTTTTATCCTATTTTCCAAGTCAAGCTTTCGTCTGATTTCTGATGAGTTAGTTAGCCTGTTGATGAAATTCTCTTCGTCCTTTGTTAAGGTCTCAACCTCTTGACTAACAACAAACAATCTAGATTCGAATTCTGATATAGACTTTTTATATGTGTCAATGTTAGTGAGATGTTTGTTTTTAATGCCATCATAAAACTTAGATTGATTATTTAAATAGTCTATGTTTTGCTCAACTGATAGAGGACTAATCTCATGAGTCTGCTCTATTAGAGACTCATGTAAATTACTATCGCAAATAGGGCATCTCTCAGTACAAAACTCTTGATGTTTTTCACTGCCAACATCACTGAGCCTTTTAAGCTGCTTATACTTATCAAGATCACGTTTTATTTGCTGTAACTTACCATCAACTTTCGTCAAGGATATTACTTCAGCCTCTTGAGACTGCTTAATGTTAAGGAGTTTTCGTTCAACCTCACGGAGTGAAATTAACTTATGTTCTAGCTCTTTTGAATAAGGCCATGATACGATTTGATCGTGAATATCCTTAAGATTGATCTTCAAACCAGTAATATATGCTTTAAGTTCAGTTTCGGTATTTATATTCTCGACATAAAATTCGAAAGGAGACTCATTAATGTCGGTATCTTGAAGCGAAAAGCAAACCCGTACATGGGTATTTGTAAATTCACCAAGTGATGCTACAGCTGCTTGATTTTTATCCCACTCACCTTCATAGTTTTTAAGGTCTACGGTTAGTTCTGACATTCGATTTTGTTTATCATAATCTTCGAGTCCGAGAACATACTCAAGAGCAGATTTCTTTATGTTCTTTATTCCGTAGTGTGTTGGTGTATTAGCTTGTATTTCTGACCACCCACGCTTTTGTTCAATAAAAAACAATGGAAATACACATTGCAGATATAATTTTCTTAAATTTCCATCGTACGTTGTTAGTGTAGGTAACTTCCAGCCAATAAATTTCTCTAACCAATAATGAAAACCGTGCTCACTTTTAGCTGAACCAACGGTTCCTGCACTACCGAGGAAGTAATCAACATCATTACCATGCTGAGTAACGGTAATTTTATCTTCATGCCCCTTGATATCACGAGTCAATATCGCTCTTTCATCGAATTGATTCGAGATCTCTAGTGTCACATGAGAATGCTTTACAAACAAAACATTAGCGTCATCAGATTTTAAACTCTTTAAGTCTGAAGAAACCGCATTAGGAAATGGCTTTTTACGACTAGGGCCGAGAAGGTCTTCTAATCCCAATGCATAGGCTATAGCATTTATACACGTTGACTTTCCTGATGTATTCTCAGCACGTATAATATTCAATCCATTTTTAAAGGGGAGTTCAACACCATAAACCCCATCATTTGTTTGGACTGTTACCTTTAAATTATTCAACATCAACCCAAGCATAAATCACCACCCCATAACTCTGTTAACAAACGAGTCTGTAAACTTTGTTTTTATAGTATTTATAAACTCAATTTCATTCTGAAATAAGCCTAATTCTAAAGAAAGAGAAATTAATGAATGGCCACACTCCAAAAGCTCAAGATTTTTCCCTTCAAACATGAAGAATTTTTTCACCATACCTAACTCTATTGTTCTTTCTGTGTATGAATCATCTTTAAAGAAATTAGGCTTTAAACTAAGATCATTAAGAACTTCATTATAGTATGGCCAATCCTGCTCTCTAATTAACATCCATGTAGCTAATTTCAACTTGATGAGACTGAGTCCATATGTGTTAGAACCAAGATAATGTATACATAAACACATTAACCCTAAACGCCAAAGAGGTCTTTGTTCTATAGGAATAGGATAGCCCCCATCATTAAAAATGACTTTGGCTTTCTCATTTATATCTGATGTCATAAAATGAACTCCATCTTACATTCAGCAATCCATTGCGCAATGCATCCAATGGAAAGCAACTCACAATTTTTTTCTGATATGTTCATTTTACCAAATGCGGTTCTATTTTTCTCCCTCAGAGAACGCATTATCTCCTCAGGCGGAATACTCTCAAATAATGAGTCATTTCTAAGAACATCCAAGTTACTATTTGCCAGGCCAGATAGATGAGCATGTATATTTGGAAATTGATATCTATATGCATCAAGTAAATCATTTACCTGTACATAAAACAGTATCATGCTTTCTCTCAATCGTTCATTTTTACCTTTTGTGATGACTTTTGTCTTTCTTTCTATATTGTCATTAAATGTAGAGTTAACGTCTTTCCAAACATTTAAATCATGTTCTGATGGTGTATCTACATCCAAATCAACTTTATCTTCAATATACTGCCTTGCAAATATTGCTTCTGATGGATAAGCCTCATCAGTTAGAATTTGGACCGCAAACGAAGAGCAATCGATGAATGACGGAGGGGAAGACAAAAGTTCTTTTTTCTTTTTGTTGCAATGCTTAATTATATCTTTACTTCTATCTTCGGGGGTAAGTAAAATCCACCGATTGATTTTTATATCCCCTAACATTTCAACAATGTCAGCCTCATAAGCTTTTAATTTACCAATGTCATCAGTGATTTTTTTCTTAACCCTTTTCTTATACTCTTCCATCGTACATTGATCAGGGAAGTAACATTGAAAAATTTTACCACAAGTGGTAAAAAACTCGATGCCATGGTCACCATTATCAGAATCAGGCACTCGAGTGATGTTATATACACCAAAATGCCTAACCAACATGTCGTAACAGTATTTCTCCCATGACTTACGGTTTAATTTATCTTTAAAGTTAGATGCCATGAACCACCCTATTAGTCCTTTTGTCCCATGGCACTAGGCCAATAAATTTCCAGCAAGTAAAATCAGGGCGCATTAGCGCCCTGTTTGTCTTTTTCGATATGACCTGTGTTCTACCATCACGCCGATGATCTTGATGTGCTGCCGGTCGGAGTGCATGGTGGGATAATCATCGTTGAGGGGGACAAGCTCAAATACCTCTTGCCCGTTCTCATCGATGCCGCGAGGCCGGTACTTTTTGAATGTGGCCTCGTCGCTGCCGTTCCTGGCCACGACGAAATCCCCTGGTTGAGGCGCTTCGTCGGGGTCAACGATAATAAGGTCTCCTTCCTTGAAGAAGGGTTCCATCGACTGGCCACGCAACCAGAGGCCGAAACCACAAGGGCCAACATCCACCCCCGCCGTCACATACTCTACGTTGCCATCGAAGGCAGTGGCCTGCTCACACATCTCGTGCCAGTGGCCGGCCTGAACATAGCTAAGCACAGGCACGCGCGTACCTTGCGGGATCACGGCCGGCTCGACGTTGTGATATCCAGGCATCACTTCTGGTGCAGGCTGTCCCCTCGCCTCCCCGTCTCCAGTTAAAAGCCAGTCGACAGTGACCCCCAGCGCTGCCGCTAGATCATTGAGATAGCGGCCTTTTGGCTGGTTAAGTCCCGACTCCCACTTGCTAACAGACGCATGGGAAATACCCACTCGTCGGGCAAGCTCAGCCTTACTCATTTTCTGTGCCTGCCGGCTGGCAGTTATGCGGTCATTGATCGTTTCCATGAAACCTAAGTTACCACTCAGAAATCGCACTTAAGTATCAAACTCTCTTGACTCCCTTTTATTACATAAGTTACGCTTCGAGCATTAATAGTCCTTAAGTTATATTTTGTGAGGTCGGAAATGCAGAAACATGACGTCTTAGAACACTTCGGCAGCATCACTGCCATCGCCAAGGCCATTGGGATCTCTCACGCCGCTGTCAGCAAGTGGAGCGAAACCATCCCCCAAGGCCGTGCCTACCAGATCGAGGTGCTGACCGGCGGCAAATTGAAAGCCGGCTCGCACAGCACCCCGCAACAACCCACCCCCTGTGTTTGAACTCCCTAAGAAGGATTCATCATGACTACTCGAATCAAACCCATCCGTATCCCCAGCGATGTGAGTCAGCTACCGCTTGATTACCCCTTTGGCGAACGCGTCAGTGAAAGCCTGGGGGAGTATGCCAAACGCCAAGGTATGAGCCTGGAAGCGGTCAAAAAGCGTGCCGACCGCGGCCAGTTGCCCATTTTGCAAGAGGGCCCAGGTGCACCTCGCGAGGTCAATCTTTACGCCCTGTTCCTGAAAGCCCGTTATCAGGCTGAGCGCTACGTCACCATGACGCTCGCGTGAACCTGCCAACACCATAACGGGTCAAGGAGAACCTCGCATGTTTACCGAACACGCCAGCAAACATCCGCACTGGATCAGCGCCTGCCAACGCTTTGCGGCCAGTCACAACATGGCCGAGATTGCCCAGCGAGCCGGCATAAATCCGCAGCTCCTGCGCAACAAGTTAAACCCCGACCAACCCCACGAGCTGACGGTGGCCGAGTTGATTGCCATCACCCAGGCCAGTGAGGGGGATGAAACCCTGTTCGATGGCGCCCTGTTTGGCTGTGGCTTGACGGCTATCGCCATTCCCCAGGCAGAACGGGCGCCTTCCCTGCCCCACCAGGCGATCGACCTGAACGCCAAGGTGGCCAGCATCGGTCAGCGAGCGCTGGAGCTCTCTGAACGAGGCCGCATCACCCGCACCGAGCGCAACACCCTGGTGGGCGTCGCCACTGCGGCGATGGGCTCACTTGCGCTCCTTATCCACGACATCGAGAGCCGCTTTCAAGCGGTGCCGACCCTCGCCTGTGCATCAGACATCTTGATGCAGGCCGCGACCATGTAAGGGGGAACCCATGCAAACCCAACACATTGACCATCAACAACGCAATCTGGCTGGCCTGACGCCAGAAGAACAAGTGGCCATGAACACCGCCGGCTGCCTGCTGCTGCGTGAGCTGCTGCGCAAGACGCGATCCAGCCTGGATAGCGACTGGCTGGCCATGAGCCAGACCAAACGAGCGGCCATCTGCGCCATCGCACGCCAGCCACGTCATGAGGTGATGAGCGCCACCTTGTCGGCGCTGCCCCATGCACAGCGTGAGGCAATTCGCCTGGCGGTGATCGCTCTGGAGTACCAGGGGGATTTTCGCTGTGGCTGCACCACAGAGGTGTGGCATCCGGTCACCACCGACCGGGCCCAACGAGAGATAGAACGAGAGAAGAAAGAGAGAGCCAACCGCCTGCGCATGAAACGCGCCGTGCTGGCGGCCACCCACATGCTGCAGCAAGGGCCGCGTGCCATTGGGCAATAAAAAAGCCCGCATTACGGAGCGGCAACTCCAAGCGGGCCTTATCAACAACGTATCAGGAAGTCGACATGGCAACTTTAGCTATTCGTGACCAATTGCGCAATCTGCGCCTGCAAACCCGCAAGCTGACCCATTACAACCGGCGCCACCACTGTGACCCCGATCTGATCCGCGCCCTCGAGCGCCCGGTGGCCATGGCATGGCACGCGATCTGGTCATGCGTTAACTGCCGAGGGGAGATCTGATCATGGCTGCCGTTATCACCCGCCACACAGTACCCAATATCAAGGCCGCCAACGCCTACCTGGTGCAACAGGGGTACACCAATTGCGGCACCACCTGGCTTAAAGGCCAGCGAGGCTACGCCCGTATGGAGCGCCTGACCTCTGGCGCGATACGCATCATCGAGGGGGTGGCATGAAAACACTGTTTCACCCCATCGCGACGCAAACGGCCCTGGCCAATCTGGCCGACCTGCCGCACCGCATCAAGGCCCAGATCTACAGCACCAAACCCGGCCCCGAGGGCCGCCATTTACGCGAGCAGGCACGCCAGCAACTGCGCTGGCACCAGCTCTTTCGCACCCTGAGCCGGAGGACCCAACCATGAGCATCGATGCCATCCATATCGCCAAGCGCGCCGAACACGCCGTGCTGCCGCTGCTTACCGAGTTGCTGGCCAGCGGCGAGCAGGAAAACCGGATCGCCCTGGGTGAACTCTACTCGGGCGAGGAATACATCCAGGTGCAACTGGTGGTGACCAGCAAGCCAGCCGATCTGATGGATGACGACTCGGTCATGGGGGATGAGCAATGAGCGATCTGTTTGCACTGCAAGCCCCTCTTGATGAGCAAGATGGCAGTGAATCGGGCCCGGCCCACCTGCAGCCCCCCGCCGCCATCAGTCAACTGGCCAAACACTGGGCCGTGACCAGGAACGAATTCAACCATTCAGGGCAAGGCCCACTGAGGGACATCACCAAAGAACTGCTGTCTCTTGGTGCTATTCGCGCCCTCTATTGGTTGGCCCTGGGCAATGGCGAGGTGGCGCTGGCCAAAGAGATCGGACAGTGGTGGGCCCATTGCCAACCACTGCACGGGTTGGGGGAGACCATTCGATGAGCCATCACCTTATCGACCAACTGACCGCCAGGGTCAGCCACTGGCGCACCGCAGAGGCAGAGGATAAAGAGCGACTGCGTGACTACCAGCGCCGCCTGCTGGCGCTGCGCCAACTGTCACCGCGCCCACATGGCTCGATTGACCTGGCCTTGCGCCAGTGCAAGGCCGTGCGCAAGACCCTGCAAAACGCTACCCATACCCTGGCCGTCTGCCGCCGTCACCTTCGCGAAATATCAGGTGCCGCCCTCCCATGATCCGCCGCAGCTCCCGGCTGCCGCTCTCCAAGAAGACCCTGCGGCAGCGCATTGACACCCTTTCCAACTCTCTGCCCGGCGTCAATGTTGACGCCGTTTTCGGTGGTCCCCGCGGTCAATACGACCTGCTGTGGGCCATCCAGTTGCTCGATGGCCTCTCCCCCCAACTGACCCAGACCCTGTTTAAACAGTATGTGCGCCGGCGAAAAGATGGCAGCACCCACCCCAGCCGCAGCGCCAACATCTGGCTGCGCGAGCGCACCCAATGGGTGCGCGGCCTTATTCAGGCGATCCCGGTCGACCCGCAGCAGCTGCGTGACAAAGAGAGCCGCGAGCGGGTGGCGCATCAGTTCGCCAACCAAACGGCCGCCATCTGGCACCACATCGAGCAGAGCATCAAAGGCGGCGAATACCCCGATCTGCCACTGGCCTTTGAGGCAGTGCGCCAACCGGCCGACCAGTGGGGCTTTATCGGTGACATGCCCACGTTCAAATCAGAAGAGACTCGGGATAACTGGGCCTTGAGCGTGATGGTGCGCCTGCTCTCGGCCAAGTGGTGGGAGAAGCGTATCAACCGCTGCTGGGACCGGCTGCAAGAGCACATCAATATTTTGCTCGGCAAGGTCCGCAAGGGCGTGTCGGCCTATGTGTCGAACGCCACCATGAAGGTGGTGCGCGAGCGCAAGCGAGCCATGATGCGCTGGCTGACCGAGTCGGAGGTGATGAACGCCCGGCATGATCTGGTGGCCTCGATGAAGGAGTGCTGGGAGGCGAGCCCCTCTAACCCGGTCAACCGCCGCAACGAGATGATGACCCGCATGCGCGGCTTTGAGGATTACGCCGAAGAGATGGGGCATGTGGGTGTGTTCTTCACCTGGACGGCCCCGAGCCGCTATCACGCCTGGAAGACCGGCCGCAACGGCAAGACGGTCGAGAACGACAAGTACCAGGGTGCCACGCCCCGCGACACGTGCGCCTATCTGGCCAAACTGTGGAGCCTGACCCGTGCCAGCCTCAAGCGCGCCAATACCCCCGTTTACGGCTTTCGGGTCTGTGAGCCCCACCACGATGGTACCCCGCACTGGCACCTGCTGCTGTTTATGCGCCCGGCTGACAAGTGGCGAGTGATCAGCACCCTGCAGCACTACGCCCTGAGCGATGACCGCGATGAGCTGGAGCGCCTTAACCAGGGGATCCCGTTTACCGACATCACCCCGCGTTTTGACTGGAAGGAGATCGATCCGGCCAAGGGCGACGCCACCGGCTACATCGCCGCCTATATCGCCAAGAACATCGACGGCGAGCACGTCGAGGGGGACGATGAGGCGGGCACGGCGGCCGATCTCGGTGCCCAGCATGCCGTTGCCTGGGCCAGTTGGTGGGGCATTCGCACCTTCCAGCAGATTGGCGGCGCCCCGGTCGGTGTCTGGCGTGAATTGCGCCGCATCAGCAACGCCAAGAAGAGTGGCGATCTGGTGGGCCCCCCCAAGCCGGTGCTGATGGATCCGCGCTTTGAGGCCGCCCGCTTCGCCGCCGATAACGGCATCTTTCGCTGTTACCTGCACGCCATGGGTGGGGCCCTGGCTGCGCGCACCGAGCAACCCATCAAGTTGGCCCATCTCATTGAGGAGCAGGCGAACCGTTACGGTGAAGACATCCAGCGCCTGATGGGACTACACACGGCGCTCCTTGGCGTCAAAACCCGCCTGCAGGGGTGGGAAGTGGTTCCCGCCGGCACCTATGAGGCCACCAAGGCCGCCGGAGGTGGGGGGGTTGGGGTTAAGCCGGGCGGCAGCCCGGCGCCTTGGAGCTCTGACAATAACTGTACGCAGCCGGATCCTGCGGCATTTGCGGATCAGGTAATGGCAGAGCAGTGGGGGTTATCGCCCTTCTCTATCAAGCGCCTACGGGAAGGCGCCCAAGTCAGTGCCGATGGTTATACCCTCTGGCTTGAGAACGGCCAGCTGCAGTCGAGTCGGGCCCCAGCCAGTGAACCGCCGTGGCAGTCTGAATCCTCCTCGATACCCCACGACCAGGAGGGTGAGTACGTCATCGCCCCCAATGACCCGCAGTGGCCAGAGCTGGTCAGCCTCTGCGGCAGCCTCCACCAGGTACAGGGCCATAGCGGCGCACACCGCTGGATCGAGATGCTGCCCGAGCCTTACCAGTCAGAGATGTGGCGGGTGCTCGAGAGGCTGGATTCGCCGTCGTGGATGCAAGAGCAAGAGGACTACCGCGAGTGGGAAGAGTGGGAGGCATAAAATGAGCAGACAACCCCATGCAGCCCTGACCCCAACCGTCAGCCAGGATAACTACCGGCGTCTTGATAGCCGGGTGACCAGCATCCTCAAGCGCAACTGGCCGGCCGATGAGATCAGCCAATGGGTGGGGTTGCTGTCGGGGGAAGAGCAGGCGCTGGCCTGTGCCATCCTGCGCCGGCGCCACTCATGCACTAATGACCCTGCAGGTATAACAACATTGTTCACCTTTCTCTGTTTTTGTTTATATGTGTACATAAATCAGAGTTTGTTTTACACTCAAGATCAATAAATTATTCAAGTGTCAGGCTGTTTTGCTTGGCACTTTTCTATAAGGAGGACATATGGCAACTGCACACAAAGTCCAGAGAAATGGCGCCATAGATCCCAGCAAGGCATTGCCTGTTGTGTTTCGTATCCTGGATAAATGGGACTGTAACACAGATGAACAACTGGCTTTGCTTGGTGTTTCATCTCGTTCAACATTGAACAAATACAGAGAATCCCACGGCGGAATCCGCCTCACCGCGGACATGCAGGAGCGCATGAGTTACATCCTCAACATCCACAAGTGCCTGAGGGTGTTGTTTACCGCCGATGACAGCATCTATGGCTGGGTTCGCAAACCCAACAGCCATCCCTTTTTTGCTGGCCGCAGCGCGATGGAAGTGATGAGCGGCGGTCGCGTGGCAGACCTGTATGAGGTTGCAACACGTTTACATGCATGGCGAGGGGGAATGGCCTGATGCAAGAGCCGCCGCTGATGGAACTCAAAGGGCAACGCGCCTACAGGATCATTCCGAGTCGCTACCCGACTATCCACGTCTTTGAAGATGTCGCCAATGCAGACGAGCTAGAAGCAGTCTGGGCCATTGAAGCACTGACGAATGATAGGTTGAGTGAAGAAGCGGGCAAGTTGTCGCGGGTGCCAAAAGAAGATTGGTTGGTTGGGGTGCCTGGCGGTAGCTATGTCATGGCCGCCTTCACCCATATCAATCCTGAAGGTGCGCGCTTCACAACAGGCGACTTTGGTGGCTACTACTGTGCACCACTGCTAGACACAGCAATCAAAGAAACGGTTTATCACCAGGAGCGGATCTTTAACTACACAAATGAACCCGCCCAAAGAATACAGATGAGGGTGCTCTGCACCGAGTTCAACGCAATGATGGTCGATATCACAGGCGATCAATTTCTCACAACCCCGCTCTACCATGCCACAGATTATTCTCAGTCACAGGCCTTTGCTCAACAACAAAAAGCACAGGGAGTCGATGGCATAACGTATCGTTCCGTTCGTCACAACGATCATGACTGTTACGTCCTCTACCGACCACGCTTAGTGACCCAGATCTGCCAGGCTCAGCATCTCGAATACCACTGGAACGGTAGTGCCATTACAAACGTTCTTAAGATCCAGCTGTACGGTGAATAACCAACGCCCCAAGAACCGGTACACCAGGGAGGCGCTACTGCGCCCCCAATCCTTGTAACACCATCTGTCGCCCCTCTGGGCTTAACCCTCGAGTCAGTATCATCGCCAACTGGTTGGAAGTTCGGGCCGAAGGGCTCAAAGTGTGGTTGAACGACAGGGTGGCCACCCAGCTGTGGCCGCACTCGGCATCGGTGCATTGGCAGTAGAGATCGGCCACGCTGTCGCTCAGGTGATTGGTCTTGGTAATGCGGCCTCGCTGGCCACACTCTTTGCAGTAAACGCGCATCCTCTCCCCCTTTCTCGGCACAGCGTCAATGTTTGTATCATACCCAAACAGACACTGTTTGTTTATACAGCTCCGCCAATTTCCTGCCTGAAACTGACCCATAACGCTCGCGGGATCCCGCTGCTGTTTATGGTCTCGGTGACCAGCTCGCACAGGGGCAGCACCTCGTTGCGGGTATAGGTGGCATCGTACTTCTCAGGATCCCCCAGACCGGCGCTGCCGTTGGCCGGGATGATGCCGGCCAGTGCCGCCGGGAAGCGGTGCGCGGTCAGTACGTCCTGAGAGGTGATCCCCTTGATGGCGGCAAACTCGTCCTTGGTCGCGATGTCGCCCACCGGGATGAGCTTGATGGCATCCTTGTCCCCGCCCGGGATGTTGACGAACATGGAGCGGAAATTTCCCACCCCCTGGCTGCCGGCGATCATCTCCTTCATCTCGGCCTCGGTGTCGTCGTCCATGTTCGGATCCGAGGTGTAAAAGATAAACCCCATGTGGGCACCGTTGAGAAAGTAGCGGCGCCGAAACAGGGTCGCGTCCCGGTTGAGCAGGGCCGACTGCAGGCCACCCAGGTAGTCGGGCAGTCCATAGACCTGCTGCTCGGGGTCGTACTGGGCCAGCCAGATCACATCTTCTTCGGCATAGTCCAGGTGCTGGCCATTGCGCTGCAGCAGCACAAAGCCACCCAGGGGCCGGCGGCGCAAGTAGATGCTCGAGAGCGGATAGAGCCCCACCACCTGGCCCCAGTGGTTGCGCAGTTTCAGCAGCGCCGCATCCCCGCTTTGCAGGTAGTTATGCACGAACGCCGCGATGGTGGCGCGCGGCACCCCGCCGCTTTCAAAGCGCCCCGACACCATGTTGCGCCTGGCCATCAAGATGGCGCCGTGGTGGGCATTGGCGCGGGTCAGCTTGGCCAGCCCCTTGCGATCGATGGGCGGCTGGTAGTAATCCCCCCAGGGGTTCAAAAACACGTCCGTGTAATCGGTCATCCAGGCGGTCGAGTCGACCGGCTCGGGCATCGAGAACATCACGGCCGGTTTGTGGGTCATGGCAGCAGGTGCCGCCGGGGTATGCTTGCGGGTCATGCAGCCCTCTTTGCTGGGCTCACCGCCCAGGTTGATTTGCGTTTACGGGATGTGTTGAGTGGCTCGTTCGCCACGGCGTGGGCCACGGCCCAGAACACGTCGGCGTGGCCGGTGAGGTTGTCGCGCCCGGCCTTGAAGGTCATCTGGCCGCCGCCGGTGGTGCCGCGCTTGATGGCGAGGAAGGCCGCCGGGATATCCCGGTCGCTACCATCCCACTCGATGCGGTTGGCCTCGACCACGTCGATGAGCTTGAGCACCATGGCGCCCTTGGTCTCGACGCTGTAGTGAATGGGACGCAGCTTGCCCTTGAACAGGGGCGAGGCCGAGAGCAGGTCATAGACCCCCATCCCGATCCCCGACACGTCCACCCCGAGGTAGGTCACATTGAAGCGGCCGGCGATGCGCTCGATCTCCTGCGCCTGGTACTGGAAATTAAGCCCCCGCCAGTAGTGGCGCTCGAGCACGCGAAAGCGCTCCCCCTCGACCAGGGGCGGGGCGACCACCACCAGGGTGGCGTTGTCCCGGGTGCGGCTCGGGTCATAGCCGAGCCACACTTCGCGCAGGCCAAACGGGCGGGAGGTGCCGCCCTTGTAGTCGCCCCAGCGACTCGGGTCGACCCCGGCGCGCTCCATGTGCTGGAACTTGAACACCGACAGTGCATCATCAATGAAGCGGCACATGAAGAGGCGATCAAACACCTCGTCCGGGTACTCGTCGCGCAGCTCCTCGATGTTGATCCGGTCGCATCCCATGCGCACTGCGTCTTCCACCGTGATGATGTAGCGCCACTGCTTGTCCGGACAGACGCGCCCCCCGTCGCGCAGCGCCTCCTCGCCCGGGAAGTCGATCGCCTGGCGGGCCGGACGGTCCCCCTTCCAGCGCTCCCCGCTCCAGAAGCGATAGGCCGGGTGTGCCTTGCTCGAGGGGGTCGAGAAGAAGGTCTTGCGAAAGTGGCTCTGGGTCGCCATGGCCGAGGCCACGTCGGCCAGCTTCTCGAAGCCGCCAATCCAGAAATACTCGTCGATATAGACGTTGCCCGAGCGCGACTGGGCGCTGTCGGAGTTGGTGGAGCAAAAGTGCAGCTCGGCCCCGTTCGACAAGGTGATGGGGTTGCCATTGGAGAGGGTGACGCCGAGGAAGGTGGCGGCAATCTTGCGGATATAAGAGCGGAACACCTCGGCCTGTACCTTGGTGGCCGAGAGGAAGATCTGGTTGTTGCCGGTGAGTACCGCATCCTCGAGCGCCTCGCCCGAGAAGTAATAGGTCATCCCGATCTGTCGGCTCTTGAGGATGTTGCGGGTGCGCGGCAGTGCCGGATCGTCTTTGGCCTGGCGCACATGCCGCTGATAACCAAACAGGGTGTCTACCCAGGGCTGGAAATCGGCCGCCGTGAGCTGGCTGATGTCGTTCTTGCCCCCCTTGCGGGGTTTCTTCTTGCCGGCTTCCCGCTCGCTCGTCTCGCGCCGTGGGGTATGCTCGCCGCCTTCGTCACGGCCACTTAATGCCGCCTGGCGCTCGGCCCAGCGCAGCGCCTTCTCTTTGAGTTTGACGTGGTGCTCGATGAGCCGATCGAGCTCCTCCTGCTCCCCTTGGGTCTTCTTCTCCCGGTGCATCAACACCTGCAGGCGCCGGTTGATCGCCTCTTCCACCGATTCCTCGGTGAGCAGATCGCGCCAGCCGAACTTCTCGGCCCAGTAATAGACGATGCGGCAGCTGTTAAGCCCGAGCTCCTCCTTGATCTCCTGGGGGGTCCAGCGCTTAAGGTAAAGGCCGCGCGCGGCGGTGCGGATCTCGTCGGGGTAAGCCATGGCGTCCTCGGGTTATCGTCTCGGCGCCATCTTAACGAGCCCCTCCCTCTCCCTTTGGCTGCTTTCGTTCGGATGACTTCGGATAACCCCTGATATCCGAATTGCCCGGAACGCAACCGGATGAAACGCCCCTCCCACCCCGATAGCCTGAGCCCGCATTCACAACAATGAGGCGCGGCGAGCACCCCATGAGCACCCCCAACGACTCTCAATTGCGCACCGGCTGGGTGTGCATCGCCACAGAAGGCAAGGCCGTCGATGGCCGCGATATCACCCGCCAGTGGCTGGTCGATATGGCCGAGACCTACGACCCGAGCTTTTACACCGCCCTGCTGTGGCCCGATCACGATCGCTGGTCCGCGGTTGGCACGGTGCAGGCACTCAAGACCGAAGAGGTCGACGGAAAGCTCAAGCTATTCGCCATCCTGAGCCCGACCCGGGATCTCATCTATTACAACCAGGTGGGCCAGTATCAGTTCTGCTCCATCGAGCCTTTCGAGAACTTCGCCGACACCGGCCGCACCTACCTGCTCGGCCTCGGCGTTACCGACCAGCCGGCCAGCACCGGCACCACCCAGCTCAAGTTCAGCACCAAGCACCAGGGCCACGCCATCGGCACCAGCGAGCCGCTGGACTTGTCCGGCTTCTCGCTGCCCAAGGAGCCGGGCGGCTTTCTCAAGAAGTTGTTCAGCCTGCTGGCCAACCATGGCGAGGAGCTCGCCCCCTTGACCCCCCCGCACAGCCACGACGATGAGGACGAGGCAATGAAACCCGAACAGTTCACCCAGCTGACCGAGGCCCTTAACGGCCTGGGCAGCAAATTCGAGAGCCTGGCCGAGAGCGTCGCCACGTTCACCGCCGGCAACCAGGGCACCGACGAGCAAGAGAAACCGGCGCCCAAGCCGGCCGCCACCGAGGCGGTGACCGCCGAGCAGTTCAGCCAACTGACCGAGGCCATGACCGGCATGGCCAGCAAGCTCGACGGCATCACCCAGACCATCGAGCAGTTCTCCGCCGAAAAGCCGGGTCAGCGCCCGAGCCCCCTGGGCGGCAACGACAACATCACCCTGGTGTAAGGAGCCCCCACCGTGAGCCAAACCCTGACCACCCACGCCATGGCCGCGCTGCAAACCTACTGCAGCCAGCTGGCCAAGGCCTACAACATCCCCGAGGCCGCGCTGTCGAAACAGTTCTCGGTCACCGGCCCGGTCGAGAGCAACCTGCGCCAGGCCCTGCTCGATTCCCTCGAGTTCCTGAAACTCATCACCGTGCTGGACGTGGACCAGATCAAGGGCCAGGTGGTGCAAGTGGGCGTCGGGGCCCTCTACACCGGCCGCAAGGCGGGCGGGCGCTTCAAACGCGCCATCGGTATGGGTGGCAACACCTACGAGCTGACCGAAACCGACTCCTGCGCGCAGCTGCCCTGGTCCACCCTGTGCACCTGGGCCAACGCCGGTGGCGATGGCGAGTTCATGCGCCTGGTCAATGAGTTCACCAACAAGGCCTTTGCCCTCGACATGCTGCGGGTCGGCTGGAACGGGGTTTCGGCCGAGCCGACGACCGACGCCGAGAAACACCCCCTCGGCCAGGACGTGAACACGGGCTGGCACCAGCTCGCCCGTGCCTGGAACGACGGCAGCCAGATCGTGAAGGCCGACGCCGGCAAGAAGATCCACTTCGACCCGGATGGCCGCGGTCATTACCGAACCTTGGACGAGATGGCGTCGGATCTCATCAACACCACCATCGATCCCCTGTTCCAACAGGACCCGCGCCTGGTGGTACTGGTCGGCACCGACCTGGTCGCCGCCGCCCAAGCCAAGCTCTACAGCGAGGCCACCAAGCCGAGCGAGCAGATCGCCGCCCAGATGCTGGCCAAGTCCATCGCCGGGCGCAAAGCCTACATCCCGCCCTTCTTCCCGGGCCGGCGCATGGTGGTCACCACCCTGGACAACCTGCACATCTACACCCAGCGCGGCACCCGCAAGCGCAAGGCCGACGATAACCAGGACGCCAAGGCCTTCGAGAACCAGTACTGGCGCATGGAGGGCTACGCCATCGGCGAATACAAGGCCTATGGCGGCTTTGAAGAGGCCGACATCGAGCTCGGCGCCGACCCGGACGCCCCCGTGACCGCAAGCACAGGAGGCTAAGCCATGCTCTCCCCCGCGCTGCGCCACAAGCTACGCCATGAAGCGACCGCCGCTATCACGCAAACGGCCATCACCGGCCAGGCGACCGGCGCCGTGGGGGACAGCCTGCACCTGCAACTGCTGG
The DNA here is from genome assembly GCF_040908155.1 of Aeromonas sp. R6-2. Classification (NCBI taxonomy): domain Bacteria; kingdom Pseudomonadati; phylum Pseudomonadota; class Gammaproteobacteria; order Aeromonadales; family Aeromonadaceae; genus Aeromonas; species Aeromonas sp. R6-2. The sequence continues at coordinate 78,127 of NZ_JBFODE010000038.1, read as the reverse complement.
CGCTCGAGCAGGACATCGCCCGCCTGCGCCAGTACGAGCGCATCGCCGATCGGATCGAGATGAAGCGCCGCGAGCTGCTGCCCAAGTATCGCCCCTACGTGGAGCGCTACCTGGCCGCCGGCATCGCGCACCGCAATGAGCTGTTTGCCCAGCTCATCATCTGGGCCTTCGACGTGGGCGACTTCGATACCGGGATCGCCTGGGCGCTGATCGCCATCGAGCAGCACCAGCCGACCCCGCCCAACATCAAGCGCAACTGGGCCACCTTCGTGGCCGACACCGTGCTCGAGTGGGCCGAGACCCAGAGCACCAACGGCCACAGCGTCGATCCCTGGTTCGCCCGGGTGTTCGACCTGGTACGCAACCAGTGGCGCCTCAACGAGCGCATTACCGCCAAGTGGTTCCGGGCCGCCGGCCTGCACCTGCTGCGCGATAGCGAGGGCAAGCCACTGCCCAGCGCCGTCAATGACGGCAACGTGCTGGAGCAGGCCGACCACTGGCTGGCCGAGGCCGAAAAGCTCCACGCCAAGATCGGCGTGGGCACCGTGCGCCACAAGATTGCCATGCGCCTGCGGGCGCTCTCGGAGTAACCGACTCTCCGTGCCGCCGCCCCCCGGCGGGGAGGATAGGCTGCCAGATGGCACGCCGACTCCTGCGAACCGTGGCCACAGGGGGGCCCCACTTCAACATAAGGACGAGGCATGTTTACCGGTAAACCGCTCGACTACAGCGACCAGCAGATCAGCAACAACGGCTTTTGGCCCGACGTGGTGGTCGCCGAGTTTGAGCGGCGCAGCGCCCAGCCGGCCGATCTGGACCGTCAAACCATCGCCTCGGCCCTGCTCTCGGCCATCGGCCAGATCAACCTGCAGCTCGATGCCTACCAGGCCGGCCAGCAGGCGCTCGGATTTGTCCGCGCCGCTGACGTGCCGGGTCCGGCCATCGAGGGCGGCAACAACGCCCTGACCGAGCATTACCTGGGCGCTGTGTTCGCCCGGGCCCGCGGCGAGCTGCTGCCGGCGGCGGCCAGCGTGACCGAGCGCCAGGTGGCCAACCTCACCGCCGAGCGCGAGCCGGTCACCCGCGAGAGCCTGCTCGCCATCAGCCAGCAGCTGGTGCGTCTCATCAAAGGCAAGCGCCGCGCCGGGGTGGCCCTGTTATGAGCAGTCAGGGCTACTACCTGCAGGCACTGCACCAAGCGCTGATCGCCGTGCTGCCCCCCAAGTGCCAGCGCCTGCTCGACAGCTGGATGGAGCAGGGCCAACTGCGCCTTGAGCCCAAGAACATGGGGCCCACCGGGGTCAATGTGGCGCTGCTCACCTATCGCGCCGTCTACACCCTGGAAGGGCTGCCGTTTCGGGAGTGCGATCCGGCGGTGCTACTGGCCACCGTCTGCGCCTGGCTACAAGACCACGACGACCATCGCGCCACCTTCGAGCTGCCCGATCCCGAGTTCGCCATCACCGAGAACGACGAACACAGCGCCGATCTCGAGGTGCAGGTGGAGTTTGTCGAGCCGCTTCGCCTCTCGCCGGACCCACAGGGGCCGGTGATCTGGAACGGCCAGCGCTGGGCGGTGATGCCCTATGAGATCTGGGTGGCCGATCGGGCCCTGCTGCAGGTGGGGGCCACGCCGGCCCATACCGTGGGGGACGAGGCATGATCACCATCACCCTCGACACCCGCCGCTGCCAGGACCAGCTCAAGCTGCTGGCCCTGCCCGCCAAACAGCGCAAGCGCTTGGTGTGGCGCGCCGCCAACGAGCTCAAGAAGGTGGCCAGCCGCAACATCCGTGGGCAACAGGACTGGAACGGCACGCCCTGGACACCGCGCAAGCGGGGCAAACGCAAGATGCTGCAGGGACTGCGCCGCCTGATTGTCATCAGCGACAAGCGCCAGGATGTGGCCGAGCTCCGCTTTCGCGGCGGCCGCTACGGCATGCACCCGGGCGTGGTCGCCGCCGCCCATCAGCAGGGGCACACCTACAAGGTGACCGCCGCCCAGCGCGCCCGGGTGATGCCGGCCGGCGCCGGCAAGGAAAAGGCCGCCACCCGCGCCCAGGCCCGCAAGCTACGCGAGCTCGGCTTTAAACGCCCGGGCGCGCGCAAGGGGCGCTATCGCGCCGCCTCGCTCGGCTGGATGACCGCCCATCTCAACTACGCCCAGGCCGGGCTGCTGATCAAGAAACTCAAGGATGAACCCACCAAGAGCGACTGGGATATCACCCTTCCGGCTCGCCCCTTCCTTGGCGCCAATGCCCGGCAGCGCCAGCAGGCCTTCGCCCGAGCCCTGCAGGGGATCAACTACGGCTGGGACGTAATGAAAGACCAGATGAGGACCTGACGCCATGTGGCCCCATGTACAGATCAACAACCTAAACCAGCGGCAAGGACCGGTGACCGAGGTCGAGCGCCACCTGCTGTTTATCGGTAGCGCGCCGAGCAACACCGGCAAGCTGCTCTCCCTCAACACCCAGAGCGATCTCGATGCCCTGCTGGGCAGTGCAGACAGTGAACTCAAGCGCAATCTGGCGGCTGCCCGCGACAACGCCGGCCAGAACTGGAGCGCTGCCGCCTATGTGCTGCCGAGCGATGGCAACTGGCTGGATGCCGCCCGGGCTGCCCAGCTCACCCAATCCTTTGAGGGGATCGTGGTGCTGGGCCACGCATGGGACAAAGACGCCATCGCCGCAGCCCACGCCCTCAACCAGGAGCTGATCGCCAAGTGGGGGCGCTGGCAGTTCCTGCTGCTGGCACTGCCGGGGATTGCAGGGGATCAAGACTGGCCTGCCTATGAGGCCGCCGTGGTGGCCCTGCAAGATGGCATCGCCGCCGAGTCGGTCTCCCTGGTCCCCCAGCTCTGGCCCACCCTGGCCGGCATCTATGCCGGGCGCCTGTGTAACCGCGCCGTGAGCATTGCCGACACCCCGGCCCGGGTCAAAACCGGCGCCCTGGTCGGGCTTGGTAACAAACCCAAGGACAAGGACGGGGTCGCGCTGCCGCTCGCCACCCTGCAGACCCTGGAGCAGAACCGCCTCTCGGTGCCCATGTGGTACCCGGATTATGACGGCTATTACTGGGCCGACGGCCGCACCATGGACGCCGAGGGCGGCGACTACCAGGTGATCGAGAACCTGCGGGTGGCTTACAAGGTAGCCCGCCGGATGCGAGTTCGCGCCATCGCCCGCATCGGCGATCGCGCCTTCAACTCCACCCCGGGCAGCACCGCCGCCGCCATCACCTATTTCGGCAAAGACCTGCGCGAGATGGCCCGCGCCACCACCATCGCGGGCCAGCCGTTCCCCGGGGACATCCTGCCGCCCCAGGACGGCGACATCGTCATCAGTTGGCAATCAAAGAACCTGGTCTCTGTGTATGTGGTGGTGCGCACCGTCGACTGCCCCAAGGGGATCACCATCAACATCATGCTCGATTTGAGCCTCAACAACGGGGAGGGCTAACCCATGACCCGCCGCATTTCCGGCATCAACTTCGACACCAGCCTGATGGGGGCCATGGTCCACGTCGAAAAGGCCACGCTCACCATCACCGACAACACCGAAGTGGCCAAGACCCGTGGCATTCCCGACGGCTTCGTCGATGGGGAGGTGAGCGCCGAGCTCGAGTTCGAGCTCGACGCCAAGAACTTCAAGCAGCTGGGGGAAGCAGCCCGCCGCGCCGGCAGCTGGCGCGGGATGGAGCCCGACGATGTGCTGTTCTACGCCGACACCGGCGCCGAGACGCAGAAGATCGAGGCCTTCGGGGTCAAGCTGCTGCTCTCCGACGTGCTCGACATCGATCCGGCCGGCGGCAAGAAAGGCACCCACAAGATCAAGGGGCTGGTGACCTCCCCCGATTTTGTCCACATCGATGGCGTGCCGTACCTCTCCAAGGACGACACCCGCCACCTGCTGGGTTAAGGGGGCGCCATGGACGACATCGACCGCGCCAACCGCCACGCCGAGCGCATGCTGACCGTGGCCCTCGCCAACCAGGTGGGCAAAAGCCGGCGGCATGGCGAGAGCCTGACCGAGTGCGAGGAGTGTGATGATCCGATCCCCGAGGGGCGCCGCCACTCTGTGCCCGGAGTGCGCCTGTGTATCACCTGCCAGACCAGGCGCGAGCGCCTGCGCCGGTAACGACGAGAACAGGACATGAAACCCATGCCGAACAAAGACCCCATGATCGGTGCCGCCTTGCTGGCCTGGCTGATGGACAACTGGCCCGCCGTCTATGGGGCACTGCTGGCGCTGGCTATCGCGTTTTTGCGTATCACCTACAACGGCGGCAGTGGGCGCCGGCGCCTGATCGAAACCCTGCTCTGTGGCCTGATTGCCCTGGCCGCCGCCACCGGGGTGCGCCTGCTTGGCATCCCTGCCGACGCCACCCCGTTCGTGGGCGGCATGGTGGGGCTGCTCGGTATCGACATCATTCGCGACAAAGCGGCGGACCTCGTCGGCCGCCAAGGAGGTAACGATGCCCCGTAGTCACTGCCACCCCCAGGTGGCCGCGTTCCTGGACATGATCGCCTTTGCCGAAGGCACCCGAGGCGTGGGTGACGATGGCTATAACAAGTTGGTCAATCCGGCCGGCTTCTTTAAGAGCTACGCCAGCCACCCCAACGTGCGGGTACAGGTCAATGCCAGCCTCATCAGCACCGCCGCCGGCCGCTATCAGTTCCTGGCGCGCTACTGGCCGCACTACCGCGACCGGCTCGGGCTGCCCGACTTTGGCCCCGAGTCACAAGACACCTGGGCCATTGCCCTGATCCGCGAGCAGAAGGCCCTGCCCGACGTGATGGCCGGCCGCCTGAAAGAGGCGATCGCCAAGTGCGCCAACATCTGGGCCAGCCTGCCGGGGGCCGGCTATGGCCAGCGTGAGCACACGTTCGCCACCCTGCAGGCCACCTTTGTCGAGTTCGGCGGGGTGCTGGCATGAGCGCCTTGTTCAAGCTGTGGCCGACCCTGCTCGGGCTGCTGATTGGCACCCTCCTCTTCGTTCAGGGCGAGCGCCTCTCGACTCGCACCAAGGAGTTGGCAACGGCCCACGACACCATCGCCGCACTGCAACGCGCCAACGAGTTGCAAGCCCAGGCCCTGGCCGACTACCCCAAGCGCGAGCAGGCCTTGCGCCAGCAGTTGGCCGCCCTGAGCGGTGAGCTCGCCGCCCTCGACCAACACAACAGGAGCATCAGCGATGAACTGGAACGCGCCCTGGCCACGCCGCCGGCGGGCCGCCCGAATTGTGCCCGTGAGCCTCTGCCTGCTGGCGCTCTGCGCCTGCTCAAGCCCACCGGCGCGGGTGCAAACCCGGGTGGTGACACGCCTTCCCCCGGCGGCGCTGGTGCCCCACTGCCCGGAGCCTGACTTTACCGGGACCACCTACGGCGAGGCCGTGCGCTTTATCCCGACCCTGCAGCTGGCCCTGCGCCGCTGCCAACGGCAAATCAATGCCCTGAATCACTGGATCAACACCGAGGAGAACACCCAATGAGCAAACTCACCCTGACCGTTGCCGGTACCGAGATCACCTTCGAGCCGACCATGGTGGCTTACAACGGTTACATCAACGACCTGCTGCCCGGCGACAAGGTGGCCCCGGCGCACAACTACCTGCAAAAGATCGTGGCCCAGGGCAGCAAGGAGGCCCTCGCCGAACTGCTCAAACGTCCGGGCACCGCCCTGCAGCTGACCGCCGTGGTTAACGAGCATTTCGCCCCGCAGCTCGAGATCAGCGTAAAAAACTGACCGCGCGCGCCGAGGCTATCGAGCGCAACCCCCTCGAGCAGTTGCTGGCCCTGCGCCGGCGCTACCTGCCGCACGAAGGGGACGACGCCGACAGCCTCGCCCGCGCCCTGTGGCTCGACAAAGCCGAGAGAGAACGCCTCGCCCATGCCGTGCGCGAGGGCATTGTGAACGCCTTTAACGGATAACGCCGATGGCCTGGATGGAAAAACTGATGATGCAGGTGGCCCTGGTTGACCAGGTGACCCGCCCCCTCGCCGGCATCCAGCGCCAGATGGATGAGGTGAGCCGGTCCGGCCGCCAGGGGTGGGCCAACATGGCCATGGGCGCCACCACGGTCGCCGCTGGTGGCATGGCGATCCAGACCGCGCTCGGTCCGGCCATCGAGCTGGACCGCGCCCTGGGTGAAGTGGCCTCGCTCGGGGTGGCCAAGGAGACCCTGGCGCAGCTCGGCCAGACCGCGCTGACCACCTCGGTCAACTATGGCCGCTCGGCGGTCGACATGGTGCGCGCCTCCTACGATATCCAATCGGCGATCGCCGGGCTGGAAGGGGGTGAGCTGCCCGCGTTTGCCCGCGCTTCCGACGTGCTGGCCATGGCGACCAAGGCCGACACCGCCACCATCACCAACTACATGGGTACCCTGTACGGCATCTTCGAGCAGCAGGCCAACGCCATGGGCAAGGCCAACTGGGTCGAAGACGTGGCCGGCAAAACCGCACAGGCCGTGCAGATGTTCAAGACCACCGGCCAGGGAATGGCCGATGCCTTCGGCGCGATCGGGGCCAACGCCACCGCCGCCGGAGTCTCGATGGATGAGCAGTTCGCCGTGCTCGGTCAGCTGCAAGCCACCATGAGCGGCGGCGAGGCGGGCACCAGGTTCAAGGCCTTCCTGGCCGGGGTCGGCAATGCCCAGAAGGCGCTCGGCCTGCAGTTCACCGACGCCGCCGGCAACATGATGCCGGTGCTGAACATCCTGGAGCAGCTCAAGAAGCGCTACGGCGAGACCCTGAGCGTCGCCGAGGGGGACGAGCTCAAGAAAGCCTTTGGCTCCGACGAGGCGGTGGCCATGGTCAAGCTGCTGATGACCAACACCAAGGCCCTGGCCGGCAACATCAACGCCCTGGCCAACACCCACGGCATGGGCAAGGCCGAGCAGATGGCGGCCAGCATGACCGACCAGTGGCAACGGGTGGAGCAGGCCTGGTTTGCCATCAGGGCGGCGGCCTTCTCCACCATCCTGCCCGCCATCAACGGCGTGGTCGGGGTGTTTGCCGACGGGGCCATGGTGGTGCTGCGCTGGACCCAGCTCTTCCCCAACCTCACCAAGGTGGTGAGCTATGCCCTGCTCGCCATCGTGGGACTGGGGATGGTCACCGGCACCTGGATGCTGATAGCCGGCATCGCCAAGATGGCCACCCTCGGCTGGGGCATCGCTCTTGGCGCCATCATGGTCCCCCTCAACCTGCTCAAGGCCGGCCTGATCACCTTCCGGGCCATCATGCTGGCGGTCAATATCGCCATGTACGCCAACCCTATCGGCCTCATCATCGCCGGCATCGTGCTGCTGATCGGCGCCGTGGCGGCGGCAATCTACTACTGGGACGATCTCAAGGCCGTGCTGGCTGACTGGGGCGTGTTCACTGCCATGGAGCAGGTGATCAACACCCTCGGCCAGGGGTGGGATGCCTTTCTCGGCGTGCTCGGTAACCTGAGCCCGTTCCAACTGCTCGGTGATGCGGTGCAGGGCCTGATCGATCTGCTCAACACCATCCCGGGGGTCAATATCGACCTGGGCGGGCGTCTGAGTATTGCTCCTCCCCCGGCAACGGTGACCGCCCCCATTGCGCGCTACCGGGAAGCGTCAACAACCCTCACCCCGCCGGGTGGGCTGGGCCAGCAACTGGTGCAGGCCAACGCCCGCGCCAGCGCCGCCAACCAAAAACCAGGCAAGAGCCTGCAAATTGGCGAGGTGCACCTGCACAGCCAGCAGCCCATGACCCCCGAGCAGATGGCCGAAAACGCCTGGCTGGAGACCCCCTGATGACCAAATACGTCGACATCCTGGTCGAGGGCGGGGCCTGGGTGCTGGATGCCGGCAGCCAGCCGCGCCTCACAGCCGATCGCCACAGCATCGGCCAAGACATCAAGCACCGGATCATGGAGTCGGGGCTGGCCCGCAAGCTTGTCGGCGAACGCAGTGCCACCCTGCGCGCCGATGTCATGACCGAGATTGAGCTGCTGATTGAAAACGATGAACGACTCATCCCGGGCACCATCGAGATCCGCGAAGAGGCTCCCGACCGGCTGCTGGTCACCGCTACCACCTATGAATTCGGACCTGTGGAGATAACCGCGTGAAGCAACGCCCAACCGTCGATTTTATGGCCCTGCTGGCGGCCAGTGGTGTCCCGACCACCGCCGAGGCCATGGAGAACGAGCTGAAAAAGGAGGTAGAGGCCGCCGGCTCCCTCATCTCCAACGACAGCGATGTGTCGCCGTTCTGGCGCCTGGTGCGCGCCGTGGTGATCACCCCGGCCCTCTGGCTCATCCGTACTCTGCTCGCTGGCCATGTCCTGCCCCAGGCCTTTACGGCGACAGCCACTGGCTACTATCTCGACCTCAAGGCCTGGGATGTGAACCTCAAGCGCAAGCTGGCGCAACCCACCCGAGGCGTGATCGAGTTCGTGAAGATCGACCCGATGGCCGATGTGGTGATCCCGCGTGATGTCTGGGTGACCACGGAGCGCATCAACGGGGTAGCGTACCGGGTTAAACCACTCCAGCAGGTTATCAGCCCCACCGGGGAGGCGGTTGCCAAGGTGGTCTGTGAGGCCGAGCATCCGGGGAAAGCCTGGAATCTGGCCCCCGGTTACTTCTGCCTGCTCTCGGAGCCGGTGACCGGCATTCTTGCGGCGCGCAACCCAACCGACTGGATCACCCAGCCGGGCGCTGACGATGAAGAGAACGACAGTCTGGCTCTGCGTATTCAGAACCAGTTCTCGGCGGTGGGGAACTATCACATTGATGCGGTATACCGGGGCATGCTGGCCAGTGTGGCCGGGGTTCGCCCGGATCACCTCTTCTTTGAGCACGATGCCCCCCGCGGCCCAGGCACCGCCAATGCGTATCTACTGATGGAAGTAGGCACGACCCCGCCCACCCTGTTGGCCCAATTGAACGACTATGTGGGCCGCCTGGGCAATCACGGCCATGGGGATGACCTCTTCGTGATGGCCTTGCCAGAAACCCGCCACACCCTGCACCTGTCGCTGTGGCTGGCGGCCAATCTGGAGCCGGAGGAGCGCCATGCCGCCGAGCACGCCATCAGGGATCGGATCCGGGCCGCCTTTCGAGAGTCGGACGCCTTCCCCTTAATGACCCGCACCTGGCCTCGCACCCGTTTTTCGATGTCTCGACTCATCGCCGAGCTGCACCAAGACGTGCCGCACCTGCGCAGCATGACCATCGCCGAGGCAGACATCGTCTCGGGTCTCACCATCCCCCGCCTGGACGCCATTGAGGTAACGCTCCATGAGTGATCCCCATGACCTGCAGGCCCCGATTCTGCCGGAGGCGAATGCTCCCTGGTGGGAGGATGGCCAGACCATCGCCGACGGGGTCAAGGAGCCGGCCTTTCTGGCACGCGGCATCATGGCCTTGTGGCGCAGGATCCGCCGCTGGTGCCTACTACCGCTCGAGGTGGTTGACCCGCTCACCTGCAGCCGGGAGCTGCTCGATCTGCTGGCTTGGGAGCGAGACATCCGCCGCTTTGATGGCGAGCCCCTCGAGCTCTACCGCCGCCGGGTGAAGTACGCCTTCATCAACGCCATGGACGCCGGCGAAGTGGCCGGTTTCAAGCGTATTTTCGAGCGTTTGGGCATCGGTTGGTGCGAGCTGCACGAACGCCAGGCGGGCGCCCCCTGGGACGTGATCACCATTGAGGTCACCGACAGCGCGATCGCCGGCAACCAGCAACTGATGGAAGCCCTGATCCGCCACTATGGCCGCACCTGCCGCCGCTATCGCTTCCAGGTGGTCTACCCACAGCGCGGCCAGCTTCAGCACGGCCGCATCGACATGACGCACCAGAGTCATGTTGCATCACTCAAGAGGACATCATGAGCCAGATCATTACCGACGCCTTTTCACGCTATTGGCAACAGTGTCTGACCGAGCAAACCCCGGTGCGGCTCGATGAGATGGTGCTGGCCAATATCCCGGGGCTGGATCCCGATGCCCCCATCAGCCCGGCCATCGACCTGCCACCGCCGGATCAGATCGTGCATCGCCACGCAGTCGATCAGCGCGGGCGCATCAACAACGACGCGGTGGCCTACTCCATTGTGATGGACACCACGATCGGCGATTTCAGCTTCAATGCCATCTACCTCATCAACCAGGCCTCCGGTCTGGTGGCCATGGCGGTGCATAAGGGCAGCGAAACCAAGCTCAAGACCGATGAGGCGACCGGCCAGACCGGTAACTCCCTGGTCAAATCGTTGTTGATGGAATATGACCGCGCCGCTGACGCATCGGCGACGCATGTTGATGCCAGTACCTGGCAAATTGACTTTGCCGCCCGCCTGCGCGGAATGGATGACGATCTGCGCCTGCAGGCCTTGCAGTTCTTCGGGCCGGCCGCCTTTTACGGCAACGGCTTTAACCTGGTCAACGATGCCGGTGTGTACAAGGTACAACCCGGGGTGGCCTATGTGGGTGGCTTGCGCGCCGAACTTGGAGACGTGCGCAAGGTAGACCCGAGCACCTCGGCCAAGCCGGTGGGGCTCTGGCTCGATATCTACCGGGCGGGCTCCCTGCTCGATGCCTGGGTGAATCACTTCACCCTGACCCTGAGCGTGCCTGACATGGTGGATTACCTGGACAGCAACGGCTATCAGCATCATGTGGCCAAGGTGGCCATCATCAACGCCGACGGCTCGGTGACCGATGTACGCCGCAAGCGCACCATCGAGCTGACCGGGGACGTGACCGGCAAGGGCATCCTGGAAGACGCCCAGGGGGTCAACATCTCGGTGGAGATCAAAGACGGCAGCCACCGTCACAAGTGGGGCGATCTGGATGAGGTGCCAGAACTTGCCCCCAAGCGCCACCGCCATACCTGGGAAAATCTGGACAATGTGCCGGCCGGTCTCGGTACCTATGCCGCTGCAGTTGGGAACGTGGCCACCGACCTTCGCGATAAAAGTGGCTTTTACAATGCGGTTGGGGCAGCCAACGCCATGCCCTTTGGTGCCCACACCTGGAAATATTACTGGAACATCGCGCACGCCAACGCAGGCGGCTACAACGGCATGATTGGTCTCGACTTTAGCGGGACCGAACTCGGCTTTGCTGCCGTCGAAAACGGTACGTTCAAGGGCTGGCGGCAGCTTTGGCACTCAGAGAGCACCCGCATTCAGACCAAGGGCAGCACCTGGCCGATGTTTGAGATGCACATCCCCGGCAAGCACGCCCGCGCCATGACGATGGGCGACGATGGTTCAATCCAGTGGTGGATCACAAATGGTGGGGGTGGATGGGTTCAAACGCTGGCACAACTCAACCCGGGCCGCTTCTCTCTGGAAGGTGCCCAGTGGGCCGCCAATAACTCCCATGCCTACGCAGACCAATGGGCCACAAAAGCGCCATTCCATGTCGACTTCGGAGCTGTAGCGGGCGGCTCGGATTATTACCCCATCGTCAGGGGCAAAAACCTGGTTGCTGGCCAGGGCTACACCACCCAGGTGGAACTGGGGATCCTTCGGCAGGGTGGGGCTTGGGGACATGGGATCCTGATGGTGCGGTCGGGTGAAAGTAGCGCCCATGGTCACCCATTAGCCACTTTCCAATTCACCTATACCGGTGAGCTCCACGTCCCTGGAGCACTTCACGCGGCAGGGGTTCACGACGCAGGGCAACGAGTCTACAGCCCCCACCGGGAGCCTAATTACACCCATGTTCACACTGCCGCCCAAGGCAACCAGGACATCGTTGCCGGAGGCTGGGGGCAAGTTGGCACCTATGTGTTTGCGCAAATACACCCCAGTCTCGTTGGTGACCTTGGCATTGGAGGGCTGATGGCAGGCTCCTCACTGCGCCCATGTGCCGTCGACTGGGATTGGGATGATCTGCAGGACATAGCACTCCCAGGAACATGGAAGTGCTTAGGCAGAGCCAAGCTAAATACAGCAGGCGAAACAGATTGGACGGGCAGCAAAACACTCTGGTTTAGGGTTGCATAGGAGAACACATGGATACCATCGAAGTTATCACTGCCGCCAACCCGCGCCACCTCGCTGGCGATGAGGATTCCATCACCCTGGATGTACGATTCAGCCACCTGGAGCAGGTCGTAGAGTTCACCGCCAGGCGGGACGATGCCGAGCGGCACGGGCGCGAGCTCTACAGCCGCGCCGTCTTTGGTGAGTTTGGCGATATCACCGTGATCTCCCCGCCTCCTCCAACCGAAGCGCAGCAACAGGCCCGCCTGAATGACGCACTTAAACGGGCGACGGCAGTCATGGCTCCGCTGGAAGATGCCGACACGCTGGGCATCATCAGCGAGAGCGAGAAAGCCCAACTCACAGCGTGGCGACATTACCGGGTAGCTCTCATGCGGCTGCCACAAAGCGAGGGATGGCCCAACCAGGTTACTTTGCCAGAGGCGCCGCAATGAACTGGCGCTACTCCCCGCTGACCCTGCCGGCCAGTCTCAACAGGATCAGTACGAACGCCAGCTCGGTGGCCACGGCCATTCCGAGCGAAAGCCATGCTGCCACCGATCGCCTGGGCGCCATCACAGGGCGAGCCGGTTACCGTCGCCACCCACTCAGCGAGCCAGCTTCCGCCTTGCAGGCCCTGCGCAGCGAACTGGATCAGTTGTTGGCCCATGGCCATCATCTGACCGTTACGCCCTTTATGCACAGGGTGGGGCAGCGCCAGGGCGAGCAGTGGACCCTCTCTGCCGAGCAGGCGGTCAACGTACTGGCCGCCAAACTTCGCGACGGCGCCGACCCACTCCGCCCACAGGGGGCCCTCTACGCGGTGGCCTGGTTGGTCGCAGGCAACAATGCCGCAGAGTTGGCCAGCGCACTGACTCCCCTTTGCCAGCTTCTCCCGCTGCCTGCTTGGTGCGCCCTGTTGCGCCGCTTGCAGGCCGACAACGACACCATGGCAACCCTGGCAGCCCCCGCGACGCCACTCTGGGCACCCAAAGAGCCTCTGACCTGGGATCCGCTCAGGCGTGGCCGCCGGTTGGTCGGGGCCCAACTGGCCCAGCTCGAGAGCCTGGCCGCCGATGCCTTATCTCCGATTGAGCGCCTGGCCGCGCTGGCGCAGCGACGAAGCGCACATCTAGACACCCTGGCCACACAACTCAAGGCACTGGCATCGCTGCAGGGGCAGCTGTGGCACTGGCACGGCCATGGTGATCCGGCCACACTGGCCAGCTCACTGGCCCAGTCAGCCCCACCGGGAGCCATGAGCATGACCACCGGCGCCCTGCTCCTCTCTCCCTCCCCACTCACCTTCTGGCAGGAGTTGACCCCATGAGCACCACCATGCTGACCCTGGACGGCGAGCCCGTCGTCATGCAGTCCCTGCGCATCACCGCATCGATGCAGTTTCAGGATAAGGACCAGAGCGGACAAACCAGCTCGACCAGTAGTGCGGAGCAGGGCGCTAAGGCCAAAGAGCTGGATGTGATGGGCCTTATCCCTTTCAAGGATGAGCGCAACCTGGCCCGCCTCTTTGAGCTGGCCGATGCCAAGGGGGATGGCGACCAGCGCCACATCTACCGGGTGGGATCACTGCTGGCCAAAACCATCAAGGTGCGCCAGGCAAAATTCACCGGGCGCATCACCGCCAGCGAACAGGAGGGACTGCTGGCCTGGCAGGTACAGTTCACCTTGCGCGAACACAACTCGGTACCGGAGAAAAAAGAGCAGCGTAAAAAACAGCCCGTGCCGAAAGTGGGACAGCACACCGACAACACGCGCGCCAGTTCTCCCGCCAACGGGCAGACCCAAACACCGACCGGCAGCCAGGACCTAAGCTGGTTCGAGCGTAACGTACTCAAACCCATGGATGAGGCGCTCGGATGAAGCTGACCACCCAGGCCGCCATCAGTGGCCAGCCCGTCCACCTGGTGAGCCATGATATGGTGCTCGATCTCTCGGCCGGTGGTCGTGCCGCCCTGGTGATTGGGGGCAGTGCCAAACCCAACCAGGTGGTGACTGTTGATCTCGGCTACAACGGCGATCTGCGCCGCTGGTTTGTGGGCTATGTCGAAACCACAGCGCCAGCGGACAGCGGCGCTACTCGCCTGATGGTGCGCGAGCTCGCCGGCCTGCTCGCCAAGCGTTTCCCGGTCAGCCAGCAGCACGCCACCCTGCGCGGCCTGCTCGACTGGTTGGCCAGCCAAAGCGGCCTTACCTTCCTGCTACCCGAGGGCACCGATTACACCGATAGCCCCATCCCCAACTTCACCAGTGCCGGCACCGGCTACCAGTTGCTGGAGAATGCCGGCCGCGCCTTTGCCGTGCCGGATTTCTGCTGGTACCAACAACCCGACGGCGCCATCTATGTGGGCAGCCATGCCCACAGCCGTTGGCACAATAGGGCGGTCACTCTGGATGCAAGCTGGTCATCCAAACAGACCGGCGACACCCTCACCCTCTCACCGGTGCCCTCTATCCGGCCCGGCGCCATGCTCAATGGCCAGCGGGTGACCCGGGTACGCCTGGCCGGCGATCAGATGAGCCTGACCCTGGCCAGCCAGGGTCAGCCGACCCAGAGCACCGAGCGGCGCAAACTCGAGCGAGAGTTCCCCGAATTGGCCGACAAGATGCACCTGCCCAAGTTCGGGCGAGTCGAGGCCATCAGCGACAGGGCCGCCGCTGGCCAACTCAATGACCCTTATCGCCCCCGCTATGCGGTGGACGTGCAACTCCTGGGCGAGGATGGCGAGCCAGACAACGCAGCCCCGCTCTATCGCGCCGTCCCGCTGCCCGTCATGTTCGGCGGAGCCGAGCAGGGGCTGCTGCAGTTCCCCAACGTGGGAAGCCTGGTCGAGCTGGGGTTTGCCTTCGGCCGCGCCGATCGCCCCTTCATTCGCACCATACTGGGCACCGAGTGGCCGCTACCCGATATTGCCCCAGGTGAACAGCTGCAGCAGCAGCGGGCCGAGGTACAGCTGCGCACCGACCAGGTGGGCAACCAGCACCGCCTCACTGACCGGGATCAGCACGATGAGGCCCACACCATGCGCAGGGTGGCCGATGCATACCAGGGCGAGTTTGGCAGCCATCGCCTGCAGGTGGGTCAGCACAGCATTGAGGCGGTGGACGGCATCAAGCAGGTAGAGGCCCTGGGCGCCATCGAGCTGCTGGCCGGGGATGACCTGGTTCTGGGCTGCCTTGGCAACATGAGCCAGACCACTGCCGGCGATCTGGTGGAGGTGGTGGGCCAACTGCGCCGGGCTGTTGCTGGCGAACTGCAGCACTTCGAGGCGCCCCGTTCGTGGATGGGGACGGAGGGGGTGAATATCTTCCGGCTACTGCTGCAGCTGATGAACGTGGTGGAGCAACTGGCCACTGCAACCTCAAGCCATACCCATGGCAGCGGGCCTGCCCCAGGAAACGGGGCCACCATGGCAGCCCAGGGGCAACAAGCCAAGCAGCTCGCCAGCCAACTCGCCCCCATCATCGAGTAACTCGCTACGAATGACGAAGGCCCCACGGTGTGGGGCCTTCTTGCATTGCTGCGGTGCACTTGCGCAGTGCCAGGGAAGCGCCGTTAGGCAGGCACACCGAGCCGCCGACGCATCATAAAGTGCTCACAGGTAAAGTGCACCTTCACCAGCTCCCTCCTGTAACAAAAGACACCACGGACGCCACGCACTCACGGAATCCGCGCTCTTCCGCTCCCGCCTGCGCGTTGCATCGGAAAAAATTTTGCAAAAGTGGATTACCGCAAAACCATATGGCCAGACCGCGCCAGATAAAGGATCTGCGGCTTAGCGAGGATCTGAAAGGATCGAAAGAAATTGCAGGGATTTGCAGTTTGGCGGAGGTCCGTCCAGCAACAATGGAAGAGTAAATATTTGATTTTATTAGGATGCCTCTGTTTTTCGTGAGAATTTGGATTGTCGAGGAGGATCTGCCGGATTGTGCAATTTTATAAAAATTTTATTTATTTCAGTTGGTTAGTGGTGTTGTGGGTGGATCTGAAAACTTCATTACAGATCACATAGGCACATCTAACCCTACAACACCTCTACCGCAATTTTATCTCTCTTGGCTCAGCAAAGCCGATAACTTGCGCCATTCATCAGCATACTCCTTTCTAAGGTAGCGCTGCCTAATGTTGGCCATTCCCTTTCTAACCAAACCAGCACTCTTCTCTTTAGCTATGAGCTCTTGGATATCACGCCACAAAGCTTCGCTCTCAAAACCAGACCAGATAGGAGGAACTGGTGAAAGAGCATTCGTATAACAAACAGGTGCAACCCATTCAAACAAAACAGACTCCACATGCTTCAGAGGAAAGTTTCTGGCAACTGAAGCGATATATTCGTAGTCTACTTCGTTATCAACGAAGATATCTGATAAGGCTTCGCATAAATCTTTATCTGTCAGTTGATCTGCCAACGGGTAAATTCCTCTATCTCATCATCAAGACTATCTACGACAGCAGAGCCCGCCACACCACCTGCAATGCTACCTAATAGAACCAGAGCAATTGCACAAAAAGGCGCTCCAGGACCACAAACCGAAGATACTGCTAAACCGGCTAACCACCCGCCGGCAACACCACCGCCTATCTGCATCCCCTGCTTTACCGCTTCTTTAGGTTTGTTATCTGCATTCAAGACTGCATGGGTAGCCAATGCAGCCGTTACGATAACTCCAACCTTGCCAAGAATCTTGAGACGCCGATTTGCAGTAGTGAACTTAGGGTTGTCACGGGCGGATGACTCAATGATCTCGTAATGAATCGCCCCTTTCTGCTGGGCTGACAGGCTCTTAAAATCTTTACCAAATTTCTTCTTTGCATACTTATCAAACAGTTGATCCAAAGAGGGCGGCGTTTTTTTATGACGTTCAGCCAATGCCAACCCTTGGGCTGAAGTGTACTTTCTATGTTCAGCCATGATCTGGTTCCGCATCTCGTAGCAAAACTCAGCGCCTTCTTTTACAGTTATTTTCTTCGCAGCAGCCAGTTGTTTGACTTCGGTAACTACCCGCTTAATGTTCGAGGTGTAACTGCTTCTGACATTCGCATCACTGATTGCATCAGTAGAGAATTTAATCGCAGCCCCTTCAAACGCGGCCAAGGCCTTGCTTAATACCGGGTCTTCAACTGGATGTTGCTGCTTTGCCGAGAAGTTACCGTCTATTTGAGCGTATGCCATACACCATTACCCGATGATTTTACCAAGTAGAACTTCCGTTAGACTCTGGCCAATTTGTTCACGCTCAAAGCTCTCAACTTCTAGCTTCACGCACGTAGCACCCGAGATCGACGAAAACATCACTTCATTCTGTTGATTAAACTGCCCTTGAACCACAGAACCATCGTCCAAGGTAGCCAGACACTTAACACCTGCGTAATCAAACATTGCAGGCATGGTGAAGCCAATCCATTTTGTGCTTGGAAACAGGGAAGTAATTGATGAGCTACCTTCTGGCCCAGAGTCACCGACCGTGACTGTGCCTCCCCCAATGATTACGCCTCCACAAGATATCCCTTTACCAGTGAAGGCAAGTGGTTTTCCATTCACAAAAACACTGCTTGAACCCGCAGCAATCTCTCTGGGATGAGGTGGATTATTTGGCTTGTCATGAGGTTCAAGGGGATCGCCAACTCTTGCCGCTGGCAGACCATCTATAAACACATCTGGAGAACCGGCGGTCACTTTTGTCGGTCGAAAGCCGTCATGATCTGTACCGATGTCGCCGACCTTTGCTGCGTTGCCCATCAATAAAACCCAAGTGAATCCAATGAGGGGGCTAACTTATGAACAATCTCGCCTCACGTCAATAGCAAGATATTGAAATTAGAATTCCCTCACAGACCTAGGCAAACTCCGTCAATAACTGACGAATCAAGTCAGACACCACCAACAGTGTTGGCCTAAGAGCATGACCCAACTGAACGGAGAAGACACTCACCGATGAGTGTAGTACTCGGGGTAGAACTAGCAGAGTTGCCAGAGTGCTCACATCTGGAAAGCGTGGTCACAATGTGGACACATGAAATATAAAATCCATATTTAACAGCATCTTACAAATACATCAATGGCAGCCTCGGCTGCCATTTTTTATGGTTTTTTTTCACCCCTTCAAGCGGTTGGGGCCAAAGGGCAGGCGCAGGCCAAAGAGTGACCCCAGCGTCGCCTTCCACTGATTGGGACGCCCCAGGATCTGCTTTTGCAGCCGGGTCTCCTCCTGCATCACCTCGGCATCCGACAGGGCCCAGGCCTTGTGATAGAGCTGCTTGATCCCGGCCAGCGCATCGGGCGACTTGGCAAGCAAGGTGCGGACAAACGCCTCGGCCTCTGCCCCCGGATCCTCGCATACCCGACTCACCAACCCCAGTTCACTCGCCTCGGGCGCCAGAAATTCACGGCCCGTCATCGCCAACTCCATGGCGCGATCGACTCCGACCAGTGTGCGCAGGGTAGCGGCACCACTCATGTCGGGGATGATGCCCCATTTTATCTCCATCACCGAGAAGCGGCACTCTGGAGTGGTGAAACGAAAATCGGCGCCGAGGGCAATCTGCAACCCGCCACCAAAGCAGACGCCACGCGTCACCGCGATGACCGGCACCGGCAAGGCTCGCCAGCCATAGGCTACCTCCTGGGCCAGGTTGGTCGCCGCATCGGCCTCCCGCTTGAGGATCTCGACCGCCGCCAGAGGGCTCTTGAGCATGGACTTCACATCGAGTCCGGCACAAAAGGCCCGCCCCTCCCCCTCCAGGATGACGGCGCGCAGCCCCTTCTCCTCCCGTAGACGCGCCAGCACGGTGGCGATCGCGTCAAACATGGGCCGGTCGAGGGCGTTAAGCTTGTCGGGACGACTCAAGGTCACCCGGGCTACCCCCTCCTCGATACGGCACCTTACCCGCTCGCTGGCCATCACACCCTCCTTGTTTGCTCCAGACAGGTCAGACCACATGTTAATCTCTTGTGAAGACCTTGAACAGATCTCGACCAAAGTCCAGTGGCCACCCCGCCGGCCCCCTGCCACACTGAGCGCTCATCCCCAAAAGGAGCCGGCATGAGCCAGCTATTTCACTTGAGCCGCCCCCCTTTCGACAGGCTCTCCAGTGCACAACAAGGGCGCCTGCAAGCGGCCTTGCAACTCATCTATGTGCGAGCCCATCAGGTGCTTCTGGAACCCGACAGCGAACCCGAGGGCGTCTTGGTCATCGTCAAGGGGAGCGTCGAGGAGCGCAGCCCGGATGGCCATACCCACTTCACCGACTATGGGGCGGACGACGCGTTCGACATCCGCGCCCAATTTGACGGGCGGGTGCGTCATCGCTTCACCGCCCTGGAGGAGTGCCTCTGCCTGCTCATTCCCCGCCCTCTCTTCCTCACCCTGTGTGAGGAGAGCCGCCACTTCGAGCGCTATTTTCGTGGCTCTCTCCTCGAGCGCCAGCAAGGGCTCGAGCGCCACGCCGAGCCTGGTCAGCAGAATCTCTCCGAGTTTCTGCTCACCCGTATCAGCGCCGATCAGTTGCAGCCTCCCCTCATCCTCACCCCTTCTCATACCCTGGCCGAGGCAACCCGAGCCATGGCCGAGGCTGGCAGTGACTGCCTGCTGTGGCGAGACGGGCAAGGCCCCTGGCAGCTGGCCACCCGCACAACCCTGCTCCACGCCCTGGTCCTGCAGGATCTCACCCCGGAGAGCCCACTGGGTCGTCTGCCGCCGCTCCCCATGCCTTTGGTCGCCCTGGCGGAGGGGGATTACCTCTTCGATGCACTGATCCAGATGACCCGGCTGCGGGTCAAACGGGTGGTGATCACCCGGGGAGAAACGATCCTCGGCACCCTCCACCTGAGCCGGGTGCTCGGCCTCTTTTCGACCCACTCCCATGTGCTGACCCTGCGCATCCACCGCGCCGGCTGTGAACAGGCGTTGGAGGAGGTGGCCCGCGAGCAGGGTCGCCTGGCCGCCAACCTGTTTGCCCAGGGCATTCACACCGCCTTCCTGCTGCGCCTGATGTCGGCGGTCAACGAGCAGCTTATCGCCAAGGCCTTCGAGCTGACCCTGCCTGCCCACCTGCACCCTCACCTCTGTTTGCTGGCGCTGGGATCCGAGGGGCGCGGTGAGCAGGTGCAAAAGACCGATCAGGACAACGCACTGATCCTCACCGAAGCACTGGCGTGGCCGGATCGCGAGGCCGATCTGGCCCGCTTCAATGCCTTGCTGGTGAAACTGGGCTACCCCCTCTGCCCGGGTCATGTGATGGTCACCAACCCCGATTGGGTCAAGACGCCACATCAGTGGCAGCAGGCCATCGACCACGCCCTGATCCGCGCCGATGAGCGGGATCTGCTCTGGCTCTCGACCCTGGCCGATGCCCACCCAGTGGCCGGTAACCCGGCACTCCTGCCTCCCATCGCCACCTACCTGCGTGAGTCGCTTGCCGAGCGCACCGACATCCTCGCCGAGATGGCCCGCGCCGCCGTGGCTTTCCATACGCCGCTCACCCTGTTTGGCCGCCTCGAGCGCGAACCTGAGGGGCTCGATATCAAGCGAGGTGGCCTCTTCGCCCTGGTCCACGGTTGCCGCCTGCTGGCCCTGGAGGCCGGGATCGCAGCGACCTCGACCCTCGAGCGAATAGAGGCACTGATCGATTCCGGCCGCCTGAGCCGGGAATATGGGAGCAATCTGGGTGAGGCCTTTCGCCTCCTCATGAGACTGCGCCTGCGCAGCCAGCTCGAGCGGGGGGAGAGCAGAGTGGCGGTGGAGAGCCTCACCAGTGCCGAGCGGGATCTGCTGCGCCACAGCCTGCACCTGGTCAAGAAGTTTCAGCAGT
The DNA here is from genome assembly GCF_040908155.1 of Aeromonas sp. R6-2. Taxonomy (NCBI): domain Bacteria; kingdom Pseudomonadati; phylum Pseudomonadota; class Gammaproteobacteria; order Aeromonadales; family Aeromonadaceae; genus Aeromonas; species Aeromonas sp. R6-2. The sequence goes on along the minus strand of NZ_JBFODE010000038.1, from coordinate 57,330 downwards.
GGCTCGCCCTGCACTTTCGGGTGCGCCAGTGATGTTGATGAGCCTTCGCCGCCGCTGGTTGGGACGCACCTTTACAGGAGGGCCCTTCGCCCCCCTGTTTGAGCCGCCCCCTGTCGACGAGTGGGTTGCCCTGGATCTGGAAACCACCAGCCTGGATCCGACCAAGGCCGAGATAGTGGCCATAGGGGCGGTGCGTATCCGGCGCGATCGTCTGCTGCTGGGCGAGGCGCTCTCGCTGAAGATTCGTCCCCCGACCAGCCTGGACGGGAGCTCCATCGTGATCCACGGCCTGCGCCATCAGGATCTGGTCGATGGCCTCCCGCTCGAAGAGGCACTGGGCCGGCTGCTCGCCTTTATCGGCTCCTCCCCCCTGGTGGGCTATCACATCGACTACGACTTTCGTATCCTCTCACGTCACTGTCACCGGCTCTGGGGCCTGACGCTGCCCCACCAGACCACAGAGGTGAGCCGACTCTACTACGATGCGGTCAGCCGCCACCTGCCTGGCAGCCACCTGGACCTGCGCCTGTCGACGCTCTGTCGGCACCTCGACCTGCCACGCCTCGAGGCCCATGACGCCCTCAATGATGCCCTCACCGCCGCCCTGCTCTTCCTGCGCCTGCGCCTCGGCCCCGCCCCGGATTATCCCAAAGTCTAATTGTGGGAACAGCCCGTTGAATTCACATTCTGATAACAAGTGCGGCGTTCGCCGGACTGGTGCACAGACAATATGGAGAACAGGGAAATGGATGAACAACTCTACCAGCGCATCCAGCAGGATCCGCACTTCAAGCTCCTGGTGAGCCGCCGCCAGCGCTTCGCCTGGCTGCTCTCTGCCATCATGCTCGGCCTCTATCTGGCCTTCATTCTGCTTATCGCCTTCGCCCCCTCCTGGCTGGGCACTCCCCTCTCGGAAGGCTCGACCATCACCCGCGGCATCCCGGTCGGGATCGGCCTCATCCTGTCGGCCTTTGTGCTGACCGGCATCTATGTGGTGAAGGCCAACGGCGAGTTCGACGAGTTGAACCAGAAAGTTCTCAAGGGAGCACAGCAATGAAGCGTCACCTGATCCTGCTGGCGGGCCTGCTGGCCTCCCCCACCCTGTTCGCCGCCGGCGCCATCGAGGGAGAGGTCCAGCGCCAGCCCCTCAATCTGGCTGCCATCGTCATGTTCCTCGCCTTCGTGGCCGGTACCCTGATGATTACCTGGTGGGCCGCCAAGCGTAACCGCTCCGCCGCCGACTATTACGCCGCCGGCGGGCGCATCACCGGCTTTCAAAATGGCCTGGCCATCGCCGGCGACTATATGTCCGCCGCCTCCTTCCTCGGCATCTCGGCCCTAGTCTACACCTCGGGCTATGACGGCCTCATCTACTCCATCGGCTTTCTGGTCGGCTGGCCCATCATCCTGTTCCTGATTGCAGAGCGGCTTCGCAACCTCGGCAAGTACACCTTCGCCGACGTCGCCTCCTACCGCCTCAAACAGACCGAGGTGCGCACCCTCTCCGCCAGCGGCTCTCTGGTGGTGGTGGCCCTCTACCTCATCGCCCAGATGGTCGGCGCCGGCAAGCTTATCGAGCTCCTGTTTGGCCTGAGCTACCATGTGGCCGTGGTGCTGGTCGGCATCCTGATGGTGCTCTACGTGCTGTTTGGCGGCATGCTGGCCACCACCTGGGTGCAGATCATCAAGGCGGTGCTGCTGCTCTCGGGTGCCAGCTTCATGGCTCTGATGGTGATGAAATCGGTCAACTATGACGTCAGCGCCCTGTTCTCCGAGGCGGTCAAGGTGCACGCCAACGGTACCGCCATCATGAGCCCGGGCGGTCTGGTCTCCGACCCCATCAGTGCCATCTCCCTCGGCCTTGCCCTGATGTTCGGTACCGCCGGCCTGCCCCATATCCTGATGCGCTTTTTCACCGTGGGTGATGCCAAAGAGGCCCGCAAGTCGGTCTTCTACGCCACCGGCTTCATCGGCTACTTCTACATCCTCACCTTTATCATCGGCTTTGGCGCCATCCTGCTGGTGAGCACCAACCCGACCTTCAAGGATGCGGCCGGTGCCCTGATAGGCGGCAATAACATGGCCGCGGTCCACCTGGCCGATGCGGTGGGGGGCAGCCTGTTCCTCGGCTTTATCTCTGCCGTCGCCTTCGCCACCATCCTCGCCGTGGTGGCCGGTCTGACCCTGGCCGGTGCCTCCGCCGTCTCCCACGACCTCTATGCCAGCGTCTTGATGAAGGGCAAGGCCAACGAGCAAGATGAGCTGCGCATCTCCAAGATGACCACGCTCGTCCTGGGTCTGGTCGCCATGGGTCTGGGCATCCTGTTTGAGAAGCAGAACATCGCCTTCATGGTGGGGCTGGCCTTCTCCATCGCCGCCAGCTGCAACTTCCCGGTGCTGTTCCTCTCCATGTTCTGGTCACGCCTGACCACCCGCGGTGCCGTCTACGGCGGCTGGCTGGGGCTGGGCTCCGCCGTCACCCTGATGGTGCTGGGCCCAACCGTGTGGGTGAAGGTGTTGGGCCACGCCCAGGCTATCTTCCCCTACGAGTATCCGGCGCTGTTCTCCATGGCCATTGCCTTCGCCGGGATCTGGTTCTTCTCGGTCACCGACAAGTCGAGCAATGCCGCCGAGGAGCACGCCAAGTTCTTCCCGCAATTTGTGCGCTCCCAGACCGGTATCGGCGCCGCCAAGGCCGCCTCCCACTGAGTTTCACCACCGCATGCCAACGCCGGCTCCGTGCCGGCGTTTTTTTATGGACAATGCAAGGAGGTCGCTCACAAATTGGCTAAAAAACGGCGCCCGTTTGTGGCATAATCTGGCCCCTTTGCAATTAACCGGGACATCCAAGTGCTTTCCTGCAACAACATCACCATGCAGTTCGGCGCCAAGCCGCTGTTCGAGAACATCAGCATCAAGTTTGGCGAAGGCAACCGTTACGGCCTCATCGGTGCCAACGGCTGTGGCAAGTCCACCTTCATGAAGATCCTCGGCGGCGATCTCGAGCCCTCCGGCGGCAACGTCAGCCTGGATGTCAACGAGCGGATCGGTAAGCTGCGCCAGGACCAGTTCGCCTATGAAGAGATGCGCGTGCTGGACGTGGTCATGATGGGCCATGCCGAGTTGTGGGCGGCCATCGCCGAGCGCGATGCCATCTATGCCAACCTCGAGGCCACCGACGACGACTATATGCGTGCCGCGGAGCTCGAGGGCAAGGTCGCCGAGTACGACGGCTACACCGCCGAAGCCCGTGCCGGCGAGCTGCTGCTTGGCGCCGGTATCCCCCTCGAGCAACACAACGGCCCCATGAGTGCCGTCGCTCCCGGTTGGAAACTGCGGGTGCTGCTGGCCCAGGCCCTCTTCTCCAGCCCCGATATCCTGCTGCTCGACGAACCGACCAACAACCTGGACATCAACACCATCCGCTGGCTGGAAGAGGTGCTCAACGATCGTGACTGCACCATGATCATCATCTCCCACGACCGTCACTTCCTGAACATGGTCTGCACCCACATGGCGGATCTGGATTACGGTGAGCTGCGCGTCTACCCCGGCAACTACGACGACTACATGCTGGCCGCCACCCAGGCCCGTGAGCGCCTGCTGGCCGACAACGCCAAGAAGAAGGCCCAGATCGCCGATCTGCAGTCGTTCGTGTCACGCTTTAGCGCCAACGCCTCCAAATCCCGTCAGGCCACCTCGCGCCTCAAGCAGATCGACAAGATCAAGATTGAAGAGGTCAAGGCATCCAGCCGCCAGAACCCCTTCATTCGCTTCGATCAGGACAAGCAGCTCTACCGCAACATCCTCGAGATGGAGGGAGTCTCCAAGGGCTACGGCGACGGCCCCCTGTTCAAGGGCCTCAGTATGCTGCTGGAAGTGGGCGAGAAGGTTGCCATCCTGGGAACCAACGGTATCGGTAAGTCGACCCTGATCAAGACGCTGGTGGGTGAGTTCGCGCCCGACACTGGCTCCATCAAGTGGTCCGAAAACGCCCAGATCGGCTACTACGCTCAGGACCATGCCGAGGACTTCGACACCGACCTCAGCGTGTTCGACTGGATGGCCCAGTGGAAAAAGGAAGGGGATGACGAGCAGGCCGTGCGCTCTGTGCTCGGTCGCCTGCTCTTCTCCCAGGATGACATCAGAAAGCCGGTCAAGGTGCTTTCCGGTGGCGAGCAGGGCCGTATGATCTTCGGCAAGCTCATCATGCAACGCCCCAACATCCTCATCATGGATGAGCCGACCAACCACCTGGACATGGAATCTATCGAATCCTTGAACCTGGCACTGGAGATGTACAAGGGCACCCTGATCTTCGTCTCCCACGACCGGGAATTCGTCTCGTCGCTCGCGACCCGCATTCTGGAACTGACCGAAAACGGCATCCGCGACTTTAGCGGCAGCTACGACGACTACCTGCGCAGTCAGGGCATCGTCTAAGGCTCGCAGTAATACCAAAGCCCTGCACTAGCAGGGCTTTTTCTTGCCGGCTATCCCGGGCTGATTTTGGACAATAAAAAAGGAGGCCAAGGGCCTCCTTTTAGCATGACAGTCCGGCGATTAGGCCAGAGCAGCCTTTGCCTTTTCAACCAGAGCGGTGAAAGCAACCTTGTCGTGAACGGCGATATCAGCCAGGATCTTGCGATCGATCTCGATGGAAGCTTTCTTCAGACCGTCGATCAGACGGCTGTAAGACAGGCCGTTCTGACGGGAAGCCGCGTTGATACGGGCAATCCACAGCTGACGGAACTGACGCTTCTTCTGACGACGGTCACGATAGGCGTACTGACCGGCCTTGATTACCGCTTGAATCGCTACGCGATATACGCGGGAACGGGCACCGTAGTAACCTTTAGCTGCTTTCAGAACTTTCTTGTGACGAGCACGAGCGGTCACACCACGTTTTACTCTTGGCATTTCTCACATCCCTCTCTTATGCGTACGGCAGGCAGGCAACAACACGTTTCTTGTCAGAGGCAGAGACCATGGTCTTCGGGCCCAGCTGACGCTTACGCTTGCTGCTCTTCTTGGTCAGGATGTGACGCAGGTGGGCGTGCTTGCACTTGAAGCCACCAGAGCCAGTCTTCTTGAAGCGCTTGGCAGCGCCCCGGTTGGTTTTGAGTTTCGGCATTTCTAACTCCGCATTGTGAGTAACAACAAAATAGTCAGGCGAACAGGCTCGCGGGTTACCCCACGAGCCTGTCACTTGTGGGCCTGATTATTTCTTCTTGGGTGCGAGGACCATCACAGCTTGACGGCCTTCGACTTTCGGGAAGGACTCGACCACGGCCAGCTCTTCCAGATCGCTCTTGACGCGCTCCAGCACCTTGATACCAAGATCCTGGTGAGCCATTTCACGACCACGGAAGCGCAAGGTCACCTTGGCCTTGTCACCTTCCTCGAGGAAGCGAACCAGGTTGCGCAGTTTTACCTGGTAGTCGCCTTCATCGGTACCAGGACGGAATTTGATTTCCTTAACCTGGACAACTTTTTGTTTCTTCTTCTGCTCTTTGGCAGTCTTGCTCTTTTCGTAGAGGAACTTGCCGTAATCCATGATCCGGCAAACGGGCGGCTCAGCGTTAGGACTGATCTCTACCAGATCGACCCCGGCTTCAACGGCCAGGTTCAGGGCTTCCTGGATAGTGACGATACCCAAGGGTTCTCCGTCAACACCAGTCAGACGAACCTCTTTGAGACGAATTTCGGTATTGATACGATGAGCGCGGGCTTGCGGCTGCTTGCCCAGTTTTTTTCCGCCTTTTATAGCTTATTCCTCCACTCTTTTTTGTCCGCGGGTCTGAACTTCCTGAGTGAGCAGTGCAATCAGCTCCTCAACCGGATAGGTTCCCAGGTCAGCCCCCTTGCGAGTGCGAACAGCAATTTTGCCGGATTCGACTTCTTTGTCGCCGCAAACCAGCATATAGGGCACTCGCTTCAAAGTATGCTCGCGGATTTTAAAGCCAATCTTCTCATTTCTCAAGTCTGCTTTCGCACGCAGACCCGCATCATTCAATGCCTTGGCCACTTGAACCGCATAATCAGCCTGGTTGTCGGTGATATTCATGACAATGGCCTGAGTCGGTGCCAACCAGGTCGGGAAGAAGCCGGCGTACTCTTCGGTCAGGATCCCGATGAAGCGCTCGATTGAGCCCAAAATGGCGCGGTGGATCATCACGGGCACGTGACGCTCGTTGTCCTCACCCACATAGGTGGCACCGAGGCGACCCGGCAGGGCAAAGTCGAGCTGGACGGTGCCGCACTGCCAGGCGCGGTCCAGGCAGTCGTGCAGGGTGAACTCGATCTTCGGACCGTAGAAGGCACCCTCACCCGGCTGCAGATCGTACTTCAGACCATTCTGGGTCAGGGCTTCGGCCAGGGCGGCCTCGGCTCGATCCCACATCTCGTCGGTACCGATACGCTGCTCGGGACGAGTGGAGAGCTTGACCACGATATTCTCGAAGCCAAAGGTACCGTAGACGTCATACACCATGCGGATACAGGCCGACACCTCTTCCATCACCTGCTCTTCGGTACAGAAGATGTGGGCGTCATCCTGGGTGAAGCCGCGTACACGCATCAGGCCATGCAGGGAACCGGAAGGCTCGTTGCGGTGGCAGGAGCCAAACTCGGCCATACGCAGGGGCAGATCGCGATAGGACTTGAGGCCCTGGTTGAAGATCTGCACGTGACCCGGGCAGTTCATCGGCTTGATGGCGTACTCGCGGTTCTCGGACTGGGTAGTGAACATGGCGTGGGCATACTTCTCCCAGTGGCCAGAGCGCTCCCACAGGACGCGATCCATCATGAAGGGGCCTTTCACCTCCTGATAGTCGTACTCCTTGAGCTTGCCGCGGATGAAGGTCTCCAGCTCGCGGAAAATGGTCCAGCCGTCGTTGTGCCAGAACACCATCCCTGGGGCCTCTTCCTGCATATGATACAGGTCAAGCTGCTTGCCAATCTTGCGGTGATCGCGTTTGGCAGCCTCTTCGAGGCGCTGCAGGTAAGCCTTGAGCTGCTTCTTGTCGGCCCAGGCGGTGCCATAGATGCGTTGCAACATCTTGTTGCTGGAGTCACCACGCCAGTAGGCGCCGGCGATTTTTTGCAGCTTGAAGTGGTGGCAATGGCGCATGTTGGGGACGTGCGGGCCACGGCACATGTCGATGTACTCTTCGTGATGGTACAGACCCGGACGATCATCGCGGGCGATGTTCTGATCCAGGATCTCCATCTTGTAGGTCTCCCCGCGGGCCTCAAAGGCATCGCGGGCCTCCTGCCAGGAGACCTTCTTCTTGACCACGTCGTAATCTTTGGATGCCAGCTCAAGCATACGCGCTTCCAGGGCAGCCAAATCTTCGTCGGTCAGGGAGCGGTCGAGATCCACGTCGTAGTAGAAACCGTTGTCGATGACAGGACCGATGGCCATCTTGGTCTGCGGCCACAGCTGCTTGATGGCATGGCCGAGCAGGTGCGCACAGGAGTGACGCAGGATCTCCAGCCCCTCTTCGTCCTTGGCGGTGATAATAGAGAGGGTGGCATCCTCGGCGATCACCTCGCAGGCATCCACCAGCTCGCCATTGATACGACCGGCGATACACGCCTTGGCAAGACCGGGGCCGATGTCGGCGGCGACATCCATGACGGAGACGGGTTGAGCGAATTGACGTTGGCTGCCGTCGGGCAGGGTAATGATTGGCATCTTGAAATCCTTATACAGTGGTGACCCACACCAAAGGCCACATGCAAAGAGTTAAGTCTGTTGAATGGACAACACGAATACACCCGAGTGTTCGCTCTACTCTGCAAACAGGCACCAAGAGGAGACACACACAGGCGTCGTCTCAAGGGCGGATCAGGTGACGGGGCATAGTAACAGATGAGATAGAAAGGGGGTAACAAAAATAGCCGCCAAGCGCCTGCCCTACTGGATCCCTTGGCAACGACAACGGTAGAGAAACAGCCGCATGGAGGCATCAGCCTCGGCGGCGGACAACTCCCGGCAGCATGTGCCTTGCAACGGAGAGAGGCTGACGAGCAGGATGCGAGCCTGCTCCAGAGTCAAGGCACCAGAGGCCACGGCGGGCTCTAGCCAATGGGGAAGGGGTTCCATGATGTGCCTCCTGACAATCTAATGACACGCTCGATAACGCAATGCATTAATGCTGCCAAGGCTCCATCACGATTTGACGAGCCGTTCCAACTCATCGAAGGAGAAGCTCCCCTCCCCGAGTTCGTACTTGGCCATCTCTTGTAATACGCGCAGGGCCGATTCATTGCCACTCGAGGCTGCCCTCACCAGCCATCGCTTCCCCTTCTCCCATTCATGCCGGCCCTCGATCCCCAGCAGGCAGAGCACCCCAAACTTGAGCTGCGCCGCCACTACCCCACTTTTGGCGGCAATCTCCATCCATCGATAGGCTGCCCCCAGGTCCTGCCTGGTTCCCTCCCCTCTCAGATAAACCTCGGCCAGACGATATTGGCCGCTTGCCTCGCCACGTCTGGCGGCATCCTCATAGAGGGCGATGGCCGTCCGGCTATCCTGAGCGACACCGGCACCGGCCTCGTAGGCATGGGCGAGCAAAACCTGGGCTCTGAGATCACCCTGCTCGCGCAGACGTTGCCAAATTGCAACCGCATCGACAAAACGCGACTCCTGCCAGGCCTGCTGGGCACGCTGCCAATCGCTGATATCGTGAATGCGCCAGAGAGCACCGAGGATCAGCGCCAGAAACAGGATCCTTTTCATTGCACGCCCCACTTTGTGACCGTCATCACAAAGGTTGTAACAACGAAGTAAATAAGGGGCAAGAAAAAATAAGGCCCTCGCGATGCGAGGGCCAAGCCAACGGAAACGTGCTTAAACAGAGCTTTGCACCCGCAGTCACGGCTTGTCCTATGGGAAAAGAGAAGCCTGATGGCGAGGTACCCGCTCAATCTAGCCACCTCACAATGTTGCGTCAATGTAAAAAATAGAGTCTTAACTCCAACTTCGGGAAACTGATCCGAAGTCACAACGCCCAAGGAGTGGCGTCACTTGGCAATCAAAAGATTTATCTGTTATGTCTTTGACAAAGGATTGAGTAACGTGGCAAAAATAATTTAACAGTCAGTAACATAGGGCCTGTATCGAGAGACGGGCCGCAAAGTGGGAGGACCTTCATCAGGGTAAGGGCAGGAAAGAGAGTTTGTTCTGCTTTCAATACGCGATGAGACAACGAGTAGGCTTAACTTAATAGAAGCATGTCGCCGCGGCGATACGCCTTTTCAGGGTAAGCGACTATCTATTACGGGGGTAAAAGGTTATGGGCATCTTCGAGCATTATCAACAGCGCTACGAGAAAGCCAGGGAAGAGGAGTACACCATCCAGGAGTTTCTGGATATGTGCAAGCAGGATAATAACTGCTACGCCTCGGCCGCCGAACGACTGCTGGCCGCCATCGGTGAGCCGGAGATGGTGGATACCTCGACCAATCCACGCCTGAGCCGGATCTTCTCCAACCGGGTGATATCCCGTTACCCCGCCTTCAAGGACTTCTACGGCATGGAAGAGGCGATCGAGCAGATCGTCTCCTACCTCAAGCATGCCGCTCAGGGACTCGAAGAGCGTAAACAGATCCTCTATCTGCTCGGTCCTGTCGGGGGCGGTAAGTCCTCTCTGGCCGAGAAGCTCAAGTCCCTGATGCAGAAAGTTCCCATCTATCGCATCAAGGGCTCCCCGGTCAACGACCACCCCTTCTGCCTGTTTGATATGGAAGAAGACGGCGAGCTGCTCGAGCGCGAGTATGGCATTCCGCGTCGCTATCTGCGTCCCATTATGTCTCCCTGGGTAGCCAAACGTCTGCACGAATTCGGCGGCGACATCACCAAGTTCCGGGTTGAGAAGGTCAATCCCTCCATTCTGGATCAGATAGCCATCGCCAAGACCGAGCCCGGTGATGAGAACAACCAGGACATCTCCTCTCTGGTGGGCAAGGTCGACATCCGCATGCTGGAGCACTTCGCCCAGGATGATGCCGATGCTTACTCCTACTCCGGCGCCCTGTGCAAGGCCAATCAGGGGATGATGGAGTTTGTCGAGATGTTCAAGGCGCCCATCAAGGTGTTGCACCCGCTGCTGACCGCGACTCAGGAAGGGAACTACAACGGCACCGAGGGGATCTCTGCCCTGCCGTTTGAGGGGATCATCCTCGCCCACTCCAACGAGTCGGAATGGCAGCAGTTCAAGAACAACAAGAACAACGAGGCGTTCCTCGATCGAGTCTACATCGTCAAGGTGCCTTACTGCCTGCGCGTCTCGGAAGAGGTGAAGATCTACGAGAAGTTGCTGCAAAACAGCCAGTTGACCGAGGCCAAGTGTGCCCCGGGCACCCTGGAGCTGCTCGGCCAGTTCTCTGTCCTCTCTCGCCTCAAGGAGCCCGAGAACTCCAGCCTCTACTCCAAGATGCGGGTCTATGACGGTGAGAGCCTCAAAGATACGGACCCCAAGGCCAAGAGCCACCAGGAGTATCGCGACTACGCCGGCGTCGACGAGGGGATGAATGGCCTCTCGACCCGCTTCGCGTTCAAGATCCTCTCCCGGGTGTTCAACTTCGACCACTCGGAGGTGGCCGCCAACCCGGTGCATCTCTTCTATGTGCTCGAGCAACAGATAGAGCGCGAGCAGTTCCCCCAAGAGCTGCATGACCGCTATCTGGAGTTCATCAAGGGATATCTTATCCCCCGCTATGTGGAGTTTATTGGCAAGGAGATCCAGACCGCCTATCTGGAGTCCTACTCTGAATATGGGCAGAACATCTTCGACCGTTATGTCACCTACGCCGACTTCTGGATCCAGGATCAGGAGTACCGCGATCCCGAGACCGGCCAGCTGTTTGACCGCTCCGCGCTCAACAGCGAGTTGGAGAAGATCGAGAAACCGGCCGGGATCAGCAATCCGAAGGATTTTCGTAACGAGATCGTCAACTTTGTGCTGCGGGCTCGTGCCAACAATGCCGGCCGCAACCCGACCTGGACCAGTTACGAGAAGCTGCGCACCGTGATCGAGAAGAAGATGTTCTCCAATACCGAGGAGCTGTTACCGGTCATCTCGTTTAACAGCAAGACCTCGGCCGAAGAGCAGAAGAAACACGACAACTTCGTCGCGCGGATGATGGAGAAAGGGTATACCCGCAAACAGGTGCGCCTGCTCTCTGAGTGGTACTTGAGGGTGCGTAAGTCATCCTGAGCCTGATGGCCAAGGGGGGAATATGGCGCATTTCATCGATCGCAGACTGAACGGCAAGAACAAGAGCGCTGTCAACCGGCAGCGCTTCATCCGCCGTTACAAAAAACAGATAAAACAAGCGGTCTCCGATGCTGTGGCAAAACGCAGCATTCAGGATGTGGACAAGGGCGAGAGCATCAGCATACCGACCCGTGACATCACCGAGCCCCATTTTCATCAGGGGCGCGGTGGTAAACGGGAGATGGTGCACCCCGGCAACGATCAGTTTGTGGCCGGGGACAAGATAGATCGCCCGCAAGGAGGCGGCAGTGGCGGCGGCAGCGGTGAGGGCCAGGCCTCCAATCAGGGAGAGGGGGCCGATGACTTCGTGTTCCAGATCTCCAAGGATGAGTACCTCGATCTGCTGTTCGAGGATCTCGAGCTGCCCAATTTGCAGAAAACCCAGCTTAACCAATTGATGGAGGTGAAAACCTATCGAGCCGGCTACACCTCAAACGGGGTGCCGACCAACATCAATGTGGTGCGCTCCCTGCAAAACTCCCTGGCACGGCGGGTCGCCCTGCAGGCGGGCAAGAAACGTAAAGTACGCGAGCTGGAGGAGCGACTCGCCCTCTTGATGCAAGATCCCAACGAACACCATGCCGAGATAGCCCAGATTGAGCGGGAGATCCGGGAGCTGCGCAAGAAGATTGAGGCCGTGCCCTTTATCGACACCTTCGATCTGAAGTTCAACAACTTCGTGAAACGGCCGGTTCCCTCCAGCCAGGCGGTGATGTTCTGCCTGATGGACGTCTCGGGCTCCATGGATCAGGCCACCAAGGATATGGCCAAGCGCTTCTATATCCTGCTCTACCTCTTCCTGACCCGCACCTACAAGAACGTAGAGGTGGTCTATATCCGCCACCATACCCAGGCCAAGGAGGTGGACGAGCACGAGTTCTTCTACTCCCAGGAGACCGGCGGCACCATCGTCTCGAGCGCCCTCAAGATGATGAGCGAGATCGTCAGCGAACGTTATCCGGCCAGCCAGTGGAACATCTACGCCGCTCAGGCTTCAGATGGCGATAACTGGGCCGATGACTCTCCCCTGTGCAAAGAGCTGCTCATCAAGGAGATCATGCCGAGGGTTCGTTACTACTCCTATATCGAGATCACCACGCGAGCCCACCAGACTCTGTGGCACGAGTACGAATCGGTGGCCAGCCAGTTCCCCAACTTTGCCATGGAGCATATCCGCAAGCTGGAGGATATCTACCCGGTATTCCGGGAGCTGTTCAAGAAACAAGCCGCCTGAGGGGATGCGTTATGAGTGAGACTGCCATCAAGAGACATACCCCGCTCGATGACGGGCCGGACTGGAACTTCGATCTGCTGGAGATCTACCACAAGGAGATCGCCCGGGTTGCCGCTCACTACAGGCTGGACACCTACCCCAACCAGATCGAGGTGATCACCGCCGAGCAGATGATGGATGCCTACTCCAGCGTTGGCATGCCGATTGGCTACCATCACTGGTCTTATGGCAAGCACTTCATCCAGACCGAGCGTAACTACAAGCGTGGTCAGATGGGGCTGGCCTACGAGATCGTCATCAACTCCGATCCCTGCATCGCCTACCTGATGGAGGAGAACACCATGCCGATGCAGGCCCTGGTCATGGCCCACGCCTGCTATGGACACAACTCCTTTTTCAAGAACAACTACCTGTTCAAGACCTGGACCGATGCCTCGTCCATCATCGACTACCTGCTGTTTGCCAAGAAATACATCAGCGAATGTGAGGAGAAACACGGTATCGAGGCCGTCGAGAGCCTGCTCGACGCCTGTCATGCCCTGATGAACTTCGGGGTCGATCGCTATAAACGGCCACAAAAGCTCTCCCTGGCCGAAGAGAAACGGCGCCAGAAAGCCCGTGAAGACTATCTGCAGACCCAGGTCAACGAGTTGTGGCGTACCCTGCCCAAGCAGGCACGCAGCGAGGGGGCCGCCGAGCGGCGCTACCCGCCCGAGCCTCAGGAGAACATCCTCTATTTCATCGAGAAGAATGCCCCCCTGCTCGAGCCCTGGCAGCGTGAGGTGGTGCGCATCGTGCGCAAGATAAGCCAGTACTTCTATCCCCAGAAGCAGACTCAGGTAATGAATGAGGGGTGGGCGACCTTTTGGCACTACACCATCCTCAACCACCTCTACGATGAGGGAAAGCTGAGCGATCGCTTCATGATGGAGGTGCTGCACAGCCACACCAATGTCATCTATCAACCCCCCTATAACAGCCGCTACTACTCGGGGATTAATCCCTATGCCCTGGGATTTGCCATGTTCACTGACTTGCGGCGAATTTGTGAGCACCCGACCGAGGAGGACAGATACTGGTTCCCCGACTATGCCGGCACCAATTGGGTCGACACCCTGCATTTCGCGATGCAGAACTTCAAGGACGAGAGCTTCATCAGCCAGTTTCTGAGCCCCAAGGTGATGCGTGATCTCAAGCTCTTCTCCATCGATGACGACGACATGAAGAACTATCTGAAGGTCTCGGCCATCCATAACGAAGAGGGCTACCGCAAGCTACGAAGCATACTGTCGGCCCAGTACAACCTGAGTAACCTCGAGCCCAACATCCAGGTCTACAACGTGGCGGTGAAGGGTGATCGCTCCCTCACCCTGCGCTATGTGCCCCACAACCGTATCCCTCTCGGGGATTCACGCCATGAGGTGATGCGTCATCTGCATCAGCTGTGGGGTTTCGATGTGATACTGGAGCAGGATAACGGCGAGCTCAGTCCCGAGATCATCTCCCGCTGCCCCGACAAAAAGAGCAGTTGAGACCAACAAAAAGCGCGCCGGTTGGCGCGCTTCTTCTATCGGGCAATCCTCAATGATCGCAGAAGTTACTGGGCATGTGTTCACGCAACCTTGCCCAGTGCTTGCCAGACTCCACACCGTAGAGGCGCACAGCCTGGAAAACAGATTCATAGTCCTTGTTTTCCGCCAGCTTCTGCAGGGCCTGGTAGTAATCTGCTGCCGTCTGACGGGCCTGCTTGTCGGAGAAGTAGTAACGACCGACTCTGGCATACAAGCCCTTGAAACCGTTGAGGATCAGGGCATAGATGGGATTGCCCGAGGCAAAGGAGAGCTGGTGCAGCAGACGGTAATCGAAGTCGGCATAGGCTTCGGCACTGTCTTCCACATCGGCGAATGAGCGCAGGATCTCTGCGGCGCGCTCCGGATTGTTGCGCACGGCGCCCCGAATGAAGATGGTGCTGATGTTGGTACGGGCAGAGAGCAGTTGGGCCACCAGATCGGGAACCTTGTCCTGATCCAGGCGCGCCAGCGTCTCGAGGATATTGAGGCCCGAGGTCTCCCAGAAGTTGTTCACCTTGGTGGGCTTGCCATGCTGTATAGTCAGCCAGCCATCACGGGCAAGACGCTGCAGCACCTCGCGCAGGGTGGTACGAGTCACCCCGATGAGCTCGGAGAGCTCCCGCTCGGCAGGGAGGATAGACCCGGGAGGAAAGCGATTATTCCAGATGGATTCGATGATGTACTCTTCGGCAAACCCAGCCGGGCTCTGCGCTTTTATGACCATGAACGGGCTCTACAAGTGATGACAATGTTAAAGGCCCACGAATGATAGCAAAGGCAGCGACCATGGCAAACAAAAGGTCAGTCCTCTGGGCACCCCTTTATCACTTTTTTCGTGGCTAAATCGTCAAATGATTCCCAAGGCAAACGTTAGTCTAAATGTCATCCGGCAAATTATTGATTAATATCATGGGGAACTGAGTCAAACTAAGAAACTATCACCCCCCTGTCCCGTACTGCATGGTGCATACGGGTAGTAAAACGGACGTTTTCCAACCAGAGAGAACACTATGCAGGTAAGCTTCGGACGTGCCCTGGCACAAAACTTCTTGGGGCATGCGCCTAACTGGTACAAGGCCGCCATCCTGACCTTCCTCATTATTAACCCGGTCGTCTTCTACATCGATCCCTTCATCGCCGGCTGGCTGTTGGTGGTGGAGTTTATCTTCACCCTGGCCATGGCGCTCAAGTGCTACCCCTTGCAACCCGGGGGGCTGCTCGCCATCGAGGCAGTCGCCATCGGCATGACGACTCCCTCCCAGGTCAAGCATGAGCTGGCCGCCAACATGGAGGTCTTGCTGCTGCTGGTGTTCATGGTCGCAGGCATCTACTTCATGAAGAACCTGCTGCTCTATGTCTTTACCAAGCTGCTCATCCGCATCCGCTCCAAGAGCGCCCTCTCCATGGCCTTCTGCCTGGTGGCCGCCTTTCTGTCCGCCTTCCTCGATGCCCTGACCGTCATCGCCGTGGTGATCAGCGTCGCCACCGGCTTCTACGCCATCTACCACAAGGTAGCCTCTGGCAAGGGGTTTCATCACGAGCACGATCATCAGGATGACAGCGCCCTCAACGAGATAAGCCACGACGACCTCGAAGGGTTTCGCGCCTTCCTGCGCAGCCTGATGATGCACGCAGCCATCGGCACGGCATTGGGCGGCGTCTGCACTCTGGTCGGTGAACCCCAGAACCTCATCATCGGTGAACAGGCCGGCTGGCAGTTTGCCGAGTTTGCCGTTCGCATGGCACCGGTAAGCGTCCCTGTCTTCATCTTCGGCCTGCTCACCTGCCTGCTGGTCGAGAAGATGGGCTGGTTCGGCTATGGCGCCAAACTGCCCGAACGCGTGCGTCAAATCATGCTCGACTACGACGCCCATGAAGATGCCCGCCGTACCCGCCACGATCAGCTCAAGCTGCTGGCCCAGTCCCTTATCGCCGTCTGGCTGGTCATCGGCCTGGCGCTGCATCTGGCGGCCGTCGGCCTGATCGGTCTCTCCGTCATCGTGCTGGCCACCTCACTGACCGGCGTCACCGATGAGCACGCCATCGGCAAGGCGTTCCAGGAGGCCCTCCCCTTCACCGCCCTGCTGGCCGTGTTCTTCTCCGTCGTGGCCGTGATCATCGATCAGCAGCTGTTCCGTCCTGTGATAGAGCTGGTGCTGGCCGCCAAACCCGAGAATCAGTTGGCGCTTTTCTACCTGGCCAACGGGGTTCTCTCCATGGTCAGTGACAACGTCTTCGTCGGTACTGTCTATATCAATGAGGTTAAAACCGCCCTGTTGAATAAGGCCATCACCCGGGATCACTTCGACCTGCTGGCGGTGGCCATCAACACAGGGACCAACCTGCCGTCGGTGGCGACCCCGAATGGACAGGCCGCCTTCCTCTTCCTGCTCACCTCGACCCTGGCCCCGCTGCTGCGCCTCTCTTATGGTCGCATGGTCTGGATGGCCCTCCCCTATACACTCGTGCTGGCGGGGGTCGGTTTCCTCTGCATCGAGTGGGTGCTGCCGGGTATGACCCAGCAATTTTATGACTGGGGCTGGCTCACTCACCATGCCGCCAGCGCCGTCGGCGCCGCAACCGGACACTGATATGCAAGGGGCCCTGGGCCCCTTTTCTTTCCCTTTCTGCTCTGCTCTAATGCCCCCTCGACTCCCATTCAGGCGGTTCTTATGGTTGAATTCTTACGCACGCTGGCGGCCAAACGCTGGCCCTGGGCCCTCTTGGCCGGCACGGCGCTCTCTCTTGAGCTCTGCGCACTCTTCTTTCAGCATGTGCTCGGGCTGCACCCTTGCGTCATGTGCATCTATGAGCGTATTGCCGTCCTGGGTATCGTCGCGGCAGGCCTGCTCGGTACCCTGAACCCAGAGCGCCTGTGGCTGCGCTGGAGCGCCATGGTGTTGTGGGGATACAGCGCCTTCCACGGTCTGCAGTTGGCCTTGCGCCACGTGGATTACCAGGTCAATCCCTCCCCTTTCAACGTCTGCAGCCCCTATGCAGACTTCCCGAGCTGGATGCCGCTGGATCAGTGGATCCCCTGGCTCTTTATGCCGAGCGGGGATTGTTCCGAGATCACCTGGCAGTTTCTGACCCTCTCCATGCCTCAGTGGCTGGTCGGCATCTTCGCCGCCTACCTGCTGGTCTTCATCGTGGTGGCGGTGGGCAACCTGGCCAAAGGACGCTGCTGTCAGTGAATCGGACAATAAAAAACGGAGCTAGTGGCTCCGTTTTTTATATGGGGCAAGCTTAGCTGGCCCAGAAGATGATGTGATCTTCCCAGTCACCGGCGAAGGCTTCGTGTACCACCTTGCCGCGCACCGATTGGCCGGCCCTGTGCATGGCAGAGGCACTGCCGGTCAGCAGAGGGTGCCACTCGGGGAGTTGTGCCTCCTCGGCCAACAGACGATAGGCGCAGGTTGAGGGAAGCCAGTGATACTCGTCGATCTTGTCGGCAGTGATCTGCAGACAATCGGGTTCACGGGTGAAGCGGTTGGCATAGTCGGAACACTGGCAGCTCTTGGTATTGAGCAGATTACAGGCGACGTTGGTGAACACCAGCTCATCGGTCTCTTCGTCGATGAGCTTGTTGAGACAACACTTGCCGCAGCCGTCGCAAAGCGACTCCCACTCGCCGGGACTCATCTCATCGAGGCGTTTCACCTGCCAAAACGGGGTTTGCATCATCTTGTCTCACTCACAACCAAAGCGGCAGGGTTATACCGGCAGCCGGGGATAAAATCAAGGCACAGCCCCTGTTCATGGCTGCGGTGTTGCCCCCTTGAGCGAGGCCTTATGCTGTGCGAGCAGGTTCTCCTGGGGAGGAGGAAGCTGCAGATAGAACCCCTGTGCAACCAGCGCCGCCATCACCTTCTCCACATTGGAGATACTCAGGGGCTTGGCCGGGTCGAGCTTGGTCATCATCACCAGTTGCGGCGGGCCAAAGGTGCTTCTGAGCGCATCCGGTACCCGGGAAAAATCATCACGACGCTCGATAAAGAGATATGTGTCGGCTTTTTTGCGACTTTTATAGACTGCACACAACATGTAACTTGATATAATCCGTGCGATTGATTGCCTCTTGTGGGGGCAAACTATACCATCGGAATGTCAATAACAATAACGGATTGCCTTGCGGATCGGGGATGATTCATGGTCGAACGGGATAATGAAATAAAAGGCGCTACTTTTACCCTCTCGGTTCTTCACATCACCGATGCCAACCCGGACAAGATCCGTTCCTTGCTCGAGAGCAAGGTGGCCCAGGCCCCCCATTTCTTCAACTGCGCTCCTCTGGTACTCAACGTCGAGATGCTCGATGCAGTGCCCGATTTCGAGGCGCTCAAGGATTTGGTAGAGTCCGAAGAGTTTATTCTCGTCGGTATCACTGGGGCGCGCAGCGAGGCGATGAAGACTGCCGCCAAGGCGGCCGGCATTGCCGTCATGAGTTCGGGCAAGAAACGACCGGATCCGGTGGCTCCCGTCGCCCCCAAGCCCGAGCCGCCGACCGTGATCCCGACTCGTGTGCATGTGGGACCGGTTCGTTCGGGGCAGCAGATCTATGCGGCAGGGACCTCTCTGGTGGTTTTGGGCTCGGTCAGCCCGGGGGCAGAGGTCATCGCCGATGACAGCATCCATATTTATGGCACCTTGCGTGGCCGCGCCATCGCCGGCGCACGGGGTAATACCCAGGCCCGCATCTATTGCCAGCAACTGGCGGCAGAGCTGCTCTCTATCGCTGGAACTTTCCAGCTCAGTGACGCCCTGCCGGCAGGCTTGATTCAGAGGCCGGTCCACGTCCGCCTCGATAAAGAACAACTTCGTATAGACAGCATCAAATAGAGCTACAAGGAAGCGATAATGGCGCGAATCATAGTCGTAACGTCAGGTAAGGGCGGCGTCGGCAAAACCACCACCAGTGCGGCGCTCAGTACCGGTCTGGCACAGCGTGGTCATAAGACCGTCGTCATCGATTTCGATATTGGTCTTCGTAATCTCGACCTCATCATGGGCTGCGAGCGCCGTGTGGTCTATGACTTCGTCAACGTCATCAACGGTGAGGCCAACCTCAATCAGGCGCTTATCAAGGACAAGCGGGTCGAGAATCTCTCCATCCTGCCGGCCTCCCAGACCCGTGACAAGGATGCCCTGACCAAGGAGGGTGTCGAGAAGGTATTGAACCAGCTCCACGAGATGGGGTTTGACTATATCGTCTGCGACTCACCGGCCGGTATCGAAGCCGGCGCCCTGATGGCGCTCTACTTCGCCGACGAGGCGATCGTCACCACCAACCCCGAGGTCTCCTCGGTGCGTGACTCCGACCGTATCCTCGGCATCCTGGCCTCCAAGTCTCGTCGTGCCGAGCGTGGCGAAGATCCCATCAAGGAGCATCTGCTGCTGACCCGCTACTGCCCGACCCGCGTTAACCGTGGTGACATGCTGAGCGTGCAGGATGTGCAGGAGATCCTGGCCATCCCCCTGCTCGGGGTGATCCCCGAGTCCCAGGCGGTGCTGCGCGCCTCCAACTCCGGTGAGCCGGTCATTCTCGACAAAGAGTCCGACGCCGGCATGGCCTATGACGACGCTGTCTCCCGTCTGCTGGGAGAGAGCAAGGAGTTTCGGTTCCTTCAGGAAGAGAAGAAAGGCTTCTTTAGCCGATTGTTCGGGAGTTAAGCATGTCATTATTGGATTATTTCCGCTCCAACAAGAAACAGAACACCGCACAGCTGGCCAAGGAGCGTCTGCAGATCATCGTCGCCCACGAGCGCACCAGCAGAGGGGGGCCGGATTACCTGCCCCAACTCAAGCAGGACATTCTGGACGTGATCCGCAAATATGTCGCCATCGATCCGGACCGGGTCTCGGTGCAACTCGACAAGAAGAGCGATGAGCTCTCGGTGCTCGAGCTCAACATCACCTTCTCGGACGACAAGAAGTAACCACGCCTCATCATGGTCCTGATCTCCCCCCCATGACCGGAGCCTCGCCTCCGGTCATCCTTTATCTGGCAGTCCATGTCGCCTCTCGCACGCTTTTGATTGCCTGCTGGGCGGGGAGTGGTATGGTGTAGCACCATTTATCTGAGGAGCAATCCATGAGTGTCCTGCGTTTTCTGTTCAACCTGCTGTGGTTCCTGCTGGGCGGTGTCCTGATGGGGCTTGCCTGGTGGTTGGCCGGGTTGCTCTGCTTCATCTCTCTGGTCGGCATTCCGTGGGGGCGCGCCTGCTTCATGATTGGCACCTTCACCTTCTTCCCCTTTGGCAAGACCACCATCAATCGCCGCTTCATCACGGGTCGCGACGACATCGGCACCGGCACCCTGGGGCTGATCGGCAACATCCTCTGGTTTGTGCTGATCGGCGTCTGGCTCGCCATCGGCCACATCACCTCGGCCCTGGCCTGCTTTATCACCATCATCGGCATCCCGTTTGGCATCCAGCACCTCAAGCTGGCGGTGGCCAGCCTGGCCCCCATCGGCCAGACGGTGGTCACCAAACACGAGGCCGAGACCGGCCAATACATTCGCTGATACCGGAGGGCAGGTTTAACCTGCCCTCTCTCTTTTCTGGTATCCACTGATGGGTATACCCTGACCACTGGCTCGTTAACGGAAACCAAGCATGCTGCCCAGTCACTTTTTTGCCAACCTCTCGCGCATGAAGCTCATCTATCGCTGGCCTCTGATGCGCAACATCCAGTCTGAAAATATCGCCGAGCACAGCCTGCAGGTGGCCATGGTGGCTCATGCCCTCGGCACCATACGCAACACCCTGTTCGGTGGTCAGGTGGATGCCGAGCGGGCCGCCGTCATCGCCCTGTTTCACGACGCCACCGAGGTACTGACCGGCGATCTCCCTACGCCGGTCAAGTACTACAACCCCGAGATAGCCCGGGAGTACAAGAAGATTGAGCTCGCCGCCGAGCAACGCCTGCTGGCCATGCTTCCCCCGGCCCTGCATCAGGCCTATCGTCCCCTGCTCGACTCGGCGCATCTCGATACCGAGCTCACTCGTCTGGTCAAGGATGCAGACACCCTGTGCGCCTATACCAAGTGTCTGGAGGAGCTGGCGGCGGGTAACCGGGAGTTTGAGCCGGCCCGTCGACGCCTCGAGGAGATGCTGGATCAGCGCATGAGCCCGGAAATGCGCTACTTTATCGACACCTTCGTGCCGAGTTTCTCCCTGCCCCTGGACGAACTCAACGCCCACTGAGCGCCAATGCAAAGAGGGAGGCCAGTGGCCTCCCTCTTTGCATCCAGGGGTGGCGCTTAGCGCCCCAGCTCCCTGGCCGGCACCAGGCCGCTGGCCCGCCACGCCGGGTAGAGGGTGGCGATAAAACTCATCAGGATAGCGGCTCCCGTGACCAGCCCCAGATCGAGCCAGTGCAGCTCGGTGGGTAAAAAGTCGATGAAGTAGATCTCGGGGTTGAGGAAGCGATGACCGATAAGGCGCTCCAGCCCTCCCATGATGGGGGTGAGATACTCGGAGAGCACTCCGCCGAGCAGGGCGCCGAGCAGGGCACCGAGCACACCGTTGACCATCCCCTGAATGACGAAGGTCTGGCGGATCTGGGCCGCGCTCGCCCCCATGGTCTTGAGGATAGCGATCTCCCCGCGCTTCTCATTGACCGACATCACCAGGGTCGAGACGATGTTAAAGCAGGCCACCGCCACCACCATCAGCATCACCACCACCATGACGGTACGCACCATCTGGATATCCTGATAGAGATAGCCCTGGCTGTTCATCCAGCTGCGAATATAGACGTGGTGGGGAAACTTGCTGGCGGCGGCCACGGTGATGGACTGCGCCTTGAACACGTCATCCACCTTGAGGCTAAAGCCCGTGACCGCGCTCCCCATTCCCGTGATGCTCTGGGCATCGGCCAGGTGCATGAAACCAAGCAGGCCGTCGAGCTGGCCACCTATTTCGAGCAGCCCCACCACCTTGAGCAGCTGGCGTCTGGGTTGCTTGATCCCCTCACCACCCTCGGGCATCAGCAGCCCCACCGTATCGCCCACCTTGAGGCCCAGCTTGCGGGCGATGGCGGCGCCCAGAATGACCCCGTTCTCCCCCTCCTCAAGCTCGGCGAACCCCTTGCCGGTCATGTACTCGTCGGCATCGGAGATCTGCTCCTCATACTCGGGCAGGATGGCGCGCAGCTGCACCCCCTTGAGGTGGCTACCGCTCTCGAGCAGGCCGTTGATGCGGATGACGGGGCTCACCGCCGCCACCCCGGGCTGGGCCAGCAGATACTCTCTTAGCCCGGGCCAGTCGGCGATGGGCGATTCGACCGCATCGAGTTCCCCCTGGGGGATCACGGTCAGCACCCGGTTCTTGAGCTCACGCTCGAAACCGTTCATGGCCGAGAGACCGAGGATGAGCGCCATCACCCCGAGGGCAATGCCGATAAGCGACGAGGCCGAGATAAACGAGATGAAACCGTTACGCTGGCGTGAACGGCTGTAGCGCAGGCCCAGAAAGAGGGGCAGCGGCTTGAACATCAGGCAACCTCCGCCATCACGCCGCTCACCAGGGTGACCCGGCGATGCAGCTTGGCCGCCAGGCCCAGATCGTGGGTCACCACCACGAAGGCGGTGCCCAGCTCACGGTTAAGCTCGCACAAGAGCTCGTAGACGGCGGTGGCGCTGGCGTGATCCAGGTTACCGGTCGGCTCGTCGGCCAGCACCAGGCTCGGCTCCCCGACCAGGGCGCGGGCGATGGCCACTCGCTGGCGCTCACCACCGGAGAGTTCGGAGGGCCTGTGATGGAGTCGATGGGAGAGACCGACCCGTGCCAGCATGGCCGCCGCCTTGTCGCTCGCCTCCTTGACGCTGGCGCCGCCGATCAGCAGGGGCATGGCGGCGTTTTCCAGGGCGCTGAACTCCGAGAGCAGGTGATGGAACTGGTAGACAAACCCCAGCTCCCGGTTACGGAAACGGGCCTGCTCGCCGCTGCTCCAGCCGTGGATATCCTGGCCGCGAAACAGCACCTTCCCAGAGGTAGGGGTATCCAGGGCCCCGAGCAGGTGCAGCAGGGTACTCTTGCCCGAACCCGAGCTGCCGACCACCGCCAGCATCTCCCCCTGTGCCACGCTGAGATCGATCCCCTTGAGCACCGGGGTCTCAAGCGTTCCCTCCCGATAGACGTGGTTAATGGCCAGGCACTCCAGCAACGGCTTGTTCATCGACATGCTTGCAACTTCCAACTTATTCATAACGAAGGGCCTGGGCCGGACGCACACGAGCGGCACGGGCGGCAGGATAGAGGGTGGCGCTAAAGCTCAGGAGCACGGCACCGAGCAGGATCACCGCCACCTGCAGGGGGTCGACGATGACCGGCAAGCCGGCCCCCCCTGCGGCCATATAGAGGTTGAGACCGATGGCGCTGAGCAGAGGGTTGAGACCCAGGGTCAGGGCCAGTCCGGCCAATCCCCCCGCCAGGGCACCGACGACCCCGCTCGAGGCGCCGAGCACCATGAAGATGCGCACCACGGCCGATTCGGTCATCCCCATGGTACGCAGGATGGCGACCTCGCTCTCTTTATCGCCGACCACCATGACCAGAGCCGAGAGAATATTAAAGGTAGCCACGGCGATGATGAGCACCAGCATCAGTCCCATCATGCGCTTCTCCATGGCCACCGCCTGGAACAGCTCGCCTCGCTCCCGGCGCCAGTCCTGCCAGATCAGGTGATCGGGCAGCGGCTGGCTCACCACACTATCGACGGCGAAGGCGTCGTCGAGCCACAGGCGCAGACCGCCCACCTCCTCGGCGGGCAGGCGCAGCAGACGCTTGGCATCGCTCAAATTGATCAGGGCTATCTGGTTATCCACATCGGCACCCACCCCGAAAATACCGGAGACGGTAAAAAGGCGCTGGGCGGGCACTCGGCCGAAGGGGGTATAGCGGCTCCCCTCGGTCAGCAGCAGTCGCACCTGGTCACCCAGGCTCACTCCCAGGGTTCGGGCGACCCCTTGCCCCAGCACGATGTGATAACTGCCCGGTGTCAGGGTATCCAGAGTGCCGGTCTGCATCTGGCGATGGAGCAGATCATCGGCGGGCCAGCGCTTCGGGTCGATCCCCTGCACGCTGACGCCGGTCAGCTCTCCCGGGCTCTGCAGCATTCCCTCGGTGGCCAGCATGGGGGCCACCGCCTGCACATGAGGCAGGGCCGACAGGGTATCGGCCAATCCCGCCGGGGGCACCAGACGCCCCTCGCTACCGGTCACGACCACCTGGGGAATAACCCCCAGGATGCGTCCCTTGAGCTGCCCTTCGAAGCCATTCATGACCGAAATCACCACCATCAGGGCGGCGACCCCGATGGCGATGCCGAAGGTAGAGAAGAGGGAGATGAAGGAGACGAAACGGTTACTGCGTCGTGACCCTGCGTATCGCAGGCCGATGGCCAGCGCAAGTGGCTGAAAAAGTCCGGTCTTCAAGGATCTGCCGTTGCCAAGAAAATAAGATACCGGATAATAATGGGAAACCGTCCATGACAACAAGGGATAGCCGCCATGCACGAAGAGTTCTTCAGTGTCGTCCACTCGCTGCCGGTCAATGTGATTCCGGTTCAGGGGGATCACCTTCCCTCCATCGCCGAGCTGGAAGCCGAGATGCCGGAGCCGTTTCGCATCGCATCGGCGATCTCGGCGATCGATCTGGGTACCAGCCGACTGATGCGAGCCCAGGGGAGCGAGCACCTGCAAGATCTTATCGAGGTGATCAACCAGCAGTCGCGCAAGATAGACCTCATCATGGGCTATGTGCTGGCGGTGCAGGATCACCCTGAGCATCGCTTCCACACCCTGCGCCTGGGTGGCGGTGAGCTGCACTATCTCTTCCCCTTCGAGGACCACGGTGAGCCCCCCAAGAGCGGCCAGCTGGTCCGCCTCAAGATCTTCCTGCGCGAGGAGGCCTCGGCCGTCTATTGCTATGGTCGTGTCAAGGGGGTCACCAGGGGGGAGCATGGCCACCATGTGGAACTCGACTATGCCTGTATCCGTGACGAGGATCGGGAGCTGCTGGTTCGCGCCAGCCTGCATATCCAGTCCCGTCAGCTTAAACAGCGCGCCTCAGAGCGCCATCGCAATACCTGATCCAGCCCCATGACTCGACTCTCTCTACCGGCCTTGCCCCGCAAGGCCGGTCTCAAACTGACCATAGGCAACCTCACCGGTTGTGCCCTTGCCCTGACCATCGGTGAGCTGGCCCACCAGCATGACCGCCCCCTGCTGCTGGTCACCGCCGATACCCCGAGCGCCCTGCGTCTCGAACAGGAACTTGCCTTCCTGCTCGAGGGGAGCGACTGTCCCGTGCTGCTCTTCCCGGACTGGGAAACGCTGCCCTACGACACCTTCTCGCCCCACCAGGACATCCTCTCCCAGCGTCTCGAGACCCTCTATCGTCTCCCGACCATGGCACGGGGCATCATCATAGTCCCGGTTACCACCCTGATGCTGCGCTGCCCTCCTCGCAGCTATCTGGACCGCTTCAGCCTGCAGCTCAAACAGGGGCAGCGCCTCTCCCTGCAGGGGCTGCGTTCACGCCTTGCCGAGGCGGGTTACGTGGCGGTAGAGCAGGTGCTCGAGCACGGGGAGTTTGCCGCCCGCGGCTCCCTGCTCGATCTCTTCCCCATGGGGAGCCAGAGCCCCTATCGCATCGACTTCTTCGACGACGAAGTGGACTCCATCCGCCCCTTCGACCCCGAGACCCAGCGCTCACGGGAGCCCATCGAGCGGGTCAATCTGCTGCCGGCCCGGGAGTTTCCCACCGACGAGGCGGCCATCGAGCGTTTTCGTGGCCACTATCGGGAGCATTTCGAGATCTCCCGCGCCGACGGGGCCATCTATCAGGAGGTGAGCAAGGGTCGCTGGCCGGCCGGTATCGAGTACTATCTGCCGCTCTTTTTCGACGAGACGGCGCACCTGTTTGATTACCTCCCCGCCGACAGTCTGCTCATCACGGTCGGTGATACCTATGCCGCCGCCGGGCGCTTCTGGGGAGATATTCAGCAGCGT
This sequence comes from Aeromonas sp. R6-2, assembly GCF_040908155.1. Taxonomy (NCBI): domain Bacteria; kingdom Pseudomonadati; phylum Pseudomonadota; class Gammaproteobacteria; order Aeromonadales; family Aeromonadaceae; genus Aeromonas; species Aeromonas sp. R6-2. The sequence continues at coordinate 31,221 of NZ_JBFODE010000038.1, read as the reverse complement.
TACGAAGAGCGCCGTTGGGATCAGAGCCGACCCCTGCTCCCCCCCATGGCCCTCTATCTGCCGGTTGAGCAGCTCTTTGCCAGCCTGGGCCAGTATGGCTGGGTGGCGCTGCAGGAGGGGAGCGATACCCCCCACGATCTGGGACTGACCCGCCTGCCCGAACTCACCCTGGATCACAGCCAGGAGCAACCCCTGGCCGCCCTGCAGCACTTTTTGCAAGGCTTTGCCGGTCGCGTCCTGTTTACGGTGCCCAGTGAAGGACGGCGCGAGGCGTTAAAGGATCTGTTGGCCCGTATCGATCTCAGACCCGCCACCGTGCCCACGCTGGATCACTTCTTTGCCGGTAGCGATCCCCTCGCCATCCTGGTCTGCCCCCTCGAGGGGGGTCTGATCCTGCCGGGGGGAGAGCTTGCCATCATCACCGAGAGCGAGCTGCTCGGTGGTCGGGTGCGCAGCCAGCGCAAGCGAGAGCGCGCCAAGCAACTGAGCTCGGATGCGGTGATCCGTAACCTCGGCGAGCTGACTCAGGGTCAGAGCGTGGTGCATCTGGATCACGGTATCGGTCGTTATCTGGGACTCGAGACCCTCACCGCCGGCGGCCTGCCCACCGAATTCCTGACCCTGGAGTATGCCGGTGGCGACAAACTCTTCGTGCCGGTCACCAGCCTCCATCTCATCAGCCGCTACACGGGCTCGGACAATCCCCCCTGTCACAAGCTCGGCGGTGAGACCTGGGCTCGCGCCAAACGCAAGGCCGCCGAAAAGGTGCGCGATGTGGCGGCCGAGCTGCTCGACATCTACGCCCACCGGGCGGCACGCAGCGGCTTTGCCTTCCGCCACGACAAGGATGCCTACCGCCAGTTTGCGGCCGGCTTCCCGTTTGAGGAGACCGAGGATCAGCTCAATGCCATTAACGCCGTGCTCGGCGACATGTGCCAGGGCAAGAGCATGGACCGTCTGGTGTGTGGCGACGTGGGTTTTGGCAAGACAGAGGTGGCCATGCGCGCGGCCTTTGTGGCCGTGCACGGGGGCAAGCAGGTGGCGGTGCTGGTGCCCACCACCTTGCTCGCCCAGCAGCACTATGACAACTTCCGCGACCGCTTCGCCAACTGGCCGGTGCGGGTCGAGGTATTGAGCCGCTTTCGCTCCGCCAGGGAGCAGAGCGCCGTGCTGGCCGATCTCAACGAGGGCAAGGTCGACATCATCATCGGCACCCACAAGCTCTTGGGATCCGATCTCACCTTCAAGGATCTGGGCCTGCTCATCGTCGATGAGGAGCACAGGTTCGGGGTGCGCCAGAAGGAGAAGATCAAGGCCCTGCGGGCCGATGTGGACATCTTGACCCTGACCGCCACCCCGATCCCGCGCACCCTCAACATGGCCATGTCGGGGATGCGCGATCTCTCCATCATCGCCACACCACCCGCCAAGCGACTGGCCATCAAGACCTTCGTGCGCCAGCACGACCCGGCCGTGGTGCGCGAGGCGGTGCTGCGTGAATTGAAGCGTGGCGGTCAGGTCTACTACCTGCACAACGACGTGGAGAGCATCGACAAGTGCGCCGGCGATCTGGCCGAGCTGATCCCCGAGGCCCGTATCTCGGTGGCCCACGGCCAGATGCGCGAGCGTGAGCTCGAGCGGATCATGTCGGATTTCTACCACCAGCGTTTCAACCTGCTGGTGTGCACCACCATCATAGAGACCGGCATCGACGTGCCGAGCGCCAACACCATCATCATGGACCGGGCCGATCATCTGGGGTTGGCCCAGTTGCACCAGCTGCGCGGTCGGGTCGGGCGCTCCCACCACCAGGCCTATGCCTATCTGCTCACCCCTCATCCCAAGCTGATGACCAAGGATGCCGCCAAGCGGCTCGAGGCCATCGCGTCGCTCGAAGATCTCGGTGCCGGCTTCGCCCTGGCCACCCACGATCTGGAGATCCGGGGCGCCGGTGAGCTACTCGGCGACGATCAGAGCGGCCAGATCGAGTCGGTGGGCTTCACCCTCTACATGGAGATGCTGGAGCAGGCGGTGGAGGCGCTCAAGAGTGGCAAGGAGCCCTCCCTCGACACCCTGCTCTCGGATCACACCGAGGTGGAGCTGCGCCTGCCGGCCCTGTTGCCCGACGACTACCTGCCGGACGTTAACATGCGTCTGTCCACCTACAAGCGGATCGCCAGCTGTACCTCGCAAGAGGAGCTCGATGAGCTGAAAGTCGAGCTGATCGATCGCTTCGGCCTGCTGCCCGAGGCGACCAAGACCCTGCTCGAGATCGCGGCCCTGCGCCTTGGGGCAACCCGCCTCGGGATCAAGCGCCTGGAGATGAGCGAGCGCGGCGGCTATCTGGACTTTTCCGAGAAGACCACGGTCGACCCCACCTTCCTGGTGCGCCTGCTCACCGAGCAGCCACGCATCTACAAGATGGAGGGGCCGAGCCGACTGCGCTTTAACGTGGTGACCGGCGATCGCGAGAGCCGCCTGAGGGTGGTCGGCGATCTGCTCGCCGAACTCTCCCGCCACAAGATGGCGTGAGTCGATAACAAAAGAGGGCAGCCGGATGGCTGCCCTCTTGCTATGGCCTGGTGGCTCCGCCCTCAAGCGGCCAGGCTACGCAGCCAGGCGATCTCTTCGCCCCAGATGGTCTCGTCGATGGTCTCGAGGATGAGGGGAATGCGATCGAAACGGGCATCCTTCATCACATAGTGGAACACCGCCTCACCAAGGTTCCCCTCGCGCAGGCTGTGGTGGCGATCGACCCGGCTGCCGAAGGTGCACTTGGCGCCGTTGATGTGCATCCCTTTGAGGTAGCCAAAGCCCACCATGCGCTCGAAGTCGCCAAATACCCGCTCGCACCCCTCGGGAGTGCGCAGATCATAACCGGCGGCAAAGGCGTGGCAGGTGTCAAAGCAGATGCCGACCCGCGACTTGTCCTCCACACCCTCGATGATGGCCGCCAACTGCTCGAACGACCAGCCGAGGTTGGTTCCCTGGCCCGCCGTGTTCTCGATCACGGCCGTGACCCCCTGGGTCTGCTCCAGGGTCCAGTTGATGGACTCGCTCACCAGCTTGAGGCTGACCGCCTCGGGGATCTTGCCGAGGTGGCTGCCGGGGTGGAAGTTGAGGTAACAGAGCCCCAGCTGCTCACAGCGGCGCATCTCGTCCAAAAAGGCATCCCGGGACTTGGCCAGTCCCTCGGGCTCGGGGTGGCCCAGATTGATGAGGTAGCTGTCGTGGGGCAGCACCTGCTCGGGCAGGAAGCCGGCCCGCTCCATGCCGCGCTGGAAGGCATCGATAGACTTGGCCGTGAGTGGCGCGGCCTGCCACTGACGCTGATTCTTGGTAAAGAGGGCGAAGGCGTTGGCGCCGATGGCCTCGGCGCGGGCTATGGTGTTCTCCACGCCACCGGCGGCGCTGACGTGGGCTCCGATATATTTCATGGTCTCTCCTTATTGCGCCGCCATTATGCCCTCCCCCCGTTCACACACCAACCGCCCCCAGGCGATAGGGCCAAACGATCCGCTCGATGATGTCCCATTTGGGGAAAAACAAAGCAACACAAACAACAATGAAAACAATTATCATTTGTTGTCATGAAAAAAAGGCTCGGCTACAATGCCGGCTCTTTGCTTCGAGAAGACTCTTGTGATCCCAGCCCATACCCGCGTCAACCCGGCGGCTCCCATTCACCTCGCTTTATTAATCAATATGTTATCCATGGGTAGCATGATGATGGTGATGCCGCTTGGGCCAGACCTGGCCACGGCGCTGGGAATGCCGGCTGAGCAGACCGGTTACTTCAGTGGTGGCGCCACCCTGGGGGCCGCCCTGACAGGGCTCGTGGCCGCGCCCTGGCTGGATCGCTTCAACCGGCGCAGCGCCCTGCTGCTGCTACTGAGCCTGCGCTTCACCCTGCTGATGGCCTGCGCACTGACCTCGAGCCGTGACTGGCTGCTGCCTCTCTTTGTTCTCTCCGGCTGCGTCGCCGGCCCCCTCGGTGCCGTGGTGATGGCCGCCGTGCTGGACTTGGTCCCCCCCGCCGAACGGGGTCGCCGCCTGGCCTATGTGGCCATGGCCTTCTCCCTGGCCGCAATCTTGATCGTGCCCGTGGCCCTGACCCTGGCCCAGTGGTGGGGCTGGCAGAGCCCGTTCCTGCTGCTGGGGGGCTGCGGCCTCCTGCTCGCCCTGCTCGCGGCCCTCTGCTTTCCCTCCCTGCCGGTCCAGCGGGTGGCTGGCAACCGGGTCGGCGAGCTGCTTGGCTCCCCCCTCTGTCAGGGAGCATTGCTGGTGCTGAGCCTGCAGATGTTTGGTCACTTCCTGCTGATCCCCCACTTTGCCGCCTATTTCCAGTTCAATCTTGCCTTCCCCCGCACCGGGATCCCGACCCTCTATCTGTGCGGCGGGCTGGCCAGCATGGCCACCATGCGCCTGTGCGGCCGCTGGATAGACAAAGGCCAGGCCCTGGCCACCAGCCTTGTCACCAGCCTGCTGCTGCTCACCCTGACCTGGGCTGGATTTGCCGCGCCGGTAGGCGTGCCGGTGATCCTGCTCTTTACCCTCTTCATGGCGCTGAGCTCGGCACGCTCGAGCACCACCCTGGCCATCACGGCGGCCATTCCGGCCCCCCATCAGCGCGCCGCCTTCCTCTCCCTGCAGGGGACGGTCACCAATGTGGCGGCCGCTCTGGGCAGCCTGCTCTCGGCCCGCTATCTGGTGTCGCAACCAGAGGGGGCCCTGCAGGGCTTTGCCGAGCTGGCCTGGATCAATATTGCCTGCGGCCTCATGGCCTGCGGCGGTGTCTGGCTCCTCATTCGGGGGCTGACACCCACCCAAGATAACAACAAACCCGAGTCTGGCCGTGCCAGACAAGGAAGTCAGTGAGCCATTGGCCGACTCGGCCACCCCTTTTGTTCATGGAGTTTTTGACAATGCAGCCAGCCGTTTTCCGTCTCAATCCGATCCTTATCGCCTTTGGACTCGCCTCCCTGCCCGCCATGGCGGCGCAGCAAAACAGCGATGAAACCATGGTCATCACCGCGACCCAGACCAAACACACCGAGCTCTCCGCTCCGGCCAGCGTCTCTGTGATCACCCGCGCCGATCTGGATCAGATGAATGCCAACAATATAGGGGATGCCCTCAAGCACGTGACCGGGGTGAACGTGGTCGCGACCAACCCCACCGGCCGCAACGAGATCAAGATCCGCGGCATGGGAGGCGACTACACCCTGCTGCTGGTCAACGGCAAACGGGTCAATGCCCGCGAGACGCTGGGCAGCGCCTATGGTAACGACTTCGATTTGAGCTCCATCCCCATGGCCGCCATCGAACGTATCGAGGTGATTCGTGGCCCCGTCTCCTCCCTCTATGGTGCCGATGCCCTGGGTGGCGTGGTCAACGTCATCCTGCGTCAGGCCAAAGAGACGCCCGAAGCCGCCCTCGGTTACACCCACACCATGCCGACCAAGGGGGATGGCGGCAACGGCAATCGCGGTAGTGCCTATGTATCCGGTGCCCTCATCGAGGACAAACTGCTCGGCAACCTGGTGGTGGAAGGGTACCAGCGGGATCGCTGGCACAGCGATCAATCCAATAACCCGGATGCGGATGCCCTGGAGAAGCGCGAGGTGGTCAACCTGCTCTCCAACCTGAAGTGGCTGGTGACCCCCAACCAGGACATCGACCTGGATCTTGGTTACAACAAGAACGACATGGACAGCTACTTCAACAACGTGCCGCGGGCCCCGACGGCGCCGGCCACTCCCCACAACGTTCAAAAGCTCGATCGCCTGAGCCTGGGCCTCTCCCACACGGGTCGCTGGGAGCATATGGACAGCCGCCTGCGCTACTACTTCGAGCAGACCGATCTGATGGACGACTCCCAGCTCAACGGGGGTGCCGCCGACATTACCCAGAGCAACAACACGGTCGACGGCCAACTGAGTGGCTATCTGGGTGATCACCTGCTCACCGGTGGTGCCGAACTGCGCAAGACCGAGCTCGAGCATAGCCGTAATATCACCAGCGGCAGCGTCGATGCCAGCCAGAGCGCCGTCTATCTGCAAGATGAGTTCGCCCTGGGCGATCTGGCCCTGACCCTGAGCGGTCGCCTCGACCATCACGACACCTATGGCACCGAGTTCAGCCCCCGAGCCTATGCCCTCTACAGCCTGAACGATCAGTGGGTGATCAAGGGGGGCGCCGGCAAGGCGTTCAAGGCACCGACCCTGGCCCAGTCCAGCGAAGGCTTTGCCACCACCGCCTGTCGTGGCGCCTGCAAGGTGGTGGGCAACCCCAACCTCAAGCCCGAGACGGCCGTCAGCTATGAACTGGGGACCGCCTATGAGGCGGATCGCTTCGGTGCCGGTGTCACCGCCTTCCACAACGAGATCGAGGATCTGATCCAGAGCGATCAGTGGGGCCCGGGCTACCGCCCCTCCGTGATGACCTACCTCAACGTGAAGAAGGCCCGCATCAAGGGCCTGGAGCTCAACGGCTGGTTTGATCCCGTCGAGAGTGTCAAGGTCAGCACCAACTGGACCCTGCTCGACTCCGAGGATCGCAGCACGGGTCAGGATCTCATCAAGACTCCGGACTACACAGGCAACCTCATCCTGGCGTGGCAGGTGAGCGATGTGGTCAGCACCCAGCTGGCCTGGCAGTACGTGGGTAGCCAGTACATCAAGGTGCCCATGCGCAACGCCCAGTCCTTCAAGTCCGACAGCTATCAGACGGTAGACGTCAACACCAACTGGAAGGTCACCAAGGCGCTGGACTTCAAACTCGGCATCACCAACCTGACCAACACCAAGCGGGATCAGGTGGCCACCGATGCGGACTTCATCCTGGAAGGCCGTACCGTCTACGCCGGCATCGACTACAAGCTGTAACCCCGAGGGCCCGGGCAACCGGGCCCCTCTCTTGCTATCGACAAATGAAGGAGTCTTCGGGTGCTTAGCCATCACGCTCGCCTGCTCTGGCTGGGACTGGCGCTCGCTCTGCTGCTCTGTGGCCTCTCCCTGGCCACCGGTGCCGGCCTCTATGGTCCCCGTGAGGTCGCCGGCTATCTGCTGGGAGACCCTCTCTTCGTGGCCGACGAGAAGCTGGCCATGATCATCGACACCCTGCGCCTGCCGCGGACCCTCAGCGCCCTGGTGGTGGGGCTGTGCCTCGCGCTGGCCGCCTCTTTGCTACAAAGCGCCACCCGCAACCCCCTGGCCGAGCCCGGCCTGCTCGGGGTCAATGCCGGTGCCGTTCTCGCGCTGGTCATCGGCCTCACCTGGTTTGGGGTCGAATCAGCCTATGGCTACCTGCTCTGGTCCGGCATGGGGGCCCTCGCGGGCAACCTGATTGTGCTGGGTCTGGGCCTCATGGTGGGTCGCGCCCACCCCCTCAAGCTTATTCTGGTCGGGGTGGCCCTCTCGGCCACCTTCGGCGGCCTCTCCAACTATCTGCTGCTCTCCAGCAAGGTCGTGCTGGAGCAGTTTCGCTTCTGGAATCTGGGCTCGCTCAGCGCCTCGACCCTGGAGGGGGTGCTCACCGTCGCCCCCTTCGCTCTCGCCGCCTTGCTGCTGACCCTGCTATTGTGCCGGCCCCTCACCCTGATGCAGATGGGGGATGGCCAGGCCCAGGCACTGGGCATACGGCCAACCCGGGTACGCCTTGGGGTGCTGCTGGCCACCACCCTCTTCACCGCCTGCGCCATCGCCATCGCCGGACCCATCGGCTTTATCGGTTTTCTGGCCGCCTACTGTGCACGCCGGGTGGCGCCGGTGCACCTGGCGCTGCAGATCCGCTTCTCGGCCCTGTTCGGCGTGCTGTTTCTGCTCTCGGCCGACATTCTGGCGCGCTGGCTTGTTCAACCCTTCGAGCTGCCGAGTGGGGTGATCCTGGCCCTTATCGGCGCCCCCGTGCTCATCCTGGTGGTGCGCAGCGGCGGCTTTCGCTCCATGATGACAGTGAAATAAGGGCGCACTCATGCACACCGTTTCCCCTGCCGGCACCCTGCGGCTGCGCCTTGGCACCGGCTCACTCCTGCTCAACCGCCGCGCCTGGCTTGTCACCCTCGGCCTCTTGCTGCTGCTCGTCCTGCTCTGCGCCCTGGCACTGAGCCTGGGCTCGGGGCGACTCACCATGGGAGGGGTCGTTCAGACCCTGCTGGGTCAGGGTAGCCGCCTCGATGAGATCACCGTCTTCAAGATCCGCCTGCCCCGCATCCTGGCGGTGCTGGTGGCAGGCATGGCGATGGGGCTCTCCGGCTGCCTGGTGCAGACCCTGGTGCGCAACCGTCTCGCCACCCCGGACATGATAGGGGTCAACGAGGGAGCGTCGCTGGCCATCATCATCTTCTCTCTCTACCTCACCCTGGGCAGCTGGCCCTGGTGGGCCGCCCCCCTCGGTGCCCTGTTTGCCGCCCTGGTGCTCTATGCCCTGTGCAACAAGCCGGGGGAGCAGGCTTATCTGTTTGTGGTGATCGGCATCGGTGTCTCCGAGCTGATGAACGCCCTGGGCGAATTTATCATGTCCACCCAGCCCCTGGTGCACCTCACCAGCCTCTATCTGTGGAACATGGGGAGCTTCGTGGGACAGGGCTATAGCACAGTGGTGCCGGTGGCCCTGCTGATCCTCATCTTCTGCCCCTGGATCCTTGCCCTCTCCCGGGATCTGGCGGTGCTGCGCCTCGGCCCCGTCACGGCCCAGAGCCTGGGGGTGCGGGTAAACCGGGTCCAGCTGGCCGTGCTGGTGCAAGCCATCATGGTGGCGGCGCTCGGCACCGCCATCGGGGGGCCTGTGGTCTTTATCGCCATGGCGGCGCCCATCCTCGCCTCCTGGCTGACCCGCGATCGCGTGGTTCCCCTCTGGATTGCCGCCCTGTGTGGCGCCCTGCTGCTGCTCGCCAGCGACACCCTGGTGCGGGTGCTGGCCGACCCCCATGAGGTCGCCACCGGCATCATGACCCGTATTCTCGGCGGCCTGCTGCTGCTGATCACCTTGCTTAAAGACCGACAAGGGGCCGACTGATGACCCTCTCCGCGACTCACCTTCACTTTGGTTATGGGCAGACACCCCTGTTCCGCGATCTCTCCTTCACCCTGCCCCGGGGCAAGCTGGTGGGGGTGGTCGGCCCCAACGGAGGAGGGAAATCCACCCTGCTCAAACTACTGGCCGGGCAGATCCGCCCCGATGCCGGAGAGGTAACCCTCAAGGGAAAACCCCTGGCCCACTACGGCCACAAGGCGCTGGCCAGGGAGCTCGCCTACCTGCCCCAACGCCCCCTGGTGCCCGCCGGTATCGAGGTGGAGCAGCTGGTGCAATATGGTCGCCACCCCCACCAGGGGTGGTTCAATCAATGGAGCGAGGAGGATGCGTGCAGGGTACGCTGGGCCTGCAATCAGATGCAGCTGGCGCCCATCTTGCGCCAGAGCGTCGCCTCCCTCTCCGGCGGCCAGGCCCAACGGGTATGGCTCGCCATGGTGCTGGCGCAGAATGCAGATCTCATCTTGCTCGACGAGCCCACCAGCGCCCTGGATATAGGTCACCAGACCGAGGTGATGGAGGCGATCGCCCGGATCACCGCCGAGGGCAAGACGGTGCTCATCGTCATCCACGATCTGGCCACCGCCGCCCGCTACTGCGACGAGTTGATTGCCCTGGGGGACGGCACGATTCAGGCCATGGGCCCCGCCCGTGAGGTGATCACCAAGGGCCTTGTCGACCGCCTCTACCAAACCGATGTGGATATACTGCATGCCCCGGGAGACGGCGCCCCCGTCATAGTGCCGCGCCGCCGGGATGCATCCCCCCGGCGTCAGGCCGGGTAATAAGACACCGCCGTGATGGCGGTTTCTTATTCCTGGAGCAGCAACCAGGTGAGCACGCCCCCCTCCAGGGGGCGCCAGCGCAGGGTGCAATGCCAACCGGCGGGCAGGCTGCCGCTGAGGGGGGTATTCAGAGCGAGGGTGATCTCCCCCTCCCTCAGGCAAAGGCAGCTGGCATCGAGAAAGTCGAAGTAGCGCCCCACCCTGGGGTAGAGGGCCTTGAAGAGGCTCTCCTTGGCCGAGAAGAGCAGGGTCAGAGCGCGGGCCTCCCCCAGGGATGAGCGCGCCAGGCGCCCCCACTCGCCCTCATCGGCAATGACAGGCCACAGGCGCGCGGCCTCTCCCTCATCGAGCCAGGCCTCCATGTCGAGGCCAATGCCGGCCGCACCCGGGCGTACCGCGCACAGGGCCACGCCGACCGAGCCGAGCACGGTGTGGCTGATGCTCCCCTCAAACCCAACAGGCCAGACGGGGGCACGATCCGCACCGATCCCTACCTCATGGCCCGCCATCCCCTGCTCGAGCAGGGCCTGATGCGCCGCGAGCCGGCCCGCCAGATACTCCCCCTGCCGCTTGGGGGTGGCCCGACGCAGTGCCTCGGGCGACGTCATTCCGACCTGGTCCCAGACCGACTGGGTAAAGCGTGAGGGATCGAAGCAGACCCTGTGGCCCCACACCCCGGGGGCCAGCAACACCCGGTCTCGCTCACCGATAAAGCCACTCACCGCCTGCCTCTGCACTGTCACTCTCTCCTGCTCCCGGGGCTCCTGAGTCTGGGGAGAGGAGTGTAACAGCCTGGTACAAGCGTCACCATAAATACAAACCATTACCATTTGCGTTTATGCTATAGTGAGCCGCCCGTTTGACCCCTGTTTTGCCACCATAAGGACATAGCGATGAAGTTTCCCCCCCCTCTGGCAGCCCTGGTGATGCTCCTGTGTGCCCTGCCGACCCAGGCAACCGACAGCCGCCAGGTTACCGATGCCGATGGCACCACCCTGAGCGTGCCCGCTCACCCGACCCGGGTGGTGGTCCTGAGCGAGATCGATCTCGACACGGCGCTCACCCTGGGCGTGCAGCCGGTCGGCACCAGCAACGGACGCGGACAGAACACCTTGCCCCGCTATCTGCTCCCCAAAGCGGGCTCGGGGATCGCCATCGTCGGGGATCTGGATAACCCCAATCTGGAGCGCCTCATCGATCTGGAGCCGGATCTGATCCTGACCGGCCAGACCAAGCCAGAGCTGCTGCAGCTGCTCAACGAGATCGCCCCGACCGTGGTCACCGGCAAGTGGGGCGAGCCCTGGAAAACGGTGTTCGAGCGCAGCGCCAGGGCCCTGGGCCGCGAGGCCGAGGCTGAAGCCTTCCTCAAACGCTATGCCGAGCGCCTCCAGGAGTCCCATACCCGCCTCGCCGCCCACCAGGGTGAGCGCCTGAGCATAGTGCGCTGGAATCCCAAGGGGCCGAGCTATATGCACGGCTCGACCTTTGCCAGCAGCGTGGTCACCGAGATGGGGCTGACCCGTCCTCCCCACCAGATAGGTGACAGGACGCCTCACTCTGCGGCCCTGAGCCTCGAGTCCCTCAACCTGCTCGACGGTGACTGGCTGGTGATCGGCACCCTGAGCACCAGTGGCGATGCGGTCGATGCCATGCGTCAGGCCGAGCAGACCCCCGCCTTCCAGCAGCTGACCGCCATCCGCGGCAAGCGCTTCGCGGCGGTCGATGGCTCCCTGTGGACCTCGGTCGGTGGCCCTCAGGCAGCCCTGCGGGTGATAGAAGACGTGGAGCGACTGCTGACCAAACCCAATGCAGCCCCCCTCACCCGCTGAGCCCGCCCCCAAAAGAGAAAGCCCGCTGTCGCGGGCTTTTTTGTTTTAAGGAAGGGGCAGGGCCTTTCTGTCTATCTTGCCGCTGCCGCCCTTGGGCAGGGTAGGCAGCAGCATGAGGCGGGCCGGCACCATGTAGTAGGGCAAGATGGCCTGCAGCCCCCGGCGCAAGGCGGGGCGGCTCAACGAGACACCGGCTTTGGCCTCCACATACCCCACCAACATGGCCTCGTCCCCCTCCCCCCAGAGACGCACCGCCGCCTCCTGCACCCCGCTCTGGCGCCGCAGGGCCGCCTCTACCTCTCCCAGCTCGATACGAAAGCCGCGCAACTTGACCTGATCGTCACGGCGTCCGAGATAGAGAAAACGATCCGCCCCCAGCCGGCGGACCCGGTCCCCGGTGCGATAGAGGCGACGGCCGGCGTGGGTCAGCTGGGCCGCCTCCCCAAGGTCGGGCCGCTCCCAGTAGCCGTCGAAGAGGGCCTCGCTCTCGATACAGAGCTCCCCCTCCCCCCGCTCGATGGCCGTCCCGCTTTCGTCGATGACCCAGTGGCGATAGCCGGACAGGCTATTGGTCAGGGTCACCTCTCCCGCGGCGCTCGTCACCTCACCGACCATCGACCAGACGGTGGCCTCGGTCGGACCGTAGCAGTGCCACAGGCGCCGGGTGCGCCGGCACAGCTCGGCGGCAAGCCCGGGGTCCAGAGCCTCCCCTCCGCACAGGGCGGTGAGGTTCTCTGTGCCTTGCCAACCCGCCTTGAGCAACATGCGCCAACTGGCGGGGGTCGCCTGCAGCCAGTTGAGACTGGCGTCCCCCTCGAGCAGGGCCAGGATCTTCGTGGGATCCTTGTGCTCCTCGCCGCTGGCCACCGTCAGTCGCCCCCCGCCCCAGAGGGGGCCCAGCATCTCGAGCAGGGAGATATCAAAGGCCGATGTGGTGATAAAGAGCCAGTGACACTCAGGGGTGAGACCGAGGCGCTCGGCAATCGCACTCAGGAAACGGTGCAGGGCGCGGCGGCTTATCACCACCCCCTTGGGCTCGCCGGTGGAGCCCGAGGTGAACATCATGTAGGCCGCCACCCCGTCGTCGACCCGGGGCCAGTGATCCGCACTGCCCAAGCCGGCGCCACTCAGCGCCAGCCTGGGGATGCCCACATCCGGCCCCCCCTCGCCGTCGCACAAGAGGGCCGAGAGACGGGCCCGCCGGGCAATCGTCTCGAGACGCGCCGCCGGGAAGGCGGGATCCAGAGGCACAAAGGTCAGCCCCAGGCGCAAACAGGCAAGAAGGCTTGCCACCAGATCCGGTGAGCGGGTGAGATAGAGGCCCACCCGCTCACCGACCGCCAGCCCCTCGAGCAGCCCCGCTATCTGGCCGACCCGCTCAATGAGCGCCCCATAGCTCAGGGTTTGCCCTCCCATGGTGATGGCCGGGGCGTCGGGGTTTGCCGCGAGGCGAGCCCGCAGGCTGCCGGCCAGATCGGCAGAGGCCTGGGCCCCGCTCACGGCGCTCATGCCATCACCTCTGCCGGGCTCTGGGCCTGCTCGCAGCAATAGGCTACCAGGGCCCTGAGGTTGCCCTCGAAGCGCGCCATCAGCGCCTCGCTCGCGGCCCCGTTGAGCGAGCCCACCTGACGCAGGGTCAGCTCGCCATCGAAGACGCCGCCGTGCAGGCTGATGAGCTCGGGGGGCAGGTTATCGGGATCGGACGGGCGACCCGGCGCCACCGGCAACGGCTGCCAGGGGCTGGCCGCCTCCCGATGGGAGACCCCCAGGTAGTTAAAGAGGATGGGGGCCAGGGGCAGCGTTTTCCCTTCGGGATGGTGGCTTCGCAGCACGTTAAAGCCCACCCCCTTGTCTGGCACCGACCTTAGCAGCCCCTTGATGGCCTGCAGCGACGCCCCCCAGTCGCACCTATCCTGCAAGGCCAGGGGATAGGTGCTGGTAAACCAGCCCACGGTGCGGCTGACATCGAGATCCGGGGCGATTGCCTCACGCCCGTGCCCCTCGAGCATCAGGGTGTGGCGCTCCCCGTATCCCAGCTCGCGCAGGGTGCGCATCAGGGCGGCGAGCAGCAGCTCGGCCACCCGGCTCTCGAAGGGGCGATTTGCCTCGTCGATGAGACGAGCCGTGGTCTGCCTGTCCAGCCGCAGCAAGGCGGCGGCCGCTCGCCCGTCCACGGCGCGCGCCGCCAACAGGGGGGCCGAGGCGGGCAGCAGCTGGGCACGCCAGAAGGGGAGCTGCTCTGCCGCCTGCGCCGTGTAGGCGGTAAGCCCCTCGCCCCACTGGCGATAGCTGCTCCCCTTCTCCCCCAGCGGCTCGCCACGGCCGAGGCGGGCCAGATCGTCGACCAGGATGCGCCAGGAGACGGCGTCAGTCACCAGGTGGTGCAGGGCCATGAAGAGCCCCTCGACCCGCTCTCCTTCCACGAGCAGGTTGTGCACGCGCGCCCAGGCCAGGGTGTGACCGCTGGTAGGATCGAACCCCTGTTGCAGGGCGGTGAGCCGTCCCTGCAGGGCCGCGTCATCGAGCCCGGCGGCATCGATGCGGTGCAGAGGGGGCAAGGGCAGCACCTTGAGGTAGTTCTGCCCCCGGGGCGTCACCGCCAGGCGCAGGGCATCGTGGTGATCGCGCAGGGCACGAAGCAGCCCCATGAGCCGGTCATCCTCGATGCCGGCCGGCAGGCGCACTATCACCCCCTGGTTCCAGTGCTCGGCGCGCTCATACCCCTGCTCGAAGAACCAGTGCTGAATGGGATGCAGGGGGAAGGCCCCCTCGAGCAGCCCCTGCTCGCTGCGAGCCTGGGCCCGGGAGGTACCGAGCAGGCGGCAGAGGCGGCGCACCGTCTTGGCCTCGAACACCTCCTTGACGCTGCAGTGCAGCCCCGCCTCCCGCAGCCGGGTGGTAAGGGCAATGCTCAGGATGGAGTCGCCCCCCAGGCGGAAGAAGTCATCCTCCACCCCGAGCGGTTGCTTGAGCACCGCCTGCCAGATCCCGAGCACCTGACGCTCGAGCGCCGAGTCCGGCTCGGCGCGGCTCTCCTGCCACTCGATGGGGGGCAGGCGGCGCAGATCCAGCTTGCCGTTGGGGGTCAGGGGCATGCTCTCCAGCCAACACAGACGCGCCGGCACCATGTACTCGGGCAGCAAAGTGCCCGCCTGTTGCAGCAGGGCCTCAGGGTCGGGGGTCTCGCCCCCTTGCTGCGTGGCATAGGCCACCAGGCGCCCCTGCATCACCACCACCTTGATTTGGCCGATGGCCGGGCAGAGCTCGGCCAGACGACTCTCTATCTCGCCGGGCTCGATGCGATAGCCTCTTAGCTTGATCTGCTCATCGAGGCGACCCAGATACTCATACTCCCCATCCCGGCGCAGCCGCGCCCGATCCCCGGTGCGATAGAGGCGCACCTCGCTCCCCGCCAGGGTGCAGGTGATGAAGGCCTCCTTGGTGCGCTCGGGCAGGTTGAGGTAGCCCCGAGCCAGCCCAAGGCCCGCCAGACAGAGCTCTCCCGGCACGCCGGCAGGCACGGGGTGACCCGTTTCATCGAGGATCACAGCCCCGACCCCCTGCACCGGACGCCCGATGGTGATGGGCTCACCGGGGCGAAGCCGGGTCGAGAGGGCCGTCACCGTGCACTCGGTCGGGCCATACATGTTGTGCAGGGCCACCCGGTCGCCCCAGCGCTCGACCAGGCGCTCGGGGCACGCCTCGCCCCCCACACCGATGGCACGGACAGCGCCGAGACTCGCGGGGGGAGCCAGGTTGGCCAGCAGGGCGGTGGGCAGGATCAGGTGGCTGACGCCACGGGCAATGGCCTCTTCGATCACCCCTTCGCCGGGCTCGGCGAAGTGCAGGGCGGCGCCGCAATAGAGGGGAAGCAGGGTGGTCATGTTGCCCGCATCGAACGAGAGAGACATGCAGTTGAGCATGGCGCCCTCCGGCGCCAGCTCGAGGCGCGCCTGGTGATCTCTCATCAGATTGAGCAGGGCCCCCTGCTCCACCATGACCCCCTTGGGCAGGCCAGTGGTACCCGAGGTGTAGATGATCTGGGCCAGCATGCCAGCGTCGCGGGGGCTGTGCGGGGGCTCGGCACCCTGCGGGCTCGGCTCGTGCAACGCCAGCTCGCCCAGCGGCTGGTAGGCGATGCCCCGACGCTCGCACGCCTCGCCAAGGCGCGGGTCGGGAGCGCCCCCCAGCACCAGGGGAATGGCCGCATCCGAGATAAGATGGGCGAGGCGCTCGGCAGGATAGGCGGGATCGAGCGGCACATAGGCCGCGCCGGCCTTCCAGCAGGCGAGCAGGGCCACCACGAAGGCCGACTCGCGCCGGGCCTGAATGCCGACGGCCGCCCCCGCGTTCACCCCGCGGGCTTGCAGCCAGTGGGCCAGCCGGTTGGCCCTGTGCTCCAGCTCGGCATAGGTCAGGGCGCCATCGTGGTCGCACACCGCCACCCCCAGGGGGCGCCGGCGTGCCCCCTGCTCTATGTGGCAGAGCAGGGTGTCGCGGCTCGGGTATTCCTTGGGCAGGGTGGCCAGCTCGGCGCCAACGCGCGCCTCTAGCCCCTCCTCCAGCGGCAGCTGCCACACCGAGCTCTCCGGCGCCTCGAGCACCGCCTCCATCAGGTGCAACAGGCGATCGGCATAGGCCTCTATGGTCTCGCGCTCGAACAGGGCGGTGGCAAACAGCCAGTCCACCCTGACCGACTCCATCAGCTCGGTCACCTTGACCGAGATGTCGGTCTTGGCGGGGAGCACGGGGGAGGTCTCCTCCACCATGCGGCAACCCGGGATGAGATCGTCAAAATCCACCTTGGCCTGATAGACCAGCATGATCTGGAAGATGGGGTTGATAGCGGTGGTGCGATCGGCGCCGATCGCCTCGGCCAGCGCCTCGAAGCGGTAGAGCTGGTGATCGAAGGCCGCCAGATCCTCCTCCCGGCACTGCTGCAGGTAGTCGATAAAGCTCGGGTTCCCCTCGATGCGGGTCCTCAGCACCAGGGTGTTGACGAAAAAGCCCACCAGAGACTCTATCTCGTGGCGCTCCCGATAGGCGAGCGGGGTGCCTATCACCAGCTCCCGCTCGGCGCTCTGGCGCACCATCAGCAGGGCGAAGAGGGCATGCAGGCCGATGAAGCTGGAGGTGTTGTGACGCTGACACAGACGCTTGAAGCGGGCCCAGAGCCCGTTGTCTATGGTCGAGAAGACCAGCTCGCCGCCGCTCTCCTGATGGGCGGGCCTGGGCTTATCCAGAGGCAGCCCGTGCACCTCGGGGCTTCCCTGCAGCCGCTCGACCCAGAAGGGGCGAAACTCGGCGTGGTAGTCGAGAAAGCGGGGGGAGTTAAACCAGTGGGCATAATCGAGATAGTTGAGGGCCAGCGGCGCCGGGGCATGGGCCTGTCCGGCCTGGAAGGCGAGGAAGGCCGGCTTGAGGTCGGCAAAGAGGTTTTTGACCGACCAGCCGTCGGAGATGATGTGATGCTGGGTGATAAGCAGCACATGCTCCCGGGGCTGCACCCGGATCAGGTGCACCCGGGTCAGATCCCCCCGGGTGAGGGAGAAGGGACGCTCGATCTCCTCGCGCACCCGCCGCGCCACATAGGCCTCGCGCTCGGCCACGGAACGCTCGCTCACCTCCTCTATGGTCAGGGTGAAGGGGGTGTGGGGCAGGATCTCCTGACGGCCCCGCCCCGCCTCGTCACGCACGAAGCGGGTACGCAGGCTGGGGTGACGGGCAAACAGGCTGTCGAAAGCAAACTCCAGCGCCGCCGTGTCGAGCTCACCACGCACCCGGAAGTAGACCGGCATGTTGTAAAGGTGCGAGCTCTCCTCGTACTGCTCGATAAACCAGAGCCCGCTCTGGGAGGAGGAGAGCGGCCCCACCGCCAACCCCTGCGCCTCGATGGGGGCCTCAAAGGCCGCACGGGCACTCAGGCAGCGCACCAGCGCCTCCTTGTGCTCGCGGATGAGGGCGCCGATGGCGGGGGTGAGTGCCTCCTTGCTCGACTGGGAGACCAGTTGCCCCTTCTCGTTGAGGGCCAGCTTCACCCCCTGACGTTCCAGCTGCTTGAGCAGCCCTATCATGTTGTTCATCGTGTCTCTCCGGGGTCAGGCGCCGAGGGTGGCGCCACCGTCGACCACCAGGTCTTGTAGTGTTATATGGCTGGCCAGGTCCGAGGCCAGGAAGAGGACGGCGGCGGCGACTTCCGCCGTGTTCGCCAGCTTGGCCAAGGGGATCCCCAGCTTGAACTGCTCCGGCAAGCCGGCGATGGTGCGGCTCAGCGCCCCCTCATCGGGCAGCATGCCCCGCAGCATAGGGGTATCGGTCGACCCCGGTGAGACCAGGTTGACCCGCACCCCGAAGGGGGCGAGCTCCAGCCCGGCGGTCCGGGTCAGGCTGCTTACCGCCGCCTTGGAGGCGCAGTAGGCGGCCATCTGCATGCGCGGCACATGGGCCGCGTTGGAGCTCACCGTCACTATGCTGCCCCGCCCCTGCCCCTTGAAGTGAGGGGTGACGACGCGCAGCAGGGAGAAGACGGCCCCCGCATTGACCCCCATGCAGTCGTGCCAATCCTCATCGCTGAGGTGCTCGAGACTCCCCAGGCGCAGCACGCCGGCGGCGTTGACCAGCACATCGAGCCCCTCCTCGAGGAGCTTGGCGGCGCAGCGGCTGAGCGCGGCCCCGTCACGCAGATCGAGCTCGCACACCCCGTAGGCGTAAGGGGGCTCGGGGAAGTGGAGATCGAGCCCCACCACAGTGGCCCCCGCCGCCACAAACTGTTCGGCCACGGCGCGACCTATGCCGCGCCCCGCCCCCGTCACCCAGACCCGCTTGCCGTCAAAGTGCCATCTCATCTCGCTGTGCTCCCTCACCACACCATCTCCACACTCTCCTCCTTTGCGACCTGCTGGCCGTCGAGGAAACGACAAAAATCATCGAGACAGGGGTGATCGAAGAGATCCGACACCTTGACCTGCAGGCCAAACTCGGCCGCCAAGCGGTTCACTATCTGGATGGTCTGCAGGGATTGCCCCCCCAGCTCGAAGAAGTTGTCGGTGGGGGTGATGGCGCCAATGCCCAGGATCTGCTGCCAGATGGCCGCCACCTTCCCCTGGGTCTCGCTCTCCATCGTCACCCGGGTCTCGCTACTCAGGTAGTCGGCCAGCAGCCCCTTGCGGTCAATCTTGTTCGAGCCGGTGCGCGGCAGCCTGTCGTAGTGGCGATAGTCGGTCGGGATCATGGCGGCAGGCAGCGCCCGGGCCAGCTGCCCCTTGATGGCGCGGCAGTCTCGCTCGCTGCCGGCCACGAAGGCCACCAAGCGGCGTATGCTCCCCTCGCTCACCCCCTGCACACAGGCCTCATCGACGCCGGGCAGGGCCAGCAGCCTCGCCTCCACCTCGCCGGGCTGGATGCGATAACCGCTTATCTTGAACTCGTTGTCGCGCCGTCCCAGATAGACGAGGCGCCCCTCCCAGCGCACCCGATCCCCGGTGCGATAGACGCGGCGCTCTTCATTGCCGACCCGAAGCGAGTCGAAGCTGCCGCTGACCCCGCCCACATAGCCGTCGGCCAGTTGGGGACCGAGCAGCACCAGCTCCCCCTCCTCGGCGGGGAGATCCCCCTCACCCAGGATCAGGGCCTGCATCCCCGGCAGGGGCAGACCGATGGGCAGCTGGACCTGGGCGGGATCTTCCTCTTGCAGATCCTGGCTGGTCACCACCACGGTCGTCTCGGTGGGGCCATAGGTGTTGATGAGGCGCACGTCGCGCCGCCCCTGGCGTTGCCACTGGGCGAGTTGCTCCGGATAGACGGCCTCCCCCCCGATGATCACCACCTCGAGCGGAGCCGGAATCCCGACCAGCCCGGCCCCCAGGGCAACCACCCACTCGTTCCAGAAGGCGGTGGGAAGATCCAGGTGGCTGATGGCCAGGGTCTCAATCCCCTGGGCGAAGGCAGGTATGGAGTCGAGCAGGGCGTCGGTGCGCAGTACCAGGGTGGCGCCGGCACTCAGGGTGGCAAACACCTCCTCGATGCTGGCGTCGAAGTTGAAGGGGGCAAACTGCAGCACCCGCGCCCCCGCCTGCAGTCGATAGCGGCACCGCGCCGCCGCCGCGAAGTGGTTGAGGGCCCCGTGCCCCACCGCCACCCCCTTGGGCAGGCCCGTGCTGCCCGAGGTAAACATCAGGTAGGCGGGCGTCGCCTCACTCGGTGCCAGCCAGAGGCGGTCTTCGCTCACCAGTTCGCTCACCGGCAGCACACGGCCGCCAAAGATGGGCGCCAGGGTATGGCGATAGGCCTCTTCGGTGATGAGGGTGGCGATCTCCCCCAGACGCACTATGTGCCCCTGGCGCTCGCCGGGCTGATCGGGGTCGAGGGGTACATAGACGGCGCCGGCCATCAGGATGGCGAGCTGGACCATGACCGCCTCGGGGCTGCGCGAGAGCATGACCCCCACCCGCTCACCGGGCAGGACCCCGACCTCTTGCAGGGCGGCCGCCATCTGCTCGCAGCGGCGCTGCAGCGCCCCGTAACCGATGCGCCGCTCCCCCTGCTCGAGGGCCACCCGCTCGGGGTGCTCCCGGGCAACCTGGGCCAGGGCATCGAGCACAGGGCGCACCACGAGCGCCTCCTCTGCAGGCCCCGCGATGAGGGCGTGCGCGCGCGCCTCGGCCAGCCAGGCGCCCTTGAGGGCCGCAAGGCTCAACTCGGGCTGTGCCAGCCAGCGCCCCAGCAGCGTCAGCAGGGTGTCGGCGATGGTGGCCAGCGCGGCGGTGGAGTAGCAGGCGGGGTTGGCGTCGAGATCCAGCGTCGGCACCCCGTTAGCCCCCATCTGCACCTCGATGGTGAGATCCTCGACCGGTCCGGCACTGATGTTGAGGGTACGGGCGCTCAGGGGGCCGAAGCGGCGGGCATGATCGAAGGGCATGATATTGACCAGGGGGCCGAACAGGCGCTTATCGCCCCCCACCAACCCCAGATCCCGGCGCAGGCTCTCGTAACGGTAGTGCTGGTGCTTGCGCACCGCGCGCTTGGCGGCGGCCACCTGGCGAGCGGTGCCGGGCAGATCGCCCGTCTCCTCCAGAGTCAGCGCCAGGGGGGTGATGTTCATCTGCATGCAGGGCACGGTCAGCGACGCCGAGCCGATGCGGTTCATCATCATCAGGCCAAGCAGGGCATGGGGCTCGCGACTTCCGAGGGAGAGCTGGCCGGCCAGGGTGGCCAGCAGCAGATCGGGCCAACCGAGGCGATGCTGGTCGGCCACCCGCACCAAGGCCTGCCACAGGGCCGGAGGAAAGGCGCGGCTCTCGCGAATAAACTCGGCGGCGATGGGGGCGCGGGTAGCACTGAAGCTGCGCACCGCAGGCCAGGCTTGCAACTGGCTCAGCCAGAAGTCGCGGGCGGCGGCGTTCTTGCCGCTCTCTTCACGCTGGCGCTCCTCGGCCAACACCTCATCGAGGCGGCCGAAGGGCGAGGCAGGCCCCTCCTCCCCCGCCAGGGCCGCCTCATAGAGGGCGGCGACGCGCTGGAACAGCAAGGTGGTGCCAAAGCCATCGAGGGCGATATGGTGTACGCAGCTGTAGAGGTAATCCCCGGCCTCTGCGCGCAGCAGGGCAAAGCGGCAGGGAGGCTCGCCGGTGAGATCGAATGGACGGCGCAGATCGCCCCAGGCCCAGGCGCAGACAGCCTCTTCGCCACCACTCAGGGTGAGCACCTGCCAGGCCAGGGGGGCCTCGTCGGCCACGAAGCAGACGGCGTCCCCATCGGTCTCGACATGTCCCTGCAGCGCCTGACACTCGCGCACCGCTTGCCACAGCGCCTGCTGCAGCAGGACAGCGTCTACCCGGCCGTCGAAGGCGATGCACTCGGCCGTGTTGAACATGGCCTTGTCGTCGTTGAGCAGATGGGCAGACCAGAGCCCCTGCTGGGGAATGGTGAGGGGGAAACGGCTCACGCTGTCACCTCCAGGGCGCTGCGTCTTTGCTCGACCAGGCGCCACCAGGCGTTGAGGGTGGGCACGCGCGCCAGATCCACAAAGCTCAGCTCCACCCCGGCGGCGCGCCACTCGGTGAGCAGCCCCATGATGCGCACCGAGTCGAGACCATAGTCGATCAGGCTCTCGTCGGGGTCGAACGCCTCCTCCTCCTCATCGATGTGGCTGAGCAGCCGCGCCTTGAGCCCCTCATAGGTGAGCAGAGGCATGGCGGCAGGCTCCATGGCCAGCGCCTCGGCGCAGGGGATCACCTTGCCGCAGCGGGTCGCCACGTAATCGAGGGCCATTTGATGCTCCTCTTGAGAGAAGTCGGCGATGCCGTCGGCCAGGAAGAAGGGCTGAATGTCGCGCATGAAGGCATCACAGGCGGTCATCATGCAGCCGATGTGGCCATAGATGCCGCCGATGATGAGCTGATCGCGCCCCTGCTCACGCAGCATCTCCTCGAGGGGAGAGCGATGAAAGGCGCTGTAGCGCCACTTGACCAGCACAGTGTCGTCGTCCTCGGGGGTGAGCGCCGCGACGATGGCCTGCTGCTCGGGGCGCTTGGTGAGCCCGGCACCCCACATATCATTGAGTAGCGCTCTCTCCTCGGCGCTCTGCTCCTTGGGCTGGGCCGTGTAGTAGACCGGAATGCCGAGGGCCTTGCAGTGGCGGCGCACTGTGGCCAGACGCTCGACAAGGGCCACGACCATGGGGCTCTGCTCGCCGTAGAAGGCGGTGAAGTACTCCTGCATGTCGTGAATGAGCAGGGCGGCGCGCTTGGGGTCGAGGCGCCAGCTCACCTTGTTGCTCTTCCACTGGGTCGGCATGGGGTAGGAGGTCAGGGTTGGGATAGCCATGAATATCGATTCCTTGTATCAGTTCGTGTCGAGAAGCCGCGCGATGCGGGCGCGCAGCCCCTGTTTGTCAATCTTGCCCACCGCCGTCATGGGCAGGGCGTCGAGCCGCTCGACGCGATCGGGCAGCTTGAATTCGGCCACGCCGCGCCCGCGCAGGAACTTGCGCAGGGCCAGGGGCTTGAGGGAGGGGTCAGAGGTGACGATGAAGGCGCAGCTTTTCTCCCCCATGACGCTGTCGGGCATGGAGACCAGGGCCGCCTGGCTGATGGCCGGGTGGTGGAGCAGCTGGTTCTCGACCTCTTCGGCGGCGATCTTCTCCCCGCCCCGGTTGATCTGATCCTTGAGACGGCCGACCACGGAGAGGTAGCCGTCGACGTCCTGCACCACCAGATCCCCGGAGCAGTAGAAGCCCTCGGCATCGAAGACCCGGGCGTTGTGCTCGGGGCTCTGGAAGTAGCCGCGAAAGGTGTAGGGCCCCCGGGTGTGGAGGGCGCCGCTCTGACCGGGGGGAACCGGCAGCCCCGCTTCATCCAGGATGCGGATCTCGTCATCCGGGCACATGGGGCGCCCCTGGGTGTGCAGTACTTTTTCCTCGGGATCCCCCAACCGGGTGTAGTTGACCAGGCCTTCGGCCATGCCAAACACCTGCTGCAGGGCGCAGCCGAGCTCGGGCTCCACCCGCCTGGCCACCGCCTCGGGCAGCTTGGCGCCGCCGACCTGCAGCAGGGTGAGCGACGAGAGTCTGGCCCGGGCGGCCGAGTCCAATGCCACCGCCTCGAGCCAGAGAGAGAGCGCCGGTGGCACCAGGGCCGTCATGGTGACGCCGTGACGCTCGATGAGGGGGAAGCAGCCATCGGGGCTCGGGTTGGGGGCCAACACCAGGGCCCCGCCAGCCTCGAACACCCCCAGAGCCCCGGGGGAGCTCAAGGGGAAGTTGTGCGGGGCCGGCAGGGCGCACAGATAACGGGTTTTCGGACTCAACCGGCAGATCTCGGCACTGCGCCGGACGCTGTAGTAGTAGTCGTCGTGGGTGCGCGGAATGAGCTTGGGGGTGCCCGTGCTCCCCCCGGAGAGCTGGAAGAAGGCCACCTCGTCGGCCGGCGTCGGGGCAAAACCGCTCACCTCCCCTGGCACCAGCCAGTGGGCGAGACCCTGACCCCCTTCGACGCCGTCGAGCAGGGTCAGCTCGGCCCCGATGTCGGCCAGCAGCGCCTCTCCCCCGTCACTGCCGGCAAAGAGGGGATGAGCAACGGCACCGATGAAGAGGCGTGGACGAATCTGCCCGGCATAGGCCAGCAGCTCGAGGCGGCTGTGGCTGAAGAGGGCGTTGACCGGCGCCACCCCGACTTTGAGCAGGGCGAAGAGGACGATGTAAAACTCGGCCACATTGGGTAGCTGCACCAGGGCGGTGTCACCGTGCCCCAGCCCCCGCCGGGCCAACTTTCCTGCCAGCAGACTCGAGGCGGCATCGAGCTCACGGTAGGTAAAGACGCGCTCGCCGCAGAAGATGGCCGGTGCACTCGGGTCGCGCTCCCATTGGCGACGCAGGATCGCCGTGAGCGGCTCACCGCGCCAGTACCCCTGGCGGCGGTAATGCTCGGCCAGATCATCGGGCCAGCGGCTGTAGGGAATGGGGCGACTCACAGGGCCACCTCACAGTCCACGCCCAGGGCTCTTAACATGGTGCCGAGCTTGGTGCCGGTCTCGGCCCACTCCATGGCGGGATCGGAGCCTGCGACTATGCCGGCCCCAGCAAAGAGCTCGACCCTGTGGCCATCGAGCACGCCGCAGCGGATCACCACGGCCCACTCGCCGTTGCCCCGGCTGTCACACCAGCCGACGATGCCGCTAAAAAGGGCACGACGAAATGGCTCTCGCTCCCGGATAAACTGGCGCGCCAGCTCGGTGGGATAACCGCACAGGGCCGGCGTGGGATGAAGGCGACAGGCCAGGGACAGCACGCCCACCTCATCAGAATGAAGCTCGCCCCGGATCGGGGTGCCCAGGTGCCAGAGGGTATCGGTGCTCATCAGGGTGGGGCTCGCCGGGATCGCCAGCGCCCGGCAGTGAGGGGCAAGCACGCGGCGGATCTCGTCGATCACCAGCCGGTGCTCATGCTGATCCTTGCCCGAGGCGAGCAGCGCGCTGGCCACCGCACGGTCTTGCTCGGGGGCGCTGCCCCGCTTGGCCGAGCCGGCCAGGGGATGGGTAAAGATCTCGCCGTCGCGCACTCGCAGCAGCAGCTCGGGGCTGGCCCCAAGCAGGCAGCGACCGCCGCCCAGGGGAAGGGAGAAGTGAAACGCGTGAGGGTTTTGGCTGACCAGCCGCTCGAGCACGCGCGCAGGCTCGACGGGCTGGCGCAGCTCGAGGGCAAGCTTTCTCGACAGCACCACCTTGGCCAGGGTGCCAGATGCAAACGAGTCGAGGGCCGCGCTCACCGAGGCCTTGAACTCCCCGGCTGCAGGCAGGCTCTGTACCGAGATAGCCTGATTGGTGAGGGGCTCGCTCGCCCTGGGCTGCGGCCTCGGCCCCCGCTCGATCCTGCCCGGCACATAGAGGCAAGACGCCTCGGCCGGATCGAAGGCAAAGGCTCCCATCAGCAGGGGGTTCTCCTGACCGGCACGCCGGGCCTGCTCCAGCGCATCGGCAATCTGGCGCTCTAAACGAGCCCACTCCCCCGCCGGCGTCACCATAGGCTCGCCGAGCTCGTAGGCCCGGATCTCCCCCTGCTCGGATGAGAAGAGCAGATCGGGCATGAGTGCCTGCTCCGGGGTACGGGTTTCCATCATGTGAGTATCCATATCAGACCCAATCAACATAAACACTAATGATAATGATTATTGATATCAGATTAGGGTCGCTAAAATACTCGCACTGAAATCGCCCGGTCAATGGAATTTGTCCTCTCAATGAGGCTCCGCTTATTGACAACATCAACTATAGGCGCTCACTCTCTACCCGTCTGGACGCCGTATATTGATAATTATTTTCATTTAAACAAGAATGGGCCCCACTTTCTGATGGAGCCCTCCCCATGTCTCACTCCCTGCCAGTCAACCGTCCACGGCAGCTCACGGTCAAACGCATCACCGACCTCTCCAAGGGGCTACGCCGCCTCACCCTGAGCAGCCCCGATCTGGCCGACTACCCCTTCACCTGTGGTGGGGCCCATATCAAGATCATGCTGCCGCGCCCCGAGCAGAGCGAGATAGTGCTGCCGACACCCACTCCCCAGGGGCCTCGCTGGGACGATCCGGCGACGCGCCCCATCATCCGCACCTTCACCCTTCGCGCCTTTCGCCGTGAACGGCTGGAGCTCGATATCGACTTCGCCCTGCACGGGGAGCTGGGCCCTGCCAGCCACTTTGCCCTGCATGCCGTCCCCGGCGACAGACTGGCCATCTCTGGACCTGGCGGCCCAAACCCCATGCTGCAGGAGGCCGACTTCTACTACATGGCCGGCGATCTCACCGCCCTGCCCGCCATTTGTGCCATGGCCGAGGTGATGAGACCCGGGGCCAGGGGGGAGATCGCCTTGCTGGTACCGGATGAAGAGGAGATCCACCCCCTGGCGCTGCCATCCGGGGTCAATCTAAGCTGGTTTGTCGGTGGAGCCGAGCAGGCTCAGGCCCTGATCGCGCATCTCACCGCACTCCCCATGGAGCGCGAGAAGAGCTATTTCTGGTTTGGGGGCGAGGAGGGGCTGGTGCTGCCACTGCGACGGCACACGCGGCGCATCCTGGATGTGGATCGCCGGCAAGTTTACGCTGTGCCCTATTGGCGACTTGGCAAGAGCGAGGATGCCTATCATCAGGATCGCCATGAGGCCATGGAGAGCGAGGCATGAGGCTCAAGGGAGTGATCCCGGAGCAACTCACTTAATTGACTTTGAAATCAATAAAATATCCCCCCATTAGCAGGGGTTGCATATGGGAGTTAAAGATCGATAATGCGAATCACTATCATTTATTGCTAAGCGAGCATGCCCCCAGGCAGCGCTCGTGATGCCACGCTTCACAAGGTAATACGGATGTCACTGCACAACTCGGTCATGCGCGCCCTCCCCGTAGAGGCCCTCCCTACTCCGGCCCAACTGCTGGCTCGACTCCCCTGTCCTGCCGCCACTCACGGGATGATCCAGGGTGCTCGCCATCAGATCCGGCAGATCCTGAGCGGTCAGGACGACCGCCTGCTGGTGGTGATAGGCCCCTGCTCCCTGCACGATCCCAAGGCAGCGCTGGAATATGCGCGGCGCCTTAAAGGGCTGGCCGATGAACATCAAGAGGATCTGTGCATCGTCATGCGCGCCTATTTCGAGAAACCACGCACCACCATAGGGTGGAAGGGACTCATTTTCGACCCTCATCTCGATGGCAGCCACGATATCAATCATGGGCTGCAACTGGCTCGGGAACTGCTGCTTGCGATCAATGAGATGGGGCTGGCGACGGCTACCGAGTTTCTCGACACCACCAGTTTCCTCTACCTGGCCGACCTGGTCAGCTGGGGCGCCATCGGTGCACGGACTACCGAATCCCAGGTACACCGTCAACTCGCCTCGGCGCTCCCCTGCCCGGTAGGCTTCAAGAATGGCACCGACGGCAACATCAGAGTCGCTATCGACGCCATTCTGGCGAGCCAGGCCCCTCACCTCTTCACCGCCCCGGGTCATCAGGGGGGCATGATGGTGGTGAGCAGCGAGGGCAACGAGGGGGCCCACATCATATTGCGTGGCGGGCAAACCCCCAATTATCACCAGAATGATGTGGAGGCGGCAGCCGCACGGTTACAACGGGAAGGGCTGGCCGCGCGGCTGATGGTCGACTGTAGTCACGGTAACAGCCAGAAACAGCACAGCAATCAGAGCCGGGTGGCGGCCGAACTGGCAAGACAGATGGGTAACGGGAGCGAGTATGTCGCCGCCGTCATGGTCGAGAGTTTTTTAAAAGAGGGGAGCCAAGCCCCCGCCCCACTGGCAAGTCTGCACTATGGCCAGTCAGTGACCGATGCCTGCCTCGGCTGGGAAGCGTCCGTGGCGCTTGTCGGCTTGCTGGCAGAGGCGGTGCAGGCTCGCAGGTACCATCAGGGTAGACGCCATGAGGTTCTGCTGGCCGGTTAACACAGGCCCGAAGCAAAGCGGGGCAGCCAAGCTGCCCCCGGCATTTACTCCAGAAGGAAAACGGCCTCAACCCTGTCGCTGAGCACTATGCTCTGCTGCTGATAGGTGTTTTCCTGGGCATCGGGCGCCGCCATCGCCATCATCTTGTAGTTGCGCCCATAGACCGGGGCGGGCTGCTGCGCGTCATACTCCACCGCATAGATCTTGCCCAGCTTGGCGCCAAAGCCGTTTGCCAGGCTTTGGGCCTTGGCCTTGGCATCCTCCACGGCGGCGAGGCGAACCTTCTCCTTCTCCTCTTTGGCATCTTTAAGCCCGTACTCGATCTGGGAGACGCTCTCAAGGCCTGCCCCCAGTGCCGTTTCCATCAACTGGCTAAGCTTTTCAAGCTGATAGAGCCTGACCGAGAGCTGGCGTTGGGCACGATAACCCAGCAGCTGCGGCTTCTTCTCGGGGGCATATTGATACTCGGGAGAGACCACCAGATTGCCCGCGTCCACATCGCTGCGCTTGATCCCCAACCCCTCAAGCTTGCCGAAAAAGGCGGCCACCTTGGCATCCACCTGTTGTTTGGCCTTGAGACCATCCTTTTGCAGGGCCGTCACCGAGACAGAAAGGGTCGCCATATCGGGCTCCACCTTGCGCTCGGCCACTCCGCTGACGCTCACATGCGCCGCCGTCGGCGCCTCGATGGCCCAGGCTGGCGAGAGCAGGAACAATACGGAAAGGGGAAGAATCGATTTGAACATCACACTCACCTCATGGGGATACGAACACACGAGGGATTATGCCACGAAGCGGGGAACGAACTAGATGGGGTGATGGGGCGGAATATCGAGCACGCTGTGGATATCGACCTCGCTAAAGAGCAGCCCCTCATCCAACCCGGGCAGGGGCGTCACCGTTCCTTCCGAAGTACCCAACCATTCGGGTTGATCATCCTGGAAGGCAAAAGAGTCCCACGTCAGGATCTGACCCGTCTCGGCAGAGAGGCTCTCCTGGCCCGGTTCAAGGGGTTGCTCCCAGAGTAGTGCCTCATCTCCCTGCGCCAACAAGTCGCCCCACTCGTTGCTCACCAGAGAAAAGAGGCTGAGCTCACTTTGTCCCTCCTCCCCACCGATCAGCAGGCTCAGCCCTTCAATGTCGGCACCGGGAAGGGGGGTAAAGGTGAGCTGCCCAGTGGAAAAATCCACATTCAGACAACCGGCCGGCTCACCTTCACGGTTCTCAATCTCGAGCTGGGAGAGGGTATGACCATCGAATCGGGTATGGTAGCCAAACTGGCCATGGCAATCGATCTGGTCACCGCTACAACTGTAACGAACCCCATCGATGTCCACCCACGATAATGCAGCCATACCTCACTCCTCATCTCAATAGTGGCGTCATATTACCAGATGTGGCGGCCATCAGAAGATGGCCACCCCATTTATGGATCAACCTTGAGATTGCCGTTAAGCAGCATCTCATCGATGATCTGCTGGTCACTGCGGGTGCCACCCATGGTCAGGTCGATGTTATCGAACTGAATCGTCTGGGTAGTGGTACCGGCACCGCTACCATCCAGGTCGATCACCAGGGTCGTTTTACCGCTACCAGGCCCAGAGCTGAAGGTCAGGAATTGATCCAGTGAGGTGGCATTGGCGTGCTCACCACTGAGCAGCTCGCTCAGATCCAGCACATCACCACCGACCCCCACCTGGAAGTCCTTAATCACATCCACTCCGGCACTGGCATCACCGCTGCCCCACTTGAAGGTGTCGCTGCCGCTGTCACCAACCAGAATGTCAGCCCCAAGACCACCGATCAGCGTGTCATTTCCTGTACCGCCAATCAGCTTGTCAACACCGCCCATACCACTGAGGATATCGTTGCCATCCCCCCCGAACAGTATGTTGTCAAGGCTGTTACCTGTGATGGTGTCATGATGGGCAGAGCCTATCGCGTCGAGCTGGCTTCCCCCCAGAGTAATCACAGTATCACTGGCCGCTGCGTGCATATCGACGGTAAAAGGAGCATCAGGCATCAGGTTGATATTGAGGCTGGAATTAGCCGTATCACCATCCCCGTCAGTCAATGTCACACCGAGATCAACGTTAACCGGAACCCCGGGAGTCGGGACCGAGACGCCAAAATCACCGATCTTGAAGTCACTACCACTGGCATAGTGAAACTCCAGACTGTTGTAGCCATCGGCCGTATAGGCCGAGAGCCGGGTGTTATCCACCACCCCGGCCACAGTGGCCACGTAGGTCACTCCGGGGCCCGGGTCTCCATCAACAAAGCTCACGGTAAAGCTATGGCCTCCGACAGAGACAGTCTGGGTCAGACCTGCGGCCAGGCTAACGATGCGTGTAACGCCGCCATAAGCGATTGCGATTGCGGTCAGTGATTCCATGACCCCATCACCAATCACATTGTCCACCGAACTGGACGAATCACTATCCTGGCGGGCGATCACCTTGACCGTGCTGCCCGCCCCCTTGATCGCCGTGAAGAGGGCAGAACCACCGTTGACATCATAGTGACCGTCGAAACTATGATTGTGGGTCGAGGAGTCCAGATAGCCACTGCCACCACTACTGGGCGAACCCGCCAAATCGATGACGAAGTCTACGCGCATCGCCTCACCACTGCCGACCGAGGCACCACCGCCGATCCCGCCTGTCGTTGCCGTGGTATTGACGGTGCCATCACCCATAGGGGTCAGCAGCAGGTCTTTGCTGTCATCGTTTGCAGCAGTGACAAAACCCGCCCAGGCCGTGTTACCACCGACGAAGTCATACCCGACATTACTGAAATCGACTGAGGTATGCCCCCCATCCACCGATCCAACCATGTTGACGGCATAGGTGCCATTGGCCGGATTCAGTACGACGGTAAAGACGGTTCCGGCCCCCGTTGACCCAGTCAGCGTCAGCCCATCGACCGATAGAGTATAGGTAATGGGCAAACCACCGGATGTCAGCCCACTGTTGACACCATTGAGGGCCGAGCTAAAGCGCAATGTGGCACCATCAGCACCATAGTTGTTGGCCACAGAGCCATCCAGATCGAGCAGGAAAGAGGCGCTGCCTGCAGCGTTCATCATCACCGCCGTATCGGGCCTGATCACGGTCGGGGTGTCGTCATCCACGTTAATGGTCAGTACACCATCGGCCGTGTCGCTGTCTGCATCCGTGACCCGGTAGGTCAGGTTGAACACGGCGTTGTTTTCGTCACTGCCCGCCGCATGCTGGATCGGCGCGTTCTGGGTCACGCTGTAGGCGCCGGTTGCGCTGTTGACCGTCACCGTCAGCACCGTCACCACTCCCTGCTTCACCAGCAGCGAACTGCCCGACAGCTCGTAGCTAAACCCGGCCGGGGCCCCCGAGGTCAGCCAGGCGATGCTGCCTGCCCCATCGGCCCCAAAGCTGTGGCTCAGGGTACCGCTCACGTTGGCCGCATCCGCATCGTCACCCACCCCACCGGCATTGCCGCCGGACAGGGCATCGTCATCGAGCTGCACCAAGGCATTGCTGCCCACACCAGGCACGTCATCCAGCACCGTCACATCCAGGCTGCCGTTGGTGCTGTCACCGTCCTCATCCACCAACACCACCGCGAAGCTCTCGCCCAGGCTGGTGTCGTTGCC
>NZ_JBFODE010000037.1:51512-213392 GCF_040908155.1 Aeromonas sp. R6-2 | reverse complement strand
TTCGATGCGCATAAAAAATCCGAAACCAATCAATAGGTTTCGGATTTTCACACATCAGAAGGATCGGTCAATGGATCCTTAACTGATCGGCATTAACCTCAAGCGAGGTGGTTTTTTGTTTATCAGGCCTGCTCCAGCAGCCGGGCCACGGTGCGCATGCCGAGGGTCGTCGCCCCCGGCGCCCACAGGCTGTCACCGTTATCGCAGAAGCAGGCGGCCAGATCGATATGCAGCCACCCCTCACCATCCCGGGGCACGAAGCGCGACAGGAAACCGGCCGCATTGGAGGCTCCGCCTGCGCCGCCCCCCTTCACCGGTCGGCTATTGGCGGTGTCGGCGTAGTGGGAAGGGCACATGCCCCGGTGCCAGCGCTCCAGCGGCAGGGGCCAGGCCGGCTCCTGCTCCGCATCGGCCACTTGCCGGGCCCGCTCCACCAGCGGCTTGTCGAGGCCAAACAGGGCGTTGTAGCGCCCCCCCAGGGCCATCACGGCAGCCCCGGTCAGGGTGGCGGCATCGATGATGAGCGGCGCCCCCGACTCCCCGGCCAGTTGCAGACCGTCGGCCAGCACCAGGCGCCCCTCGGCGTCGGTGTTGACGATCTCTACCGTGGTACCGTTCTTGTAGGTAAGGATGTCCCCGAGCTTGTAGGCATGGCCAGAGACCAGGTTCTCGGCGCAGCAGAGAATGAGCTTCACCCGTTTGGTCAAACCACGCGCGATGGCGAGCCCCAGGGCGCCGGTCACGATAGCCGCCCCTCCCATGTCGCACTTCATGGTGAGCATCCCCTCGGAGCTCTTCATGGAGTAGCCGCCCGAGTCGAAGGTGATCCCCTTGCCCACCAGGGCGGCCGCCACCGGCGCCTTGGGATCCCGGGTCGGGTTGTAGTCGAGCTCAAGCAACACGGGCTCCCGTGCACTGCCACGCCCCACCGACCAGATCCCGGTCCAGCCCGCCTGCTGCAGGGCCTCGCCCTTGAGAATGCGATGGCTGACCCGATCCGGCGCCAGCTCGGTAATGAACGCAGCCGCCTCCACCGCCAGCTCCAGCGGGCCGATCTGCTCCGGGGTGGCGTTGGTCATCTCGCGTACCCAGCGACCACAGAGCCAACGGGCCTCGAGTTCGGCGCGGTCGCTCTCTTCGCAGGTGGCCCACTGCAGCTGCACCTCGGCCTTGGGGGTCTGGAAGCCCTGGGCGAAGGCCCACTGCTGCTCCCGCTCCCAGTGGCCACAGAGGGCCGCTTGCTGGATCCCCTGAGCGCAGAGGCGACGGGCCCCCTGCTGAATATCCCCCAGAGGATCACTGCCCAAATGAATGGCAATGCCCTCCTGATGCCAGGAGAGCAGTGCCCCCTCGCCCCACGCAGGGGCGGCCGGATCGCGACTCAACCAGACGTTCATGCGCATACCTCCCCGAGCCAGGCGGCAATGGTGCGCAGGCCGTGTCCCTTGGCACCGACGGCCCAGAGATCGTTGCCCGCCTTCTGATAGGAGCCGGCCAGATCCATGTGTACCCAACCCTCTCCTCCTGCATGCACGAAGCGCGACAGGAAGGCGGCCGCCGTGGTGGCCCCGGCGGTGCCCTCGGCGCTCGCCACGTTGCCCATATCGGCAAAGGAGGAGCTGAGCTGACCCACATGCCAGGGCTCGAGGGGCAGCGGCCAGGCCTTCTCGTTCTCGCGGCGGGCGGCGGCCAGCAGACGGGCAGACTCCTCCTCATCGAGGGCGAACACAGCATTGTAGTCGCGTCCCAGCGCCATCTTGGCGGCGCCGGTCAGGGTGGCGGCATCGAGGATGCAAGCGGCGCCGCTCTCGACGGCGGTGAGCAGGCCATCGGCCAGTACCAGGCGCCCCTCGGCGTCGGTGTTCTGGATCTCCACCGACAGGCCGTTGCGATAAGTGAGGATGTCACCGAGTTTGAAGGCATGGCCCGAGACCAGGTTCTCGGCACAGCAGAGGATCAGCTTGACCCGCTTGTCGAGGCCACGGCTGATGGCGAGTGCCAGGGCACCGGTCACCATGGCGGCGCCGCCCATGTCGGACTTCATGGGCAACATGTTGTCGGAGGACTTCATGGAGTAACCGCCGGAGTCGAAGGTGATCCCCTTACCCACCAGAGCCGCCGCCACCGGCGCGTCGTCACGGCCGGTCGGGTTGTAGTCAAGCTCGAGCAGCACAGGCTCGCGTTCGCTGCCACGGCCCACCGACCAGATGCCGATGTGGCCGGCTTCTCGCAGTGCCTCGCCGGCCGTGATACGGGCAGTCACCCTCTCGCCCCCCAGGCCGCGAATGAGCAGCAGGGCCGATTCGGCCAGGGTCATGGGGTAGATCTCCTCGGGACAGGCGTTGGTCACATCGCGCACCCACTGGGTCGCCTTGAGCAGCCCTCCCAGCTCGCGGGCCTCCTGCTCGCTCTGCTCACCGAAGTCGAGCTCGCGATCCCCCTTGGCCGCATAGAAGCCCTGGGCAAAGGCGAAGCGACGCTCCAGATCCCACCCTTGCCCTGCCAGGCGCACCTGACGGATGCCGGAGGACTCGAGGCGGCGGGCGGCGCGCTGCACGGCGCGCAACGGGTCCCCCTCCAGATGAATACGGGCGCACTCCCCCTCGAAACTGAGCAGGGCTCCCGCCCCCCATACGGCGGGCGCCGGGGTAGTGGTGAGCAGAACGTTCATCAATTCAGCCATCTTGGTTTGCTTCCTTCTTCTTGTGATCGCCGGCCAAACCGGCGCTTAATCCATCATGGGTTGATTGCTGCGGCAAATAAAAAAGGCCGTGCCCCGGGGGCAACGGCCTTTCACCATATCATTGCGACGCCTTCACCGCAGCACCACTCAGTGGCGTTCGGAGGCGAGGTTCAGGGTGTATTTGGGAAACTCCACCACCAGATCCTCATCGGTCACCTTGGCCTGGCAGCTCAAGCGGGACTCGGGCTCGAGGCCCCATGCCTTGTCCAGCATGTCATCCTCCAGCTCGTCGCTCGGATCGAGGGAGTCAAACCCCTCGCGCACCACACAGTGACAGGTGGTGCAGGCGCAGGACTTCTCACAGGCGTGCTCCACCTCGATCCCGTTGCGCAGGGCCACGTCGAGGATGGTCTCTCCCTCACGGGCCTCGAGAACCGCCCCCTCGGGACAGAGCTCGGCATGGGGCAATACAACTATTTTCGGCATGGTTACACCTTGTTGACGTTCTGGCCGGCCAGCGCCTTGCGGATGGAGGCATCCATGCGGCGGGCGGCAAATTCGGCACTGGCCCCATCGGTTGCCTCGATGGCGGCCTTTATCTCATCGGCACTGCCGCTCTGGCGGGTCGCCACCAGGCGGGCCACCTGGTCGCGCAGGGCAGCCAGTTCGCCCTCGTCGAGCAGGGCCGCACCATCGGCCGCCAGGGCGGCGTTAAGGCTCTCGACCACCCGATCGGCCTCGACCTGCTGCTCGGCCAGCATGCGCGCGGCCATGTCGTCCGCCGCATGCAGGATGGAGGAGTGCAGCATGGAGAGGATCTCCCCCTCCGCCAGCCCATAGGAGGGCTTGACCTGAATTTCGGCCTGCACCCCGGTGGACTTCTCCATGGCGGTGACCGAGAGCAGCCCGTCCGCGTCCACCTGGAAGGTGACCCGGATGTGGGCGGCGCCGGCCGCCATGGGCGGGATGCCGGTCAGGGTAAAGCGTGCCAGGGAGCGGCAGTCCGCCACCAGTTCGCGCTCCCCTTGCACCACATGGATCATCATGGCGGTCTGGCCATCCTTGAAGGTGGTGAACTCCTGGGCGCGAGCCACCGGTATGGTGGTGTTGCGCGGGATCACCTTCTCGGCCAGTCCCCCCATGGTCTCGAGACCCAGGGAGAGGGGGATGACGTCGAGCAGCAGCATCTCGGAATCGGGTTTGTTGCCCACCAGGATGTCGGCCTGCACGGCGGCACCGATGGCGACCACCTTGTCCGGGTCGATAGTGGTGAGCGGGGTGCGGCCGAAAAACTCGCCCACCCGCTCGCGCACCAGGGGCACCCGGGTGGAGCCACCGACCATCACCACCTCGAGCACTTCATCCGCCTCGACACCGGCATCCTTGAGGGCTCGGCGGCAGGCGAGCAGAGTGCGCTTGACCAGGGGTTGAACCAGCTCGTCGAACAGATCGCGGGTCACCTCACCCTGCCAGTTTCCGAAGGCGACGGTAACGACGGCCTCATCGGTCAGGCGCTGCTTGGTGTCACAGGCGAGATCGAGCAGGCGGCGCTGCTCCCCCGGGCTCAGGGTCGAGACACCGGCCTGCTCCCGGATCCTGTGAGCCAGCAGGTGATCGAAGTCGTCCCCACCGAGGGCGGAGTCACCACCGGTCGCCATCACCTCGAACACGCCACGATGCAGACGCAGGATGGAGATATCGAAGGTGCCACCGCCGAGGTCATAGACGGCGATCACCCCTTCCTGGCCCGAGTCGAGGCCATAGGCGATGGCCGCCGCGGTCGGCTCGTTGAGCAGGCGCAACACATGCAGACCGGCCAGGCGGGCCGCATCCTTGGTGCCCTGGCGCTGGGCATCGTCGAAGTAGGCGGGCACCGTGATGACCACGCCGTCGAGCTCACCACCCAGGCTCTCGCGACCGCGAGCCGCCAGGGCCTTGAGGATCTCGGCAGAGACCTGCACCGGATTGACCGGTCCCTGACGGGTGAGGATATTGGGCAGTTCCCCCTCGGCGAAGCGGTAGGGGAGGTGATCGCGCGGCACGTCTGCCAGGGCTTTGCCCATCAGACGCTTGACCGAGATAACGGTATTTTCCGGATCCTGGGCCGCCTCGCGCTTGGCGTCGCGGCCAACCCGCACCCCCTCGGCCAGATAGTGAACGGCGGAGGGCAGGATATCGAAACCGTCGTGATCGGTCAGGGTCTCGGCCTTGCCACTGCGTACCGTGGCGACCAGGGAGTTGGTGGTGCCGAGATCGATGCCGACGGCGAGTTTGTGCTGATGAGGCGCGGCGCTCTGGCCGGGCTCGGCGATTTGCAATAATGCCATGGGTAATTAGAGTTCCAGCAGGGAATCCTCGAGGCGTTCGAGCTCCTCGAGCATCTTGTCGACAAACTTGAGCTTGCGCACCGTGTCGGCCGCGCTCTCCCAGGCCCCCTCCTCCAGCTGATGCTCGAGGCGGCCCATCAAGCCCTTGTGCTCCCCCTTGATCTCGCGGCGGAAGGCATCGATGGCCCCCTCCGGCTCCTCGGCCGCGCGCAGATCCTCGAGGGCTTCGCGCCACTCCAGCTGTTGCATCAGGAAGGCGCTGTCTTGCAGGGTACGAGACTCACCACGGATGTCGTGGCCCTGCAAAGAGAGGAGGTACTCGGCCCGGCGCAGGGGGGATTTCAGGACTGCATATGCCTCGTTGATGAGGGCTGCGCGGGAAACGGCGGCGAGCCGCTCCCCTTCCGGGGCAGCGGCAAAGCGATCGGGGTGGAATTGGGACTGCAGCCGACGGTAGGTCTCTGCCAGAGCTGCCCCGTCAAGGGGAAAGCCCGGCACCAGGCCGAACAGCTCGAAGTGGTTCATGCAATGCTCCAATCAGACGCTGAAGCTCTCGCCACAGCCACACTCCCCCTTGGCGTTGGGGTTGTTGAATTTGAAGCCCTCGTTGAGCCCCTCTTTCACGAAGTCGAGCTCGGTACCGTCGAGGTGGGAAAGACTCTTGCCATCGACGATGATCCTGACCCCCTTCTCCTCGAAGACCTGGTCCTCCTCGCCGAGTTCGTCGACGAACTCGAGCACATAGGCAAGACCGGAGCAGCCGGTGGTCTTGACGCCGAGGCGCAGGCCAATGCCCTTGCCCCGGTTGGTCAGGAAAGATGCAACTCGCGCCGCGGCGGCGTCTGTCATGGTAATGGCCATATGACTAACCTCAGGCGAGCCCTTTCTTCTGCTTGTAATCGGCAATGGCGGCCTTGATGGCGTCCTCGGCCAGGATGGAGCAGTGGATCTTCACCGGCGGCAGCGCCAGCTCTTCGGCGATCTCGGTATTCTTGATAGAAGCCGCCTCGTCCAGAGTCTTGCCCTTGACCCACTCGGTCACCAGCGAGCTGGAGGCGATGGCAGAGCCACAGCCATAGGTCTTGAACTTGGCGTCCTCGATGACCCCTTCCTCATTGATCTTGAGCTGCAGCTTCATCACGTCGCCACAGGCGGGAGCGCCCACCATGCCGGTGGCCACGCTCGGATCGTTCTTGTCAAACCCGCCGACATTGCGGGGGTTTTCGTAGTGGTCGATGACCTTTTCACTGTAAGCCATAACTTAACTCCTGCAGATTCCGTCAAACCACGATCAGTGGTGGGCCCATTCGACTGTGTTCAGATCCACGCCATCCTTGAACATCTCCCACAGGGGGGACATCTCGCGCAGGCGACCGATGGAGTTGCGGATAAGCTCGACCGCATAGTCGATCTCTTCCTCAGTGGTGAAGCGACCGATGGTGAAGCGAATGGAGCTGTGGGCCAACTCGTCGTTCATGCCCAGGGCACGCAGTACATAGGAGGGCTCCAGGCTGGCGGAGGTACAGGCCGAGCCGGAGGAGACCGCCAGGTCCTTGAGTGCCATGATGAGGGACTCGCCCTCTACGTAGGCAAAGCTCACGTTGAGGTTACCGGGTACACGGTGCTCCATGTCACCGTTGACATAGACCTCTTCCATGTCCTTGATGCCGTTCCAGAGGCGATCACGCAGAGCGCGGATACGCGCCTCTTCGGTCGCCATCTCTTCACGGGCGATACGAAACGCCTCGCCCATGCCGACGATCTGGTGGGTCGCCAGGGTGCCGGAACGCATGCCACGCTCGTGGCCGCCGCCGTGCATCTGGGCCTCGATACGCACCCGCGGCTTGCGACGAACATAGAGGGCACCGATCCCCTTGGGACCGTAAATCTTGTGGGCAGAGAGGGAGAGCAGGTCGATCTTCATCGCCTCGACATCGATCTCGACCTTGCCCACGCTCTGGGCAGCATCGACGTGCAGCAGCACCTTGCGGGCACGGCACAGCTCGCCGATCCCCTGAATGTCCTGAATCACGCCGATCTCGTTGTTCACGTGCATCATGCTCACCAGGATGGTGTCGTCACGCATGGCATTTTCGATCATCTCGAGGGTGAACAGACCGTTGGGCATCGGCTCGAGATAGGTCACCTCGAACCCTTCACGCTCGAGCTGGCGGCAGGTATCGAGCACCGCCTTGTGTTCGGTCTTGGAGGTGATGATGTGCTTGCCCTTGCCGGCATAGAAGTGAGCAACGCCCTTGATGGCCAGGTTGTCGGACTCGGTCGCACCGGATGTGAAGACGATTTCGCGGGGATCGGCACCGATCAGCTCTGCCACCTGATTACGGGCCAGATCGACCGCCTCCTCCGCCTGCCAACCGAAACGGTGGGAACGGGAGGCCGGGTTGCCGAACAGACCGTCCATGGTGAGACACTGCATCATCTTCTCTGCGACGCGCGGATCTACCGGACAGGTGGCCGAATAATCAAGGTAAATTGGCAGTTTCATGTTTTTCTCCGTTACAACCGGGACCCCACTGGTCATGGGTTGTTGAAAGCACGCTTTTATAGTTGGACTTTCAGGCTCAGATTGCTGTGCTGTTCACCACGGTCACCCAGGGTGACAGCACCTTTCAAATGATGATCTTGTTTGTCGGCAATGCGGCGCACGTCGGCCTGGCGGACCAACTCACCCAGAGTAATCTCGCCGAGAAAGCTGGAAATGCGCTCGCTCAAATCCCGCCACAGGGAGTGGGTCAGACACTGGGTACCCCCGTGGCAATCCCCTTTTCCGAGGCACTTGGTGGCATCGACCGACTCGTCGACGGCCGAGATGACCTGCCCCACCGAGATGGCATCGGGATCCAGCCCGAGGCGATAACCACCGCCGGGACCGCGAACGCTCTGGACCAGGCCATTCTTGCGCAGACGGGCAAACAACTGCTCCAGATAGGAGAGGGAGATGCCCTGACGCTCCGAAATATCTGCCAAGGGAACCGGCCCTGTCTCAGCATGTAATGCTACATCCAGCATGGCGGTCACTGCATAACGTCCTTTCGAAGTCAGTCTCATGGTGCTTTACCGTATCCCTTAATTCGTTGCCGTGAATGCTCACATACCCGACTAATTTAGTCAAGAATAATAGTTGAGTGCCACAGTAGGAATTACTTGGGGGGATGGGGTTTCTGCACCGAGGTGAGAATGCCGCGCAGTATATTGAGCTCGGCCGATTCGGGGCGAGCCCGATTGAACAGGCGGCGCAGCTTGCTCATGACCTGGCCGGGATGCCCCTCACTGATAAAACCGGTCTGCAACAGGGTCTGTTGCAGATGGCCATAGAATCCCTCCATCAGTTCACTGCTGGGATAATCCGTCTCATCCACTTCGGCAACCGGCTGCTGACCCGCCAGCCAGTGCATGCGCACCTCATAGCAGAGGGTCTGCACCGCCATGGCCAGGTTGAGGGAGCTGTACTCCGGATTGGCCGGGATGGCGACATGGTAGTGGCAGCGTTGCAGCTCTTCGTTGGTGAGGCCGGTGCGTTCACGGCCGAACACCAGAGCCACAGGATGACGCGCCCCTTCTGCCACCAGCTTCTTCCCCGCCTCACGGGGATCGAGCATGGGCCAGCTCAGGGTTCGGGAGCGGGCGCTGGTACCAATGACCAGGCCACAATCGGCCACAGCCTCATCGAGGGTCGTCACGATACGGGCCTTGGCCAGTATATCGCTGGC
Source organism: Aeromonas sp. R6-2 (assembly GCF_040908155.1). Classification (NCBI taxonomy): domain Bacteria; kingdom Pseudomonadati; phylum Pseudomonadota; class Gammaproteobacteria; order Aeromonadales; family Aeromonadaceae; genus Aeromonas; species Aeromonas sp. R6-2. The sequence goes on along the minus strand of NZ_JBFODE010000037.1, from coordinate 204,651 downwards.
GCCTGCCGCCAACGCATTGGCATTGCCATCGGGAAGGGCCTGGGGATCGACCAACACCAGGTTACTCAGCCCCATGGTCTTCATGGCGCGGGCCGCAGACCCCATGTTGCCGGTGTGGGAGGTATTAACCAGTACGATGCGAACCTGATCCAGCATGAGCCGTCAATCTTGTCTCAAAATAAGGCGGGCAATTGTAGCATAGGAAAGGTGAAATTGGGCATGGGAAAGGTGCGGTGCGACACAGAAATGAGGGACGGTTATCACCAAACGATCTTATCCCCGCCTCCCCCTTGGCTAGACTGGAGCAGAGAAGCCCTCAGGGAGAAACTGCCATGCTGCCGCGCCCCCTCTACGAATCCATGCCGCTGGGCTGTCTGGCACTGGGTGCCCTGGTCGCAGGTCTGGGACATACTCCCCTGCTCTGGTTTGCCGGCGGCATGTTGTTTGGCTGTGGCGCCCTGCTCTGGGTGATGCGGTCGAGCTACCGGCGCACCGATCTGGTCATCTATCCCGACAAGCGCTGGTTCCAGCCCGAGTGGTTCTACGAACTGCAGCCCTTCATGCTGCTGGCAACCGCCGTCATCATCGCCCGTCTGCATGAGTTGGGCCCCTGGCTGGCCCTGCTTCCTGCCTTGTGGGCCCTCAACTGCCTGCGCCTGCGTCTGCGCTCACGCCACCACAGGCGCGAGTTTGCCGGCGAGCAGTTAAAGCGCCACCGAGTCCCCGCGCGCCGGGTCAGCAACCGGCGCACGACGAACTCGTGACACCAATTCCGCCAGGTCCTGCAGAGGCAGTCTGATCAGGGCGGGCAGTGCGCTCATGTCGAGGCTGTCGAGCAGGTTTTTCACCTCCAGCCCCAGCTCGGTATCCCCTTCTATCTTGAGCCGGCGCTGGAAGAAGAGCGCATCCGGATCCTCTTTGCGACCGGCGATCAGAATGAGATCGTTGGCCTCCCCGCTAAAACTCACATCGACCTGTGGAGCGCACTGAGCCACTCTCAGGGCCCCCTCCTCCTGAGTGATAAACCAGCACAGACCCAGATCGGTCACCGCGACCTTGAGCCAACGCCCCGCCAGAAAGTCGAAGTCACCGTCGGCAATGGCCTCATGAAAGGCCTTGGTCAGCAGCGTCTCCAGCACCTTCTGTTGCAACGTGAAGGGGACCCACTTCAGGGGGGGGCGCAAAATGGCGGGAGCCTGCTCGACCAGGCGGCGCTGCAATTCGATCAACACTGTGCTTCTCCTCTTGTGGTGGTGGCATTCAAGCACAGGGGCAGGACGCAGATCCTGTTGAAAATCAAACTTATGATGCCTAACTCCAAAGAGTAAAAGGGCCTATAAGCTGCCTCAGGTCAATAACTGCCACGACGCCCCTGCCTACAATCCCTCCATTTTCACGATCAGGGAGCCCACTGATGGAACTACTCTGCCCGGCGGGGAGCCTGCCGGCCCTGAAGAGCGCCGTGGACAACGGTGCCGATGCCGTTTACATCGGCTTCAAGGATGACACCAACGCCCGCCACTTCGCCGGCCTCAACTTCGACGGCGGCAAGCTGGAGAAGGCGGTCAACTATGTGCACGATCACGGGCGCAAGCTCCATGTCGCCATCAACACCTTCGCCCATCCCGGGGCCGATGCCCGCTGGAAGTCAGCGGTAGACAAGGGGGCTGCGATCGGTGCAGATGCACTCATCATCGCCGATCTCGCCGTGCTCGATTACGCCAGGGAGCGCTACCCCGACATGGAGCTGCATGTCTCGGTGCAGGCCTCGGCCACCAATGCGGCGGCGATCCGCTTCTACCAGCAGCACTTCAACGTCAAACGGGTGGTGCTGCCGCGGGTCCTCTCCATGCACCAGGTCAGGCAGCTGGCCCGGGAGACGGACGTCGGCCTCGAGGTGTTTGCCTTCGGCAGCCTCTGCATCATGGCCGAGGGACGCTGCTATCTCTCCTCCTACCTGACCGGCGAGAGTCCCAACACGGTAGGGGCCTGCTCTCCGGCCAAGTATGTGCGCTGGGAAGAAACCCCTTTGGGCCTGGAGTCACGACTGAGCGAGGTACTGATCGACCGTTACGGGCCCGGGGAAAACGCCGGTTATCCGACCCTGTGCAAGGGGCGCTTCGAGGTGGATGGCCAGCTCTACCACGCCCTGGAGGAGCCCACCAGCCTCAACACCCTGGGGCTCTTGCCCGAGCTGTTCCAGACCGGTATCCAGTCGGTCAAGATCGAGGGACGCCAGCGCAGCCCGGCCTATGTAGAGCAGGTTACCCGGGTATGGCGTGCCGCCATCGACGCCTACCAGGCCAATCCGGCAGGCTACAGCGTCAAACCCGAGTGGGATGCCCAGCTCGCCCGCATCTCCGAGGGGAGCCAGACTACCCTCGGCGCCTACCATCGTCAGTGGCAGTAAGGAGGCCATATGCAATTTTCACTCGGGCCCCTGCTCTTCTACTGGCCCAAGGCACAGACCCTGGCCTTCTACGAGAAGGTGGCCGGCAGTCGGGCCGATATCGTCTATCTGGGGGAGACAGTCTGCAGCAAGCGTCGCGAGATGAAGGTCGATGACTGGCTGGCGGTGGCCCGCCAGCTGAGCGATGCCGGCAAGCAGGTGGTACTCTCGACCCTGGCCCTCATCAGCGCCCCTTCCGAGCTCAAGGAGGTCAAGCGGATGGTGGATAACGGGGAGTGGATGATAGAGGCCAACGATCTTGGCGCCGTTCAGCTCGCCGCCGAGGCGGGGGTACCGTTTGTCTGCGGTCCGGCCATCAACGCCTACAACGCCGACGTGCTGCGCCTGCTGCTGCGCCAGGGGATGAAGCGCTGGGTGATGCCGGTGGAGCTCTCTCGCGACTGGCTCTGCGCCCTGCGCCGGGAGTGCGCTCCGCTGCGGGAAAAATTCGAAGTGGAGCTCTTCGCCTACGGCCATCTGCCGCTCGCCTACTCTGCCCGCTGCTTCACCGCCCGCTCCCTCGACCGTCCCAAGGATCAGTGCGAACTGGCCTGCATCGACTACCCCACAGGGCGTCAGGCCAACAGCCGGGAGGGGCAGAGCGTCTTCAACCTCAACGGCATCCAGACCCAGTCAGGCTACTGCTACAACCTGGTCAACGATCTGCCTTCCATGACCGGGCTGGTCGACGTGGTACGCCTCAGCCCCGAGGGAGACGACACCCTGCTCTGGCTGGACCGTTTCCTGGCCAATCGGCAGGGTGAGGCGCCGCAGCCTCTCACCGGCCACGACTGCAACGGTTACTGGCGGCAGATCCCCGGCATGAAACTGGTCTCCTGACCAAAAAAATCAGGCCTCAAATCGAGGCCTGTTTTTTTGCGTTGGCGTCACCGCCACTCTGTTTCTTGCGGGACATCAGCTCCAGCTCCAGCAAGGCATAGCGGTGTTCGATAAAGTCGTAGACATTGTTGGCCAGCGCCAGCTTGAAGTAGCTGATGGCCTCCTTGCGATTGCCCTTGGCCAGCTCCAGCTTGCCCAGATAGAAGTAGGTCTCGCACAGGCGCTCGGCCAACTCTCGATTATCCTTGACCCCCTTGACCACGTTCCCCATCAGCTGGGTCGGATTGATATCCCCCAGATAGAGACGCACCAGATCCCAGTTCCAGTTGCCGTCGTGACCCCGGCTGAAACGATCGCGCAGATTGCTTCTGGCCTTGGCCGGATCGAGTTTGGCCTCGGCCATGTAGAGCCAGAGCTGGCGATAGGGATCTTCCGGCTGCGCCTCGTAGAAGCGCTTGATATCGGCGGCGGCCAGATCGGAACGATTGCCGTAATAGAGGGCAATGCCACGATTCAAATAGGCGTAGTCATAGTCAGGTGCCAGCTCGAGGGCCGAATCAAAGGCCTCATAAGCCTCATCGTAGTTCTGCTGTTGGACCAGATAGACGCCGATGAAGTTATAGGCCTCGGCGAAGTCGGGCTTCTCCCGCAGGGCGCGGGTAAAGTCCAGGCGCGCCAGGGAGCGCAGACCCACCTTGTCAAAGACCACGGCACGCTCATAGAAGAGCTCGGCCCTCTGCTCCTTGGTCAGCTCCATCTCGCTCAACATCTGCCCGAGACGGGCCAGGGCCAGCTCACTCTGATAGGAGACCTGAAGGGGGGTGGCCAGGATGAGAGAGGCAGGCTCCGGCTTGGGCTGGGACTTGGGTGCGTCAGTTTGACCTACACTGCTGCATCCCAGGAGGGGTAGTGCCAACAGGATACCGACCAGGTACCTGATTCCTTTCCAGTTGCTCAACGAAAACTCCGCCGCATTAGCTTTACCCGCCTATGGTAAAGGGCCGGATCGGGTTTGTCATGTGGCTGACCGTGTCGACACAAAATAATTCATGCCTCGACCGGGTAGCCGGCCTCGCACCAGCCACGAAATCCGCCGTCCACGCTCACCACCTTGCCATATCCCATCTTTTGCAGACTCTCGGCCACCAGCACAGAGCGAAAGCCGCCACCGCAATAGAGGTAGAGTTCGCTATCGGGATCGGGGAAGCGGGTCTCGATATCGCGCTCGACGATGCCGCGCCCCAGATAGACGGCGCCCGGCAGGTGTCCTCTGGCCCACTCGCTCTCCTCGCGCACATCCACCAGGATGAAGTCGCGTCCGGCCTCCTGCCAACGGCGGATGGTGTGAACATCGGTCTCCTCGACGTGGCGACGCGCCTCATTGACCAGGGCAAGAAAACGGGGATTGTGCTGCATGAGTCACTCCTTGGCGATGAAATAAGAAGAGCGCCCCGAAGGGCGCTCCTCATCTTACGGCATGATCTCCTGCTGATCAGCCCCTTCCTTCTCCACCTGGGGAGGCAGCATGTGTTCACGCTTGACCCCCATGTACATGGCAAAGGCACTCGCCACATAGATGGATGAGTAGGTACCGAACGCAACCCCTGCCAGCATGGCAGTGGCAAAACCGTGAATGAGCGGGCCGCCCTTGAAGAAGAGGGCCAACACCACCACCAGGGTCAGGCCCGAGGTGATGATGGTACGGCTCAGGGTCTCGGTCATGGAGAGATCCAGAATGTAGGCCGTATCCCCTTTGCGGATCTTGCGGAAGTTCTCCCGCAGACGGTCAAACACCACGATCGTATCGTTGAGGGAGTAGCCCACCACCGTCATCAGCGCCGCCACCACGGTCAGATCGAACTCGATCTGGAACCAGGCAAAGATGCCGAGGGTGATGGCGATGTCGTGAGCCAGGGAGATGATGCCCCCCATGGCCAGACGCCACTCGAAACGAAAAGCCACGTAGATGAGGATACAGATGATGGAAGCCAGCATGGCCAGGGCACCATCGGTCGCCAGCTCGGCACCGACCGAGGGGCCGACGAACTCCACCCGTTTGAGCGCTGCCGCCGGGTTGAGGGTCTGGGCCGCCGCCAATACCTGACGCCCCTGCTCATCCACCTTGATGCCCTCTTTGGGCGCCAGGCGGATCAGCACATCCTGGCTCGAGCCAAAGTGCTGCAGGGTCGCCCCCTCGATCTGGTTGGACTCCAGGGCGGAGCGCACCTCATCGAGGGAGACGGTCTGCTGGAAGCCCACCTCAATGATGGTACCGCCGGTAAAGTCCAGCCCCCAGTTCAGCCCCTTCTGGGCCAGGGTCACCATGGAGAGCACCACCAGTGCCAGGGAGAAGATCACCCCCGGCTTGGCGAAGCGCATGAAGGGGATCGGCTTTTCAAAATGCAGAATCTGAAACATCGCAACTCCCCTCAGATGGGCAACTTGTCGAGGCGACGACCACCCCAACCGAGGTTGATGATGGCGCGCGAGACGGTGATGGCGGTGAACATGGAGACGGTCAGACCGATCCCCAGGGTCAGCGCGAAGCCCTTGATGGGACCACTACCGATGCCAAACAGGATCACCGAGGTAATCAGCGAGGTGATGTTGGAGTCGGCGATGGTGGAGAAGGCTCGGTCAAAACCCAGATGGATCGCCTGCTGTACCCCGCGCCCGTTGCGCAGCTCCTCACGGATCCGCTCATAGATGAGCACGTTGGCATCGATGGCCATCCCCAGGGTCAGGACGATACCGGCGATCCCCGGCAGGGTCATGGTGGCCCCCGGAATCATCGACATCACCCCCACCAGCAGTACCAGGTTGAGGCACAACGCCAGGTTGGCGACCCAACCGAAGACCCGGTAGTAGATGCCCATGAACAGCACGATGACCACCATGCTCCACATCATGGCTTGCAGGCCACTGTCGATGTTTTGCTGGCCCAGGCTCGGGCCTATGGTGCGCTCCTCGACGATCTGGATCGGGGCAATCAGGGCACCGGCGCGCAGCAACAGGGCCAGGTTGTGGGCCTCGTTGGCGTTGTCGATGCCGGTGATGCGGAACTGGCTACCCAGACGCGACTGAATGGTGGCGACGTTGATCACCTCTTCATTCTTGCGGAACTTGCGCTTGCCATCCGGACCCGGCTCACCAACCGGCTTGTACTCGATAAAGACGGTGGCCATGCCCTTGCCGACGTTGTCCTTGGTGAAGGCAGACATCTTGTTGCCACCCTGGCCATCGAGCTTGATGTTCACCTGGGGACGGCTGTACTCGTCAAAGCCCGATTGGGCACCGACGATATGATCACCGGTCAGGATGATGCGCTTTTGCAGCACCACGGGACGGCCGTTGCGATCCGTATAGAGCTTGGAGCTCGGCGGCACGCGACCGGACTGGGCGTCGGCAGTCTCGTCCACCATGTGGAACTCCAGGGTCGCGGTGGCGCCCAGGATCTCCTTGGCGCGGGCGGTGTCCTGAATACCGGGCAGTTCGACCACGATGCGCTCGGCACCCTGTTGCTGCACCAGCGGCTCGGCCACACCCAGCTCGTTGACCCGGTTACGGATGATGGTGATGTTCTGCTCCAGGGCGTACTTGCGTACCTCCTTGAGCTTCTGCTCGCTCATGGCGGCGCGCAGGGCGAACTGGCCGTCCGCTGACTCCTTGTTGAAGGTGAGCTCAGGGTTCAGACGACGCAGATGGGAGGCCGCCTTGTCCAGGCTCTCCTGATCGCGGAAACGCACCAGCACCTGATCGCCACTGCGATTCACACCGGAATAGCGGATCTTCTGGTTACGCAGCTCGGTGCGAAAATCCTGCACCATCTGCTCTTGCTGCTTGGCGATCGCCTCGTCCATGTCCACCTCCATCAGGAAGTGCACACCACCACGCAGGTCGAGACCGAGCTTGAGGGGGGCGGCGCCCACGCTCTCCAGCCAGGCTGGTGTGGAGGGCGCCAGGTTGAGGGCGACCACAAAGTTATCACCCAGCTTGGCGGCCACGAGATCGCGCGCCTTGAGCTGGGCTTCGGTATTGGTGAAACGAACCAGGATCTGGCCCTGTTCGAATGCGGCATGCTTGATGGGAATGCCGGCTTCATCGAGGATGCCTTTGACCTGCTCCAGGGTGCTCAGTTGCACCTCGGCGCCACGGCTGGCAGAGACCTGCAGTGCCGGATCTTCACCGTAGAGATTGGGGGCTGCATAGAGAAAACCGATGGCGATCACCAGGATCACCATCAGGTTCTTCCACAGCGGAAAGCGGTTTAACACGCTGTGCTCCTCGGGAGATTACAGGGACTGGATAGAGCCCTTGGGCAGAACGGCCGTCACGAAGTCACGCTTGATGGTGACCTGGGTCTGATCGTTCAGGGAGAGCAGAATGTAGTCGTTCTCGGCAGAGACCTTGGCGATCTTGCCAACCAGACCACCGGAGGTAAGCACCTCGTCACCCTTGGAGAGGGAGCTCATCAGAGTCTTGTGCTCCTTCACGCGCTTGGCCTGGGGGCGGTAGATCATGAAGTAGAAGATGAGGCCGAACACGGCCAGCATGATGATCATTTCCATACCGCCACCCTGGGGAGCGGCAACACCGGCGTCAGCGTAAGCCTTGGAGATAATGCTCATTTAAAAACCTCTCTGGTCAGTAATAATCCGTGAGTTCAAATAAACGAAGGGGCCTTACTCGGTGGCCGCTTCTGCCAGGGGGGGAACGGGCTTCCCTTGCCGACGGTAAAACTCAGTTACAAAGTCGTCTAATTTACCCTGCTCGATCGCGTCCCGCAAACCCTGCATCACACGTTGGTAGTAGCGCAGGTTGTGGATGGTGTTGAGTCGGGCGCCGAGGATTTCATTACACTTGTCCAGGTGATGCAAGTAGCTACGGCTGTAGTTTTGACAGGTGTAACAGTCGCACTCGGCATCCAGGGGGCTGGTGTCATCCTTGTGCTTGGCATTACGGATCTTGACCACACCGTCGGTGGTGAAAAGATGACCGTTACGGGCGTTGCGGGTCGGCATTACGCAGTCGAACATGTCGATACCGCGACGCACCCCTTCCACCAGATCCTCCGGTTTGCCCACCCCCATCAAATAGCGCGGCTTGTCGGCCGGGATCTTGGGACAGACGTGCTCGAGGATGCGATGCATGTCCTCTTTCGGCTCACCCACGGCGAGACCACCCACGGCGTAGCCGTCGAAACCGATCTCCAGCAAGCCGTCCAGGGAGACGTCGCGCAGGGGCTCATAGACAGAGCCCTGGATGATGCCAAACAGGGCATTCTTGTTGCCCAGCTCGTCGAAACGCTGGCGTGAGCGCTTGGCCCAGCGCAGGGACATCTCCATGGACTTGCGCGCCTCTTCATAGGTCGCGGGATAGGGAGTGCACTCGTCGAAGATCATCACGATATCGGAGCCCAGATCGAACTGGATCTCCATCGACTTCTCGGGGGAGAGGAAGATCTTGTCGCCGTTGATGGGGTGACGGAAGGTGACCCCCTCCTCGGTGATCTTGCGGATGTCGCCGAGGCTGAATACCTGGAAGCCACCGGAGTCGGTCAGGATGGGGCCGTGCCAGTTCATGAAGTCATGCAGATCCCCGTGCAGACGCATCACCTCTTGCCCCGGACGCAGCCAGAGGTGGAAGGTGTTGCCCAGCAGGATCTCGGCACCGCTCTGGCGCACCTCTTCCGGGGTCATCCCCTTGACGGTGCCATAGGTGCCCACCGGCATGAAGGCCGGAGTCTGTACTGTGCCACGCTCAAACACCAGCTGGCCGCGACGGGCGCGCCCATCGGTGGTTTTCAGTTCAAATTTCATCGTTTACCTCGAAAAAGCCAGAGAAACAGTCTGACGGTGTGGGGCTGTGCCCCGCTAGCAGTCGCCGACGGTCAGCGGCTGCGGCGACGGGTGATGAACATGGCATCCCCGTAGCTAAAGAAACGGTACTGCTCGACCACCGCCTCACGGTAGGCCGTCATCACGTTGTCATAGCCGGCGAAGGCGCTGATCAACATGATGAGGGTTGACTCGGGCAGGTGGAAGTTGGTGACCATGGCATCCACCACCTGAAACTCGAACCCCGGGTAGATGAAGATGTCGGTGTCGCTGAAAAAGGGCGCCAACGGCTGGCCCTGGGCCAGGGTCACCCGGGCGGCGCTCTCGAGGGAGCGCACCGAGGTGGTGCCGACGGCGATCACCCGGCCACCCCGGGCCCGGGTTGCGGCGATGGCATCCACCACCTCCTGGGGCACCTCGGCATACTCCGAGTGCATGTGGTGATCTTCAATCTTGTCGACCCGCACCGGCTGGAAGGTGCCCGCCCCCACGTGAAGCGTCACAAAAGCGGTCTCGACGCCCTTGGCGCGGATCTGCTCGAGCAGCGCCTGGTCAAAGTGCAGACCGGCAGTGGGTGCGGCCACCGCACCGGGCTTGGCGTTGTAGACGGTCTGGTAGCGCTCCTTGTCCGCATCCTCATCGGGTCGGTCGATATAGGGGGGCAGCGGCATGTGGCCGATAGCCTCCAGGATCGCCAGCACGGGACGCGGGTCGAGGAAGTGGATCTCGAACAGGGCATCATGACGGGCACGCATCTCGGCCTCTACGCCACCATCCAGGATCAGGCGAGTACCGGGTTTGGGCGCCTTGGAGGCGCGCACATGGGCCAGCACGGCATGATCGCCGATGATCCGCTCGACCAGGACCTCCAGCTTGCCGCCGCTCGCCTTCTGGCCAAACAGACGGGCCGGAATGACGCGGGTGTTATTGAAGACCAGCAGATCGCCGGGATTAAGCAGGTCGAGCACATCGACGAACTGGCCGTGACGGCGCTCACCGCTCTCGCCATCCAGCTGCAGCAGGCGGCTGGCGGTACGCACGGCGGTGGGATATCGAGCGATCAGCTCATCGGGAAGGTCGAAATGGAAATCGGATACTTGCATCGCACACCTCGGAAAACCGGCGGCTAGTCTAGTTATCCCCCCCCTTCGTGGCAACTCAAAATGGCCCCGATTCGCCATCTTTCGACCCGTGGCAACCGTCACCGCTCAATTTTGTGAGCAGGCACAAGTTGCAGCGGTTTTAACAAAATGTCTTGACCTTGATCAATCGCTACCACGCCCCCCCGAGTAATGTGGATCAGGAAGGCAGTAGCGAGGAGGCCGCCATGATCACCCTGTCCGAAATCATGACCGAGAAACCCTTCACCCTGGGACCGGAAAACAGCCTCAAGCAGGCCATCGATCTGATGAACCAGGAGAAAATCCGCCACATTCCCGTCGTCGACGGTGAGCATCAGCTGCTGGGTCTGGTGACCCTGAGCGATGTACTGGCCACCCGGGAGTCCAAGCTCTTTGTTACCACCCAGGAGCGGGAGGCGGAGTTCACCGACAGCGTGCGGCTCGAGGAGCTGATGACCCGCAACGTGGCCTGGGTCGACCCCCACGCGGGGATCAAGGAGGCAGCCCTCTATCTGCAGCGTCACAAATATGGCTGCCTGCCGGTGGTAGAGCGGGGCAAGCTCATCGGCATCGTCACCGACAGCGACTTCATCGGCGTCGCCATCAACCTACTCGAGGTGATGGAGGAGCGGGAGCCTTATGATGATGACTGATCTAAAATAAACGTAATAAAATTACAAAAAATAAAATTTTTGCGCTAAAAAACACCTTATCAACTGAAAGCGTTTCAGTTTGCCAGTTTTATTACAACAACATCTTGCAATGTGAGCCAGATCACACTACTATTCACTCCGCAATATTGCTGAAGGATGGGCTGCGGAGTGTGCTCCCGTTGCGTGTTCTTCCCGTGTGCATGTTTGCAACACCCCATAGTTTGTCTTTGCTGCCCATGGCAGCACTTTGTAAAGCCATTCCTTGTTGATTCTCCGGCCTCTGGCCGGTTTTTTTTTGTCTTCGTATCCGCTAGCCTGAGGGGGTCTGAAACGAGATACCCCATGAACTATCTGGCCCACCTCCATCTGGCAGATCACACCCATACCTCTCCCCTGGGCAATCTGCTGGGAGACTTCGTCAAAGGGCCCCTGGCCGGCGATCTCTCCCCCGAGCTCAGACTCGGCATTCGTCTGCACCGCACCATCGACGGTTTTACCGATAACCACCCCGAACACAGGGCCGCCGTCGCCAGCCTCTCGTCCCCCTGGCGCCGCTATGGTCCCATCCTGATCGACATGCTCTATGACCACTGGCTGAGCCGCCACTGGGCGCGCTTCGCCGCCGATCCCCTGCCTGCCTTTCTCGCCAGGCACTACCGTGCCCTGCTCACCGTGCGTCCCCACCACCCCGGGCACCTCCCGGCCGGGCTCCCCTTGCCCCTGCGCCATATGGCCGAACAAGGGTGGCTGGAGAGTTATGCAGAGTGGGAGGGAACGGCCCGGGCGCTCGACGGGATCGGTCGTCGTCTGCGCCGCCCCCTTCCCCTGGGAGAGGGCGTTCGCGACTTGTCCCTGCCACACAGAGGCGAGATGGAGCAGGGCTTTCTGCGTTTCTATCCCGACCTGATGGCGTTTGCCCTGGGTGAGGCCAAACGGCTGAAACGAGAAGAGGCGGGATAACCCGCCTCTCTCTTACTTCGCCTGCTGTTTCTCTTTCTTTATCCCGAGTCCCAGCTCCCGGCCGCGCAGCCGGGCATAGTAGGTGCAACCCACGAAGGCGATGGTGGCAAGCAGCAGCTCGACCAGCGCCAGAAGGCGTTCCCCCTCGTCCGTGGTGATCAGAGTCAGGGAGTGCAGAAAATAGAACATCAGCACGAAGTTGGCCCAGGCATGGGTATAGGGCTTGCCCAGCAGGATCCCCCGCAGGGGAAAGAGCAGGGGCACCACCCAGATGGTCAGCAGCAGGGTGTTGCTGATCTCCGGATGGGGTGAGAGCCAACCGTGCCACAGCACGACCCAGACCAGCAGCCCCAGATAGCCGAAGAGGGCCAGGATACGGGCAAGGGAGCTCGTCACTTGATGATCTCCAGCACCTGCTCGGGCGGACGACCGATGCGGGCACGCCCGTCACAGACCACGATGGGACGCTCGATAAGCTTGGGATGCTCGGCCATGGCGCGGATCAGGGCATCCCCCGACTGCTCGGCCAGCCCCAACTCACGATAGAGCTCCTCCTTGGTACGCATCAGTTGACGCGGATCGTCAAACCCCAGCAGTACCAACAGCTCACGGATCTCCGCCTCGCCGGGGGCCTGCTCCAGGTAAAGGGTGACGGTGGGCTCAATCCCTTGCTCGGAGAGCAGGGCCAGGGTTTCCCGGCTCTTGGAACAGCGCGGATTGTGGTAAATTCTGACTCGGCTCATGAGGCCTCCCGTGGCAGCTAATCAACGGCCGCCATTGTAGGGGAAACACGTGGAGAAACATAACTGAATGAAACGAATTTGTTGGGCAGTTGTGGCCGGTCTGCTGCTCGGTGGCTGTGGCGAGATCACCCAGTTTGAGAAGGCATCGGGGGCTCGGGTTGCCCTCAGCGAGTTTTATGGTCGCCCCCTGCTGGTCAGCTACTACGCCCCCTGGTGCGCCCCCTGCCAAAGCGAACTTCCCCTGCTGCAGGAGATGGTGACCCGGCGCGGTCTTCAGGTCTTGCTGGTGAGCTATGATGCCACCTCCCAAGAGGAGCTTGGCCGCCAGGGTGCCCCGCTCGCTCCCGAGCTCCCCCTGCTCAGAGCACTGCCCAATGCCAGGCTCCCCTATCCCAAGCCCCGGGCGCTTCCCACCAGCTATCTGCTCGATGCCAGCGGCCAGCTCAAGGAGACCATCACGGGTGAGCTCTCGGCCCGCAAGGTCGATGAGCTGGTCACCACCATGCTCACCCCTCTGCCCCGCCCCGAGCCCTGGATGATCTACAGCTCCAAACAGTAACGACGCGGCCCCTTCACGGGGCCGCCTCTTTCGCTTGTTGACGTTAGCGCTTGAGAGACTCCAGCTCCTTCTGCGCCTGCTCCAATTGGGCGATGCGCGCCTCGATTCGGGCCAGGGTCAGTTTGTCACTGGTCGTGCCTCGCCCCACCACCATCTCGTCGATGGCGGCCTGATAGTCACCGCGCAGGGCCAGTTGCTCGGCCCTCGCCAGGTGCAGGTCGGTCATGCGTCCGGCCTTGCGATAGGCATCGGAAAGCATGCTCCAGGCCAGGCTGTTATCCCCGTGGGCGCGCACATAGGGATCGAGCAGGGCGATGGCCTGCTTGGTCTGGCCACTCTCGAGCAGGGCATTGGCCAGGTTGATGATAACCACCTCGTTGTCGGGCATGCGCCGCTGGGCCGACTTGAGACGGGCGATCGCCTCCTGGCTGCGCCCCTTGGCCATATCGATATCGGTCTGGGTATCGATGACGAAGAGATCTTCAGGGTGGCGGCTCGCCAGCTCCTTCATGATGACATCGGCCTCGTCGTAGCGTTTGAGCTGCACCAACGCCAGTGCCTTGCCATACAGGGCCGCATCCTTGAGGCCATAGTCCCCCTTGGCAAGGCGGGCATCGAAATAGGTGAGCATGCCATCGGCACTCTCGTTACCGTAACGCACCTGAATACGGGCCTTGGCCATCAGGAAGTCGAGGCTGGGGGGCACCCGCCGGGCCTGGTAGCTGGCGGCTCTCGCCCGCGCCTCCGAGATGCGGGTCTCGGGCAGGGGGTGGGTGAGCAGCATCTCGGGGGGTTTGCTGGTATAGCGGTACTCCGCCGCCAGCTTCTGGAAGAAGTTGGCCATTCCCATGGGCTCGAACCCGGCGTCATAGAGGGTCTTCATGCCGATACGGTCGGCCTCGAACTCGTTGTCGCGGGTGTAGTTGATGGCCGACTGCATCGACAAGCCAAGGGTGGTCTGCAGCGCCGCGATACCGGCGGTGGGGTTGATCACCGCGAGCGCAATCGAGCCCACCAAACCGGCCAGAGTCAGGGGGGTATTGCTGGCCTGGGCCTCGAGATAGCGGGCGATGTGGCGCTGGGTCACGTGGGTGATTTCGTGGGCCAGTACCGAGGCGAGCTCGCTCTCGTTGTCGGCATAGAGAAACAGCCCGGTATGCACCTTGACGCGCCCACCGAGAAAGGCGGCGGCGTTGATGCTGCTGTCGTTGACCAGAAAGAAGGTAAAGGGGAAACGTACCCCGTCTGCGTTGGCCAGCAGACGCTGCCCTATGCTGTCGAGGTATTCGCTCAGCACAGGGTCATCGATGACCGGCAGACCGGCACGGGCAAAACGCATGAAGGCATCCCCGTAGCGCACCTCCTGCTCGATGGGCAGGGCCACGACACCGGCGGTCCCGATATCGGGCAACTGATTGCTGGCCAGCGCCGGCGCGGTCGCACCGCTGAGGGCGGCGATCAGCAGGGGAATACTGGCGGCGACGAGGGATTTTCTGGCCACGCTCTCTCTCTCCTTGGGATGGGCCTGCGCAGGATAACCTTGCCATCTGGCCCCCACAAGCGTTGTTTAACACTCGCCGCGGGGCAATAATAGCCTGCCGTCATGAGGGAGAGACGATGGAGAGAGTGGATCTGCGAGCCCTGCGCTGCCCCGAGCCCCTGATCCGGGTCAAACTCTGGTTGCGTGAGGCCGCCACGGGGGAGACGCGCGAGCTGCTGCTCAGCGATCCGGGTTCACGCCGGGATATCCCCCGTTACCTCACCCGAATGGGCCACCACTGGGAGACTTGCGAGGAGTCTGCCGATCATCTGCACTTGCGGGTGCAGGTCTGCCACAAGGAATTGCTCTGAATGTTTGATGTCATCAGGCGCTGGTACAAGTCCCGTTTCTCCGATCCCGATGCGGTCGCCCTCTTCCTGCTGCTGCTCAGCGGCTTCGCCGTCCTCTGGTGGTTTGGCAATCTGCTTGGCCCCTTTCTGGTTGCCCTGGTGCTCGCCTACCTGCTGGAGTGGCCGGTAGCCCGGCTACAACGACTGGGGTTGTCGCGTACCCTCGCCACGGCGCTGGTGGTCACCCTCTTTCTCGCCTGCATGATCATGCTCTTGCTGGGCCTGGTGCCAACCCTGGTCGTACAGGGGATCAACCTGGCCAAGGAGGCGCCCACCATGCTGGCCCACACCCAGGACTTCGTGCGCAACCTGCCGGAGAAGTACCCGGATCTGGTCGACATCTCCCTGGTAGAGAGCGTCATCGACACCATTCGCCAGCGCATTCTCTCTCTGGGGGAGAGCCTGGTCGCCGCCTCCTTAAGCTCGCTGGTGAGCATAGTGACCCTGCTCATCTATCTCATCCTGGTCCCCCTGCTGGTCTTTTTCATGCTCAAAGACAAGCAGGCTCTGCTCGGCGGCCTGCAGCGCTTCCTGCCGCGCAACCGAGCCCTGGTACGCCAGGTGTGGCTGGAGATGAACGACCAGATAGTCAACTACATCCGCGGCAAGGTGATGGAGATCCTTATCGTCGGGGTGGCCACCTATATCCCGTTTGCCTTCCTGGGGCTGCGCTACTCGGCCCTGCTGGCGGTGGCGGTGGGCTTCTCGGTACTCATTCCCTATATAGGGGCCGTGGTGGTGACGGTTCCGGTCGCCATGGTGGGGCTGTTTCAGTGGGGCCTGACTCCCGAATTTGCCTGGTTGATGATCCTCTATCTGGTGATCCAGGCCCTCGACGGCAATGTGCTGGTCCCGGTGCTCTTCTCCGAGGCGGTCAACCTGCACCCGGTCGCCATCATAGTGGCCGTGCTCTTCTTTGGCGGCCTGTGGGGCTTTTGGGGGGTCTTCTTCGCCATCCCGCTGGCCACCCTGGTCAAGGCGGTACTCAATGTCTGGCCCAAGCGCGACGAGCTCCCGCTTAGCCAGGGATAGCCGGCTTCCCACCTGAGGGGGGGCCCGCTACACTGGGGTTCCCCCCTGGCATAAGGAAGTGGCCCATGACCCACACCCCTCGTCTTCTGCTGTTACTCCCCCTGCTCCTGGCGGGGCAGGCCCGGGCCGATATCGATCTCGGCGCCCTGGGCGCCTTCTCCAGTGACAGCCCCACCAGCCCCATTCCCAAGGGATTGGTGCTGGGCGGTGCACTCATCGGTGGCCAGGCACGCTACCAGCACCAGGACGATGCCCTGCTCCCCATTCCGGGCGCCCTCTACTTTGGGGACGACCTCATGTACCTGGGCGATCGGGCCCGCTACTACCTCACCCGGGAGGGGGGCCTGTCGACCTACGCCTTCGGCCGGATGCGCTTTGGCAACCTGGACCCGGATGATGACCCCTTTCTCGGCGGCATGCACAAGCGCAAGGGGGAATTTGAGGCGGGCCTGGGGGCCGATCTCATCACTCCCTATGCCCTGCTGAGCATGCGTGCCACCACAGATGTGACCGGCAACAGCAACGGTCAGGAGGTGATGCTGTGGGCCAACTTCCCCATCATCCGTGGCCCGCTGCTGCTGATGCCGGGGGCCGGTGTGATGCTGCGCAGTCACAATCTCGCCAACTACTACTTTGGCGGCGTCTCACAGGAGGAGGCCAGGGCCGGCCGACCGGCGTGGAACACGGGCACCACCCTCTCCCCCATGGTCTCGCTCATCGGCAGCTATCGATTCAGTGCCAACTGGATTGGCGGCTTTGGTGTCAACTACGAGCGCTATGATGACGATATCGCGCAGAGCCCCATCGTCCAGCACAGGGGCGAGCTCTATGCCGGGATGGGACTCGGCTATATCTGGTGATACCCTCTTCGCCAAGAAAAAAGGAGCCGACGGCTCCTTTTCTTATTCGGGGTTACCCCTCTCTCACAGCTGCGCCAGGAAGTGCATCAACCGCTGGTTGACGAACGCCGGATTCTCCAGGGTAGCGATATGGCCCGCCCCGGGGATCTCCACCAGAGGACACGCCAGCACCTCGGCCATCAGGTAGCCTTCCAGCACGGGGCGCGCCTTGTCCTCACAACCTGTCATCACCAGGGCCGGACAGGGGATCGCTTCGAGCCACTCCATGCGATCGGCGCGGGTGACGAAGCTGCGCCCCACCGCCACCATGGCCGCCACCTTGTCCGCCGGCCAGGCAGCCAGACGGGCCTTGAAACCGGCCATCAGGGCCGGGTCTGGCTGGTTGGCGAAAAACAGTGGCGCCACCTGCTCGACGATGGGTGCCGGAATGGTGCCGAGCTGCTCGATGGCCCCCAGCATGCCGAGGTAGCGCTCGCAGGTGATCTGGGGCTCGAGGCCGACGAAGGTATCCATCAACACCAGCCCCTTGATGCGCTCTGGCACCATCCTGGCCAGCTCTACCCCCCACATGCCACCGATGGAGAGACCCACCAGGATAAACTCCCCGACGCCGAGGGCATCGAGCAGGGCCAGATGATCCCGGGCGAGATCCGCCAGGGTGAGGCGCCCGGCCGCCAGGCCATCGGACTCCCCGTGTCCCCACAGCTCGGGGACGATGCAGCGATACTGCCCCTTGAGGGCCTCCACCTGGGGCGCCCACATGGCGCTGTCCCACAGGTAGCTGTGGCCAAACAGGATGACGGGGCCCTGGCCCTCGTCCAGATAGGCGAGACTGCGCCCGCCGAGCTCGATCCGCTGTTTCATCGATAGATCCATTCTCATGACAGGTGCGGCAGTTTAGCACAGGGAGACTGGTCACCCCTGCTCCGATTAGTGCATGCTCATCAGAGACCGACAAGGAGAGAGAAGGATGGCCAAAGAGAAGATCAAACGGCTCGACAAGAAGCTCTACGAGCACCACCTTGCCCATCTGCAGGAGGAGCTGGTCAAGCTGCAGGAGTGGGTCAAGCAGGAGCACCTCAAGGTGGTGGTGCTGTTCGAGGGACGCGACGCCGCCGGCAAGGGGGGGGTCATCAAGGCGATCACCGAGCCGCTCAACCCCCGGGTCTGCCGGGTCACCGCCCTGCCCGCCCCCTCGGACAGAGAGCGCTCCCAATGGTACTTTCAACGCTATGTCGCCCACCTGCCGGCCGCCGGCGAGATGGTGCTGTTTGACCGCTCCTGGTATAACCGGGCCGGGGTCGAACGGGTGATGGGCTTTTGCAGCGACGAGGAGTACCGGGAGTTTCTGCGCGCCTGCCCCGAGTTCGAGCGGATGCTGATCCGCGCCGGCATCATCCTCATCAAGTACTGGTTCTCGGTGAGCGATGAGGAGCAGGAGAAGCGCTTCAAGGAGCGCATCAACACCCCCATCAAGCGCTGGAAGTTCAGCCCCATGGATCTGCAGTCCCGCTCCCGCTGGGCCGAATACTCCCGGGCCAAGGATGACATGTTCACCTACACAGATACCCAGGACAGCCCCTGGTTCGTGGTGGATGCCGATGACAAGCGGCGGGCCCGGCTCAACTGCATCACCCACCTGCTCTCCAAGATCCCCTACGAGGCGATCCAGTACGAGAAGATAAAGCTGCCGCCCATCAATCAGGAAGGGTACGAGCGGCCCCCCATCACCAGCCAGACCTTTGTGCCGGATATCACCGCCGAGCTGCAATAAAAAGCCGGCCCAAGGGCCGGCAAAAGTGATAACACTGCATTGGAAATCCGAACTCCCGGCCCTCCTGGCCGGGAGCTTGCACCTTAGGTGCGGTTGTAACGGGCGGTACGGGGGAAGGCCCGCTCCTTGGCGTCGAACAGGTAGCAGGCTTCGGCCGGGATCCCGACGCTGAACTGCTGGCGCGCCTCGACCTCCAGGTCCGCATTGGCCTTGACGGTAAAGTCGTGACCATCCACCTCCATGTAGACGAAGGACTCGGCCCCCAGGTGCTCGGCCACCTGTACCGTGCCGGTCACCACGCTGTGGGCGTGGTCGTGGTCGGTCGCCACCAGATGCTCGGGGCGCACCCCCAGCTCCACGGCATCCCCCACCTGGCCGCGACGGGCATCGACCCGGGCGCGCACCTTGTCCCCCGTGGTCAGGGTCACCACACACTCCTGCTCACCGATCTCGGTCAGGGTCCCCTTGAGGAAGTTCATCTTGGGAGAGCCGATGAAACCGGCCACGAACTTGTTGTCCGGGTTGTGGTAGAGCTCGAGCGGGGTACCAAACTGCTCCAGGTTGCTCTCGGCCTCACCCTTGAGGGGGCTCAGCACCACGATACGGTTGGCCAGGGTCATGGCCTCGACCTGATCGTGGGTCACATAGATGATGGTGGAGTTGAGTTCCTTGTGCAGCTTGGCGATCTCGATACGCATCTTGACCCGCAGGGCGGCGTCGAGGTTGGAGAGCGGCTCGTCGAACAGGAACACCTGGGGCTGCTGAACGATGGAGCGACCGATGGCCACCCGCTGACGCTGACCGCCGGAGAGAGCCTTGGGCTTGCGCTCGAGCAGCGGCTCTAGGCCGAGGATCTCGGCGGCGCGCATCACCCGCTTGTGGATGGTCTCCTTGTCCATCTTCTTGAGCTTGAGGCCGAAGGCCATGTTCTCGTAGATGTTCATGTGCGGATAGAGGGCGTAGGACTGGAACACCATGCCCACGTTGCGCTCGACCGGCGGGACATCGTTCATGTAACGACCACCGATGGAGAGCTCGCCGCTGGTGATATCCTCCAGACCCGCGATCATCCGCAGCAGGGTGGACTTACCGCAGCCGGACGGGCCGACGAAGACGATAAACTCCCCTTCCTTGATGTCCAGGTTGATGTTGCGCAGGGTGTCCTTGTGGACCGCCGGATCGTAGTTCTTGCGAACGCTTTTAAGTACAACTTCTGCCATGACAGGCTCCGCTCAAAAATCGTTTTAACCTGGCGGCGGGCACTCCCGCCGCCTGTGAATGCATCAGCCCTTGACGCCGCCCGCCGTCAGACCACCCACCAGCCAGCGCTGGGCCAGCAGGAAGACGACCGTGATGGGGAAGCCGGAGAGCACGGCCGCCGCGGCGAAGTCACCCCACAGGTAGTTCTGGGGGTAGAGGTATTGCTGGGCACCGACCGCCAGGGTCAGGCTGTTCACATCCGACAACAGGATGGAGGCCATGGGCACCTCGGTGATCGACCCGATGAAGGCGAGGATGAAGACCACCGCCAGGATCGGCACCGACAGGGGCAGCAGGATCAGGCGGAACGCCTGCCACGGCGTGGCGCCGTCGATGGCCGCCGCCTCTTCCAGGGAGGAGTCGATGGTCTCGAAGTAGCCCTTGATGGTCCACACGTGCAGGGCAATCCCCCCCATGTAGGCCAAAATCAGGCCGCCATGGGTGTTGAGCCCGAGCCAGGGGATGTATTCACCAATCTTGTTAAACAGGGCGTAGATGGCCACCAGCGCCAGCACGGCCGGGAACATCTGGAAC
Organism: Aeromonas sp. R6-2; assembly: GCF_040908155.1. Taxonomy (NCBI): domain Bacteria; kingdom Pseudomonadati; phylum Pseudomonadota; class Gammaproteobacteria; order Aeromonadales; family Aeromonadaceae; genus Aeromonas; species Aeromonas sp. R6-2. The sequence continues at coordinate 184,139 of NZ_JBFODE010000037.1, read as the reverse complement.
ACCAGCATCCCCTTGAGGATGGTGGCCTTGCCACGGAAACGCAGACGGGCGAAGGCGTAGGCGCAGGTGGTGGAGAGCACCACGATAAACAGGGCGGTAAGGCCCGCTATCTTGATGGAGTTCCACAGCCAGGTCAGCACCGGGAACGGCGGCGGGGTGATGCTGCCGTCCGGATTGGTGACCGGGATGCCCAGCGCCAGCCGCCAGTGATCCAGGGTCGGATTGGTGGGGATGATCTCCCCCACCGAGAAGTTGCCGTTTCTAAAGGAAATGGCGATGACCATGATCAGCGGGAAGATGATCAGCGCCACGAAGCTCCACATCACCAGATGGGTGGCCCAGACCCGATACTTCACCGATTTGGGTTGTACGATTGCCATGGGTCTCTCCTTAGATCTTGTCCGCTTTGGTCAGCTTCAGGTTGAGCAGGGCCAGTGCACCGACAATCAGGAAGATGGCGGTGGCGATGGCGCTGGCCAGACCGTAGTCCTGACCGCCCGATCCCTGGAACGCGATCCGGTAGGTGTAGCTCACCAAGAGATCCGTGGTCCCGGCCGGGGTGGTGGCACCTATGATGTCCGGCGCCCCGTTGGTGAGCAGCTGGATCAAGACGAAGTTATTGAAGTTGAAGGCGAACGACGCAATCAGCAGGGGCGTCAGCGGCTTCATCAACAGGGGTACTGTGATCTTGAAGAAGTTCTGGATGGGACCGGCTCCGTCCATGGCGGAGGCCTCGTAGAGATCCTCCGGGATGGCCTTGAGCAGACCCATGCAGAGGATCATCATGTAGGGATAACCCAGCCAGGTGTTGACGATGAGGATCATGGTCTTGGCCAGCATGGGACTGGTGTACCAGTCCGGCTTGATGCCGAAGGCCGCCTCGAGGAAGAGGTTGATCTCACCGAAGTTCTGGTTGAACAGGCCCTTGAACACCAGGATCGAGATGAACGCCGGGATCGCATAGGGCAGGATCAGCATGACCCGATAGAAGCCGCGCCCCTTGAGCTCTTCCCACTGCACCAGACAAGCCAGCACCATGCCGATGGCGAGGGTGAAGGCGACCGAACAGGCGGAGAAGATAACGGTCCAGATAAAGATCTGCAGGAAGGGCCCCTGGATACCCGGGTCCGTGACGATACGGGCAAAGTTCTTCCAGCCGACGGCGACCACGAAGCCTGGGGCGACGCTCTTGCCGACAAACTGACCCTGCTCGTCGATGTACTGGTAGAAACCGGTCTCCTGATTGGGCAGCATCAGCTGACCGCTCTGGTTGTCGCGCAGCAGGTTGCCATCCTTGATGACCACTCCGGACTTGAGCACGGCACCGTCGGTCAAACGGCTGTATTGGCTCTTCTGAGCGGCGAACTTGCGCAGGCTGCTCATGGTCAGGGTGACACCGTCCGGCAGACGCAGGCTGAGACGATTAAGGTCGCTGCGATGGCTCACAATCTCGCGGATCGGGGCCGCTGTCGCGGTGACCTCGCCGGTCACCGGCTGCAGAGGCACCTCTTTGGCATCGCCGGCGGCGACACCCTGCTTGGTGGCCAGATCCAGCGTCTTGTTGTCCATCAGGCTCAGCGGATGGCTGATAAAGGCTTGGTCTCCCTGTTTCAGCAGCAGCTGAAACTGATTGTTTTCACCACTAACCAGGGTGAAATCGTACTCACCGCCCTGCACCTTGTAGGTTTTTTTGAGGTGATACTCCCGGGCCTGCTCCATGGAGAGGAGGTTGGCACCCGAGTAGTTGGTGAAGGCGATGCCGATCGTGTAGGCAAGAGGGAAGATGATAAAAACAACCATGCCGGCCACACCGGGGAAAATGTAGCGGTGGGCATAGGTCTTCTTGTTCATGAAGACATAGAGTCCGACAGAGACGACCACCAGGTCGAGCAGGGCAAATACCCACTCGCCGCTGGCATACATCATGACTGCCGCATAACCATTGAGGACGGCAACCAGGGCCGCCATGGTCCACTTCAGCCAGACATACTTGTCTTTCTTCGGACCGGCATAGGATTCGATAGAAGGTACTACTTCCATGCCAATTAACCTTTATAACGCCAAGAGAGTAGAGGGTGCGGGAGGCAGTTGGCCTCCCGCGGGGTGGTGCAATTACTGAACGATACGCTTGGCAGCAGTATCCAGAGCCTCGTCAACACGCTGACGGCCAGAGGTGACGTTCTTCAGCGCGGTCTCAAAGGAGGACCAGAAGCGGCTCATTTCCGGTACGGACGGCATCGGCTCGCCGGCCTGGGCGTTGGCCATGGTGGCCTTGATGCGGGCATCGGCTTCCAGGGTCTTCTGGAAGGACTTGAGCGCCACGGCACCCAGGGGCTTGTCGGCGTTCATCGGCGCCAGACCGCCATCGGTCAGCAGGTAGTTCTCGAGGAACTCGATGGCCAGATCCTTGTTCGGGCTGGCGGCGTTGATGGTGGCACCCAGCACGCCCACGAAGGCCTTGGCCGGTTTGCCATTCAGGGTCGGCAGCGGAGCGACGCCATACTTCAGACCAGTCTTGTCCAGGTTGCTCCAGGCCCAGGGGCCGTTGATCATCATGGCCACTTCGCCCTTGTTGAACTTGGCATCCATCACACCGTAGTCGATGCCCTTCTCCAGGTTGCCGTTCTTGATCATGTCGGAGATATATTTGACGCCCGCCTTGGCACCGGCATTGGCCACACCAGTGTCTTTCACGTCATAACCGGTGGCCGTTTTCTTGAAGGCATAACCCCCGTTGGCCGCTACCAGCGGATAGCTGAAGTAGGGGGTGTCATAGGCCCACATGATGGCGCGCTTGCCATCTTTCTTCAGCTTCTCGTCGATCTGGGCGATCTCTTCGAAGGTCTTCGGCGGCTCGGGCAGCAGATCCTTGTTATAGATGAGGCTCACGGCTTCGACAGCCACCGGATACCCGTAGACCTTGCCATCGACCGTCATGGCGTCCCAGGCAAACTGCTCAAACTTGGCCTTCTCGGCATCGCTCGGGGTGACAGGCACCAGCAGACCGGACTTGACCCACTCACCGTAACGGTCGTGAGCCCAGAAGAAGATGTCCGGACCGTTGCCGGTGGAGGCGGCCTGCTGGAACTTCACTTCTACCTGATCCGGGTGAGCCACGGTCACCTTGACGCCGGTCTCGGCCTCGAACTTCTTGCCGATTTCAGCCAGACCATTGTAGCCCTTGTCACCGTTGATCCAGATGGTCAGCTGACCCTCCTCGATGGCAGCGGTCGCAGTACCGGCAACACCCAGGGTGGCCAGAGCAATCAGGGAGGAGATCAATTTCTTTTTCATGAGCCTTTCCTTGTCGTGGGACAGCGAAGAGTGTCGACGCTGCAAATAACTGTGTGTGCGGGGCTCATAGTAGCCGATGCCAATTTTGACTCACATGACGCAACTCGCATTTTTTGAAATGCAATTACGTCTTTTCTTCCAATAACTTATGAAAGCATTTTCAATACCTGGGCAATATCGTGATTGAGATCTCATGTAACGAAATGAAACAGGGAAAATAATTACCATAAAGAAATTAAATTACACAAATGAAAGGGTTTTCAAATAACTGAAAACCCTTTCATCTGCGTGATGAGCGTATTTTGTTACTAAAAGCCGCAGAGGAATTTCCAACTCGCCCTGCGGCAGGCATCAAAAAGCCCCCGGATGGGGGCTTTCGGTGTATTTGTGATCTCAATCACGTCATCAGCCTTGGCGCAACAGCTGGTCCTTGAGATTGGGCGGCACCCCCTTGACGGTCAGGGTATCCGTATCGGGATCGTAGAAGACCCGGCTGCCGAGCAGCTTCTGATCGAAACTCAGGGTGAGCCCGCCCCCGGACCCCACAAACTTGGTCAGGCCGCGCAAGGTGCTGCGATCGACCGGGAAACGCTCCTCGAGCTGGTACTCATCACCGACGAAGCTGTAGAAGTCGAGATCGTCCTTGCCGGGCAACTCGGCCGACAGCTCCCGCAGCTCGATCTCCTCACCGGCGCTCGCCTGTTCAGTGCAATATTTAAACACCTGCTTCTTGTATTCACGGCTCTCCTCGGCGGGCATCTGCCGAGTCTCGCAATACTCCTCAACCGCCTGCAGCAGCCCCTTGTTTTGCAACTTGGGATCCATCCCCTCACGGATACCGAACAGCTCGATAAAGAGATCCCCCAATTTACGTCCAACCCGCCCCTTGCTGAAGGTGACATAACGGCGCGAGTCGCCCTGGGTTTGCCACTCGGTGAGATCGACCCGGGCCACCAGATTCATCTTGCCGATGTCGAGATACTGGATGTGGCGCAGCTCCAGGCGGTCGCTCACGGTCACGCTCTCCTTGCTGTCGAGCAGCGCCAGCAGCAGGTAATCCACCCCCACATACTGGTAGCGCGCCACCAACAGCACGCCATGCTCGTCGAGGCCATGGCGAACCAGCGTCTCAACCAGGGCACCGGTCAACTGCTCGGAGAAGGGGACAAAATCGAGCGCCCCCTGGCGCAGGGCCGTCAGTGCGTCACGAAACCGGGGATCCGGTGCCTCCTCCTCATCGGTGGCGGCGGGGAAGTAACCAAACCCCTTGCCCCCCTTGCCGTTGTAGATGCGGTGCAACTCGGCCATCAGCCCCTGCACGGCATCGTCGACGACCAGCAGCTGAGAGTGGGAATCCGCCCGGGGACGGCCTTCGGCGTCCAGTCGCAGGGAGTGAAGGATGATCTTGTCGATATCGAGACTCATGTCACAAAGCCATAGTGTTAGCCAAGAGGGTGGGGTATTATAAGGCGCTTTGAACCGAGATGAATCCAAGATTATGCCCATCGTATCAAAGTACAAAAACGAGCAGTTTGACGCCCTGATGAACGATCTCATCGCCGTGCTGGAACAGCACAAGGCCCCGGTGGATCTCAGCCTCATGGTGCTGGGCAATCTCGCCACCAATATCATCAACGAACTGCCCCAGGCACAACGCCAGGCCATCGCCGACAAGTTCGTGCAGGCCCTGACCGCCTCCGTGGACAAAGGCAACCAGCCCCACTGAGCTTCCGGTCCGTATCCAACCTGAACCTGATGGACGAGTATGGTCGAAACCGGTAACCCCTATCGTGATAATGTCTCTCGCCTGATCACCTGGGGACATTGGTTCTGCTTCTTTAATATTCTGCTGGCCATGCTGATCGCCACCCGCTATCTGGGCGCGATCCCCTGGCCGTCGACCACACTCGGAGTTGCCTATCTGGTGGTCAGCTGGATCGGCCACTTCTCGTTTCTCGGCTTCGTCACCTATCTGCTCACCATCTTCCCCTTAAGCTTCGTGCTGCCAAAGGAGAAGGTGCTGCGCTTCAGTGCCGTGGTGGTCAGCACGCTCGCACTGCTGTTACTGCTGCTCGACACCCAGATCTTCCGGCTCTTCAAGTTTCACCTCAACGGCCAGATGTGGCCGCTGCTGCTGGAGCAGGCCCAGACCGAGGAGGGGACCAGCTGGAGCATGCTCTTCATCGCCGTGCCCAGCCTGCTGCTGATCGAGCTGCTGCTCTCGGCCTACACCTGGCGCAAGATCAACAAGCGCAAGCGTCGCCAGTATGGCAATCACGTAGGCGTACTGCTGCTTATCTGCTTCATGTTGACCCACCTGGTCAACAGCTGGGCCGATGCCACTCTCTATCAACCGATAACGGCCCAGAAGGCCAACTTCCCTCTCTCCTATCCCATGACGGCCCGCACCTTCCTGGCCAAGCATGGCTGGCTGGATCTGGCCGAGTTCGAGAAGGCGGCCAAGAGCCAGCAGGAGAGCGAGGGCAATGAACGGCTGCGCTACCCCCTGCGTACCCTGAGCGTCGATGTCCCGGAGCAGCGTTACAACCTGCAGGTCGTCGTGGTCGACTCCCTGCGCTTTGACATGCTCAACAACATCAACATGCCGAATCTGCAGCGCTTTGCCGATCAGCATCTGCTCTACCGCTCCCACCTCTCCGGTGGCAACGGCAATCTCAGCGGCCTCTTTACCCTCTTCTACGGACTGCCGGGCCACTACATGGCCGACATGGGTCGGGAGAAGCGCCCTCCCCTGCTGTTCGACGAAATGCTGCGCCAGGATTATCAATTCGGCCTCTTTGGCCCGCTGGCCTCCGAGCGTCAGTATCGCAATACCTTGCTGGCCGGCTTGCGCAAACCTGTCTTCATCTCCCAGCAGCCGCAAGATGGCGCCCTGCTCGAGCAATGGGGAGCCTGGCTGGAGAAAAACAGCGACGAGCGTCCCTGGTTCTCCCTGCTCTATCTCACCTCGGTCGGCCGTTACAGCACGCCAGAGCAGTTCCAGGGTCCCTTCCAGCCGACGCTCAAGCAGTTCAATCCGGCCACGGCCTACCGTAAAGAGAACCGTCAGCGGCTGGAGAACAGTTACAAAAACGCCGTCTTCTACGTCGACCAGCTGCTCGAGCAGCTCACCAACCGGCTCCAGCAACAGGGCGTGCTCGACAAGACCATCGTCATCATCACCTCCGACCATGGCATGGAGTTCAACGACACCGGACGCAACAACTGGGGTTATGGCAACAACTTCTCCCCATACCAGGTACAGGTGCCTCTGGTCATCGCCTGGCCCGGCATGCAACCGGCCGTGATGACCCAGGACACCAGTCATCTGGATCTCGCCCCCACCCTGATGCAGGGCATGCTGGGGGTGCGCAATGCCCCTCGGGACTACGCCAGCGGGCAATCCCTCTTCATGCCCGGCAATCGCAGCTGGACACTGAGCGGAGACGGCCAGGAGTTTGCCATCTATCAAGGGGATGTGATCACCCACTTCGACAAACGGGGTGACTTCGAGCTGCTGCACCGAAGCGACTACACGCCCCTGCGCCACACCAACCCCGACATGGGGGTATTGGTGCAGGTGATGAACGAACTCAACCGCTTCTATCGCCAATAATCCACACCCCGCCACGGCGGGGTGTTTTCATTGGAAGCGGGTGATGAGGCGCTGTAGCTGTTCGAGAGGGGTGCGGTCCTCATCGAAGAAGTGCTGCATACGCAGCAGGGTTAACCCGCCAAAGCCCGGCGTCTCTGCCAACGCCTTCTCCATCTGGCGCCAGCCTGTCTCCCCATACAGCTCGCCGGCCAGGGCATTCTCCCCCATCAGACGGATCCCCAGCTCATGGGCCGCCGCCGCAAACCACCCCACCAGATCGGCGGCCTGGGAGTACCCCTCATAGGGGCGGTTCTGCATCTCGAGACAGGTAAAATGCACCACCACCCGTCCCCGCAGCCCGGCGGGCACCAGGGCATCGAGCAGCTGTACATACTCTCGCTGGTTGTGTGGTCCCATGGCCGGGTGTGGACGCAACAGTCCTGCGGTGATCTCGGCGACTCTGGGCTGGTGCGGATCGCCGATCTCCCAATGGATACCGGGGATCTTGATGCCGATGGGTACCCGCGACCAGTGTGGCTCGTCAAACACAGCGAGAGCACAGTCGGTGATCCGGCGCCCATGGCTGACCAGGGCATCGTGGTACCACCCCAGATACTCCCTCCCCCAGGCAGAGTGCTGGTAGGCCCGGTTTTCGAACAGGAGATCGGCCTGCGGCAGCGGGATCGCTTCAAACGTCTCATGGTGAGTGCCAAAGGTGTAATTCAGTACCCGAATGTCCTGATAGCGACGCGCCAGGTGAGCACACCAGTCAAGCCTGGCCAACTCACTGTAACACTGGAGTGTGCCCCGGTTGGGGTAGTTGCCCCAATCGTGAGCGTTATAGCTGGGATATCGCAGCTCACCGGCGGGGCCCAGGCTGACGTTGATCTCGGCCATCAGGTCAGCATGGGGCCGATAGTGGTCACGAAACGCCGCCATAAAGGCGCGATAGTAGGGAAGCACCCACTCATCGGCCCAGAGGGAGAGATACTCCATGGAGGCATCTCCGGTCTCGCTCACGTATTGCAGCTCTCGCACCGAGTCCAGCTCGGGATGACGGGACAAGAGGGTGCCCCAGAGCCAAAGCGGTATGGTCTGGGTAAAGTCATCGTTGACGTTGCCACCGGCCTGATGAAACGAGAGGATGGGAACCCAGCGCATCTGCTGGCGCGCGAGCAGCGCAACCAGCCTGTCGTAGTACCGCCAATCGAAACATCCGGGCTGACGCCCCTCCACCAGTCCCCACCAGATATCGGTCGAGATGGCGCTCACCCCAATCCGGCGCAGGGTGGCGACCTCCTCTTCGAAGCGCAGCCACTCCTGCTCGCTCAACACCTGACGCTGGTTGCCCACTTTCAGATGCAAGGGGCCCATGACACGGAACTCCTTGCGGCGCTGGTGCTCATCCTCGCCCCGGGAGTGGCGCAACCTGGCCAGGCGGCGTATGCGCTCTGCCACCGGATCGAGCCGCTCCAGATCGCGCCACACCCAGCCCCGGCATGAAGGCCCCTGCAAGGCCGCCATCCTGAAACGCTCCCAACTGGGGTGATCGTCACCGGGCAGGAAGCCGCGGTTCTCAATCAGAGTGCCCATCCCCCTGCCGGCACAGGTCTGCTGCCAGGCGCAAAGCGCCTCCTCTTCTTCCCCGCCCGCCAACCAGATCCTGAGCCGCTCGACCGGCAGGGTGTCAGGCAAGGCCTCGTCAAGCCAGGCGCCAATCGCCCCGGGCTCGGCCAGCACGGGAGTATGCCCCATGGCCAGACGCGCCCCCAGAGTCGTGTGCTGCCACGGACCCTGTAGCAGACCCGCAACCTGCGACAGCCAGCCCCGTCCCTGATGGGCAATCCCCCGCGCCAGCCATGACGCCACCTCCTGGTGGATCGCCTCTCCCGGCGTCGAGAGGAGGGTGCGCAGCCCCGCTTCCTGCACATCGGGCATTTGCCAGGCGCACTGCCAATCCTCTGGCGAGCCATAGCGCGCCACCATGTCCCGCCGCAAGGCGGCAAGACCGGCGCGCCCAAACAGTGGCCACCCGTGCCGGGCAAAATCGGGGTAGCGCCACTCCCCGGCGGGCCCCATCCCCAGTTGCAGATGCGGGATGGCGGCCGCCAGCGGGCTCAGTTGCTCAGTCAGCAGTGAGAGCCACTGGCGCATCAGAGGGGCTATCAATGACTCGCCCCACCAGCTGATCGAGAGGGAGCTGTCCACCCCGGCCTCATCGCGGTATCGCAACAGATCCGCCGATGCCGACACCGGCAGACGCTCACCGGCCCATCCCCACAGCCAGTCCGGCAGCAGACGGTCATAGCCGGAGCCTGCGGCCGCCAGGTGTACCTCGGGGATTAGCGCCAGGCCGCTGTCGGCGATGGTGTGACAGAGGCGAAGCAGGGGCTGCCATGCGGCGGCCTCACTCATTTGACGGGGTGTATCAGGCGCCAGATGCCGCCACAGGATGGGCACCACGACCCCCTCGATACCCAGTGAGCGGGCCAGTGAGAGGCGGGCGGGCAGATCCTCGCGGACTCTGCGGGGGTGAGGGTCGCCGCCGAGATGAGCCCAGAGGTGAAGGGGGTGAGGTGACCTTGTCATGAGGATGGCTCTTAACCGGGATGATGAGCCACCGTTTCTCACATCAAACGAAGAAAAGCGCAAATTTGGTAGGCTTTTCAGAACAGAAAACTGAGATCCTCTTCACAGAGAGAGCAAGAGGCGCCCCCTGGGCGCCTCTCTCGTTAGCCGTGGTAGCCGTTGGGATTACCGCTCTGCCAGCGCCAGGTATCGACCATCATCTGCTCGAGCCCCCGCTCGGCCTGCCAGCCCAGCTCGTCACGAGCCAGAGCCGGATCGGCCCAGCACTCGGCAATATCTCCAGGCCGGCGAGGCTTGATCTGGTAAGGGATGGGGCGCCCGCTCGCCACCTCGAACGCCCTGACCATCTCCAGCACCGAGTAGCCCTGACCCGTCCCCAGGTTGTAGGTGAAGACGCCGGTGTCGGCTGCGATACGCGCCAGCGCCTTGAGATGGCCGATGGCAAGATCCACCACGTGGATGTAATCACGCACCCCGGTGCCATCGACCGTGGGGTAGTCGTTGCCAAACACGCCCAACGCCTTGAGCTTGCCGACCCCAACCTGGCTGATGTAGGGGAGCAGGTTGTTGGGGATGCCGCTCGGGTCTTCACCGATGAGGCCGCTCTCATGGGCGCCGACCGGGTTGAAGTAACGCAGCAGCACGATGGACCAGCGGGGATCGGAGGCGCTGAGATCGCGCAGCATCTCTTCGACCATCAGCTTGGAGCGGCCATAGGGGTTGGTGGCCCCGGTCGGGAAGTACTCGTGGATGGGCACCGAGGCGGGATCCCCGTAGACGGTGGCCGAGGAGCTGAACACCAGGCGAAACACCCCGGCCCTGGCCATTTCCTCGCACAAAACCAGGGTGCCGGTAACATTGTTCTGGTAGTAGGTGAGCGGGATCCGGGTCGACTCCCCCACCGCCTTGAGGCCGGCGAAGTGAATGACCGCCTCTATCTTGTGCTCGGCAAACAGACGCTGCAGACAGGCTCTGTCCAGCACATCTCCCTCGACGAAGGTGACCCCCTTGCCGGTGATCTGCTCGACTCGCTTGAGAGACTCCGGTGACGAATTGGAAAGGTTGTCCAGCACCACCACCTGCTGCCCATCAGAGAGCAGCTCTACCAGCGTATGGGAGCCGATATAGCCGGCACCACCCGTTACCAAAATGGTCATCTTGTTATCCCGCAGTCGTTAAAAACCGGGACAGAGTCTACCCTGCCACTCCCGTCGGGAAAAGATGATGACACAATTGACACCTTAATAGTCGAGGCTGACATCCCCTCTGGCGATGCAGGAGCAGGCCAGGGCCACACCACTCTCCAGATCCTGTGTACTCAGGGTCACCACGCTCTGGCGCTCGATCTCACCCGTGGTGGTGCAGCGACAGGCCCCACACACACCGGCCCGGCAGGCAGCCTGCATGCTCTCCCCGGCCGCTTCCAGCGCCGCCAGCAGGGTTTGCCCCGGCAATATCCTCACCCGCTTGCCACTCTTTTTCAGGGTCAGCCAGAAGTGATCCAGGGACTCGGGTACAGGCTCGGCAACTGGCAAACCAAAGGACTCCTGATGCAGTTGTCCGGCAGGCAGCCCCAGCTCGACCAGCATGGCGCCCACCGCCTCCATATAGGGGGCAGGACCACACAGGTAGACATGACGGCCAAGCAGATCCGGTGCCAGCTCTCTGAGCATGTCCGGCGTGAGACGCCCCACCCAGGGGTGATCGGCTGGCGCCTCTTCCAGTACCAGGGCGTGGCGCACGCCGGGGTGTGCCTCGGCCAGGGAGGCCAGCTCCCGGCCAAAGATCACATCCTGTGGCGAGCGGGCACTGTGAATAAAGCGGATATCGGCATCGCTCCGTTTGGCCAGCTCATCGCGCAGCATGGCCCACATGGGGGTGACGCCAGAGCCGGCGCTGAGCAGCAAAGGGCGATCGCAAGGCAATGCGCTCAGGTTGAACTCCCCGAAGGGGCCGTCGACCCGGATGGTATCGCCCACCATCAGGCTCTGGTGCAGATGGCTGGAAACCTTGCCCACGGCCTTGATGGTGACTGTCCAGAAGGGATCATGGGGGGCCGACGACAGGGTGTAGGCGCGGCGGTGGGAGACACCGTCAATCTCGGTATGCAGGGTCACGCACTGGCCGGCAAGCACGGGCGGCAGACTCCCCTCCTGGGGGGCAAGTTGCCAGCTCACCACGTCGTGGGTCTCGGCGCGACGGCCAATGCAGGTGAGGCTAAGTGAGGTCATGGTCAGGCTCCTCGGTGCGAGGTGAAAAAAGGCGAGCCGGGCGGCTCGCCAAACGCAGATAAGAGACGGGGATCAGGCCGCCAGGATCTCGGCCAGATCGGCCTCGGCCGTGGTGGTTCCCTTGAGGCCAAACTGCTCCTCCAACACCTGGATGAGATGAGGCGTGAGGAAGGGGGGCGCGGTCGGGCCAGTGCGAATATTCTTCACACCCAGCGCCAGCAGGGTGAGCAGGATGACGATGGCTTTTTGCTCGAACCAGGAGAGCACCAGGGTCAGGGGCAGGTCGTTGACCCCGCACTCGAAGGCATCGGCCAGGGCCAGGGCGAGCTGGATGGCAGAGTAGGCATCGTTGCACTGACCCACATCGAGCAGGCGCGGAATGCCCTGGATATCGCCGAACTCCAGCTTGTTGAACTTGTACTTGCCGCAGCCCAGGGTGAGCAGCAGGCTGTCCTGCGGCACTGCCTTGGCAAATTCGGTGTAGTAGGCGCGCTCGGCACGATCGCCGTCACAGCCACCGACCAGGAAGAAGTGCTTGATGTCGCCGCTCTTGACCCTGTCGATAACGGCGGGGGCCGCCTGCATCAGGGCGTTGCGGGCAAAGCCGATGGTGATGAAGTGCTCCAGCTCTTCATGCTTGAAGCCATCCAGTGCCTGTGCCTTGGCGATCACGGCGGAGAAATCCTCCCCTTCCAGATGGGTGACACCGGGCCAGCCGACGATGGAGCGAGTGAAGATACGATCGCTATAGCTGCCGACGTTGGGGTCTATGATGCAGTTGGAGGTCATCACCACGGCGCCCGGGAAATTGGCGAACTCTTTTTGCTGGTTCTGCCAGGCTGAGCCATAGTTGCCCACCAGGTGCGGATACTGCTTGAAGAAGGGGTAGGCCAGGGCCGGCAGCATCTCACCATGGGTATAGACGTTGATACCGGTGCCAGCGGTCTGCTCAAGGATGAGTTTGAGGTCCACCATGTCGTGGCCGGAGACCAGGATGCACTTGCCCGGCACCGGGGTGACGCGCACCCGGGTCGGCTCCGGATGGCCGAAGGCACTGGTCTCACCGCGATCGAGCATCTCCATTATCTTGAAGTTGAGCAGGCCAATGTCCATGGCGCACTGGAGCAGGGGGGCAACCTCGGCGGGATCGGTGGCCAGCCAGGCCATGATGCGATGGAACTCGGCGCCAATGGCATCGTCCTGCTCCCCCAGCACCCGGGCGTGCTCCATGTAGGCGGCAGCCCCCTTGAGGCCGTAGAGGCAGAGCAGGCGCAGCCCCATGACATCCTCGCTGACCCGATCCTTGCCGCGATTGACGGCGGCCTGGGGAGCCACGGCGAGCTGGCTCAATTTCTCTTCACCCGGCTCGAAGGTGGCCGCGGCAGGCAGGGCGGTGAGATCCACGGCGAAGGCACCGATGCGCCCGGCCAGTTGCTGACGGAAGGCGAGAGCCTGGCGCACGTAGGCGATGATGCGATCGGAGTCGAAGTTGACGTTGGTCAGGGTGGCAAAGAAGGCTTGGGGGACGAAGGCGTCGATGGCGCGATCCACGATGCCGTGCTCTCGGGCAAGCTCGGCCCAGGCACTCACCCCTTGCAGGGTATAGATGAGCACGTCCTGCAGATCGGAGGTCTCGGCGGTCTTGCCGCACATGCCCTGGGCGAAGGCGCAGCCGTTGCCGGCCGGGGTACGGATGGTCTGTTCACATTGCACACAAAACATGATGCCACTCCTAATTGACATTTCATTTGTCTGTTTTGCGGCGATTCTATGCCTGACCCCGCCGATTGAATAGGCATTCTGATTGTTAGTTTATATTCGTTTGATCTGAATCAATTTCATCACCATAAAAAAACCGCCCAGAGGGCGGTAAAGGGTGGATAACGGTATGGCAAGGAAGGAAAATATGTCTTAGTCGAGATAGGCTCGCAGCATCCACACCAGCTTCTCTTGCTGCTGGATGTAGTCAGAGAGCAGGGAGCCGGTACCTTCGTCGCCGGCCTCGGCGGCCTGGTTCAATATGGTGCGCTGGGCCATCAGCAGCTCGCGAAAACCCGCCAGCAGGGATTCGATGCAGGCGCGCCCATCGTGAACGCCCTGTGCCTCGGCGATGGAGGAGAGGGTCAGATAGCGGCTGAAACTGTGCTCGGGCACGGCCCCCAGGGTGAGGATCCGCTCGGCCAGCTCATCGACCTTGAGCAGCAGATCGTTGTAGATCTCCTCGAACTTCAGGTGCAGCTCGAAGAATTGGTTGCCGCGAATATTCCAGTGAAAACCGCGCACGTTCATGTAGAGGATCTGATAGCTGGAGAGGAGCTGGTTAAGCTCGGCGGCCAGCGCCTGGGATTGAGCGGCATCGAGACCGATAGCATTTTTCATGAAACACCTCCAAATCTTGGGAACAGAGCCAGAATAATCACTCAGGAAGTGGAGGGATAATCGTTGCTGCCTGGGAACTTGATAGTTGCAGGCTATCAGTGAGCCCTTGTCAGGAGAGGATAAAACAGGAGACGTTGGCTTCCCGGAGCTAATCCCAACCACGATGCCAACGGCCCGAGCCCTGTAACTCATGACTCTCGACCTCCATCTCGGAGAGATCATTGACATTTTGCAAGGTGACGCGCTCAAGCGACCCCATGGCATTACGACAACAGGAGACCACCAGAAAGTGATCCGTAAGGGCTGACCTCACACCGGAAGGCTCCGGCTCCCGGGTCCACTTGCTAAAGAGCAGGGTCTCGTCATGGCTCATGATCTCGCCTCCCCATCCGGTTGCCCTGATCATCAAGGGCAACAGCACCAGCCAGAGAAGGGGCTGTACCAGCGCACACACCCCTGCCCCCAATAGCAAGTCTATCTCAGCCGGATGAAGGCGTAGTCTGATATGGTCGCACCCGCCCCTCTCTCCCCTTCCCAAAGCGACGAAGAAACAGAGGCATCGATGACTCACCCCAACGCTTTAAACATGGCGATGGCGCGCAGACGGGCCGCGCCGTGATCGACGATGGGGGCCGGATAGGCGCCGACGGGACCGGGCTGATGCAGACGGGTGACAGGCAGGGCCGCCAGCTCGGGTACCCAGCGGCGAATAAAGGCCCCTTCAGGATCGAAGCGCTGCCCCTGGGTGGTGGGGTTAAAGACCCGGAAATAGGGCGCTGCATCGGCTCCGGTGCCGGCCGCCCATTGCCAGCCACCGTTGTTGGCGGCCAGATCCCCGTCGATCAGCTGGCTCATGAAATAATCCTCCCCCCGGCGCCAGGAGATGTGCAGATCCTTGGTGAGAAAGCTCGCCACTATCATGCGCAGCCGGTTGTGCATCCAACCGGTCTGCCGCAGGCAGCGCATGGCCGCATCGACGATGGGATAACCGGTACGCCCCTCACACCAGGCGAGGAAATGCTCCTCATCATGGCTCCAGGCCAGCGCCCGGGTGTGCAGTTGAAACGGCTGGTTTCTGGAGAGGCGCGGCGCCAGGTAGAGCAGATGGCGGTAGAATTCGCGCCAGATGAGCTCATTGAGCCAGGCAAAACCGGGCGCCTCCTTCTCCATAGGAAGGGTGCCTAGGCCAGTCTGGATGGCCGCGAGGCACTGGTTGGGGCTCAAGACTCCCGCGGCCAGATAGGCAGAGAGGCTTGAGGTGCCATCCTGCGCTGGAAAATCGCGCCACTGCCCATAGGCGAGCAGCCCCTCCTCCACAAAACCGCACAGGCGCCCCTCGGCCTCCCCCTCGGCTACCGGCCAATGGGCCAGCACCCGCTGCTCGTGCTCGCTGCGCTCGGGCAATGACAGAGGCTGCCACGACAATGGGGCCGCAACCGGGCGGGGAGGCGGCAGCAGGGAAAATCCCCGCGACGCCAGTTGCCCAAGCCAGGCCCGGCTGAAGGGGGTGAACACCTTGAAGGGCTCCCCCTTGCCGGTGAGGATCTCCCCCGGCGCGAAGACGCAGCAGCCGGGGATGAAGTGACAGGGGATGGGCAGGGCCGCCGCGACGGCCTTATCCCGGCGCCGCTCGTCAATCTCGATGGCGCTCAGGGCATGCAGCTCGCTCACCCCCCTCTCCTGCGCCCAGCTTGCCAAAGCGGCAGGTATCTCCTCAAACCAGGGCACCTCGATAAGATGCAGCGGGATGCCGAGGCGCGCCAGCTCGGCGCCCAGCTCGTTGACCCGCTCGAACAAGAAGCGCTCGCGCACTGGGGCCATATGGTGATGACGCCACTGCTCGCGGCTGATGATAAAGAGACCCGCAACGGCCTCACCGCGCTCGCGGGCGCGCTGGCAGGCCTGAGTCAGGGCGCGGTGATCGACGATCCGCAGATCCTGGCGAAACCAGACGAGCTGCATATCAGGCCCCCTCTCTTGCGGCTAGCCACTCCCCAACCCCGGGGAAGGCACCACCTGCGTAGTCGGGATAGAGGGAGAGCATCTCACCGAGCAGCACTGTCCCCTCGGGCCAGCTATCGCTCACCTCGCCGGGTACTCCTGCCCCCACCAGCACCAGCAGGGGGCCGCTCAGACGTGGCGCCAACAGACGGGCCTCGCGGGCCGTCAACTGCGGCAGCAAAGTGACCATAAAGCCCGCCTCGCGGGCCTCCATGGCGCACAGCACCAGCTCGAGCGGTGGCAGGCGCCCCACGCCAGCCAGAGTCAGGGGCACCCCTTTGTCCTGGGTCACCAGGCGACGGCCAAAATAGATCTCGAGGAAGTTCAGGGCATAGGCGTACAGCGCCGCACCATCGGGACGCTCCAGATGGCGGGCCAGATGTGCCAGCCAGGGGGAAAAGACCTGGCGGCGCAGCAGGGGCAGCGGGTAATTGGCGGTCAGCTCACCGAGAAGCGACTCCAGTTGGCGCTGATTCAAGACCAACAAGGCCGAGTCGAGGGACTCCACCTTCTCCTGCCAGTGATCCGGCAGGCCTTTCGCAGCCGGGGGATCCTGCTCCAGCAGTGGACGCACCTGACCGATGCTGACCCCCAGCTCGAGCCAGGCGAGAATACGCCGGATCAGGGCGATATCCTGCTCGCTGTAGAGGCGATGTCCCTTCTCGGTACGCTGTGGCACCACCAAACCATAACGGCGCTGCCAGGCCCTCAGGGTGACCGGGTTGACCCCGGTCAGACGTGCCACGTCACGAATGGGGTAGAGAGAGGGGTCGGTCACAGGCTGTACCTCAACTTCAAGGATTCGGGATGGGGCTGCAGGTAGACCTGCGACGCCAGATAGGGGTTCGGAAATTCACGCAGGTAGTGACGGATCAGGGTCATGGGGACCAACAGTGGCAACAGGCCGACCCGATACTTGTGGATCACCTCGGCCAACTCCTGGCGCTGGGGTGAGCTCAGGTGGCGCTTGAAATAGCCCTGCAGATGCTGCAACACATTGGAGTGCCCCTTGCGGTTGGCACGCCGGGTCAGGGCCGCCATCAGACCGGCGATATAGGTGTCAGCCACCTCATCGAGGGGGCGCTCGTCGAGGCGACCGAGCAGGCTGCCAAGACGACGATAGGCATCGGGGGCATGGGAGAGCACCAGATACTTGTAACGGGAGTGAAAGGCGATAAGGCGCGCCGCGCTCAGCCCCTGGCGTGCCAGCTGCTGCCAGTCGTGGTAGGCAAAGACTCGCAGCACGAAGTTCTCACGCAAGATGGGATCGTTGAGCCGCCCCTCCTCCTCCACCGGTAACAGGGGATGCGCCTTCATCAGGGCCTGGGCAAACAGCCCAACCCCCTCCTTGGCAGCCCCCTCGCCTCCGTAGACCTTCACCCGCTCCATGCCACAGCTGGGGGACTTGGCGCAGAGGATGTAGCCGCTGAGGAAGTCGAGCTCGCGTACCTTCTGTTCGCTAAACGCGATGAGACGCTCGGTCACGTCAAAGCTGCCGTTGCTCGCCTCGGCTCGAATGGTGCCATCGCGGCGCACCAGACGTATGGTGGGGCGTGGCGCCCCGAGACCGATGGCCATCTCGGGACAGAGGGGATGAAAATCGAAGTGTTGGGCCAGTTCACGCTCGCAGAAGGGGGAGCGCTTGTGGCCCCCGTCATAGCGCACCTCGGCCCCGAGCAGACAGGCGCTGATCCCGACATTAATCTTGTACATGACACACCTCCTTGCACAACTATTTCTCTTTATAGTGGTTGTACAAGAAAATGCAAGTTGTATAAGTTTATCCCGTGCCGCCATGAAAAAGGCCCGGGCAGATGCGCCGGGCCAAAGGAGGTGGAAACCAGACAGGGGATCAGAAGCTGTATTTCACGCCCAGGCTGGAGATGGAACCCTTCTGCAGATCCCAGTTGCGATAGGTGTAGTCGGCGGTCAGGGCCCAGGCAGGGCTCAGCTTGTAGGCAGCCCCCACCTTGAAGTCGTGCATGTCCTTGGTCATGTTGGCGTAACGGTAGGCGGTGGAGAGCTCCACATTGCCAACGTCGTAACGCAGACCCACTTCGCCGTACAGGCTGCCGCTGCTCTTGCGAGAGATCGCATCCCACCCTTTCACATCGTGAGCCAGCTCGCGCTCCAGGGTGTAGCCCATGGCGCCCATCTCACCGTAGAGGTTCAAGCCGGTGCTGAGGGGGGTAAACATACCGATACCGGCGTTGTAGATGCCCATGCCGTCGTTGCCATGCTGGCGAGAGGTGTACTCGCTGCCGAGGCGACCATAGAAGTTACCGGCAAAGGACTTGGAGAGATCCAGGGTCACACCGCCAAAGTCGCGGGTCGACTCACTGTCACGGGGGCTGTTCAAGTCCTTGAGATAATCGGACTTGGTGTGTGCCCAGGTGGCAGCGCCCTTGGCATAACTGAAGGCGTCGGCCGCGAAGGCAGAGTGGGCGGTCAGGGCAGAGAGGGCCAGCAGGGAGAGGGTGATCTTCTTCATGGTATCAAACTCCGTTTCAAGGATGGATTGGAACGGGAGTCATTGTGCCTCTACCCTGCGGCCCGGCCGAGCCACAAGCTGTTACCGGAGCATTGCAGTTGTAAGCAATTTTTGCAGCCGGTAAGCAGTCATGTCTCAGCGAAAGGCGATCTCGTCGAGCTCGACACGCACCAGGGGCTTGCCGGTCAGGCCCGCCGGGCGTGCCAGCTCAAGGTCGCGGGCCGCGCGCTGCTCACCCTTGCGCAGATAGGTTTCCGGCATACGGGTCTCGGCCACCCAGAAGCGAGCCGGCTCACGCACCAGCTGGCGACCGTCCTGATCGAACAGGGTCACCCAGCCAGTCACCAGGATGGCATTGCGGCTCCCCTGGTTGTGCGCCTCGAAGTGCAGGGTGAGGGTCTCATCCCCTTCTACACCACTCAGGGCAACGGCGATCCCCTCCTTGGTGGCCTGGCTCAGCAGCTCGGGTCGCGCCTTGGCCTGCTCGGTCAGCACAGTCGCCACGGGCGCACCGCTGGTTGCGGTCGCCGTCACGCTCGGCTCGGCCGGTTTGACCACCAGATACTCCCAGGTGTGATCGTCGTTAAGCTGGATCTGGGTACCATCGGGCAGGGTGACCTGGGTCAGGGGCGCCGCGACTGTCAGGGCTGGAACCAGCAGCAGGGTGGAAAGAAGGCTCTTCATCGGGTGATTCTCGTGATGGGCAAAGGGTGGCAAGTATAATCGCGTCGGCCCCCTCTGCCCACGACCGGGATCACACTGCCTACGGCCGGCACTGCTCGAGAGCATGGTCGTGCGCCATCCGGTGCAGATCGAGAGTCACCAGATCGAAGCCGCACGCCTGCAGGGCGCCAAGGATCTCTTCGCGCCGATCGAAGGCGGTCGCCAGCTCTCGCTCATCCACCCGCACCCGACCGAGCATGGTCTCCCCATCCGACAGGTAGTGAAAGAAGACCCGCGCCTCGGGTAACCCCATATCGGCCAGGATCTGCTCGGCCATGTCCACCATGCGCAGCCGATCCCCGTCCATGTCCTCCTCGCTGGAGAAACGCAGGCTCAGACAACCGGTCTCGTTGCTTCCCCAGACGGCCAGTTGGCGCTGGTGAAAACCGTAACGAAAGTCGCGGGTGGTCATCCCCTCCTCGGCAAAGGTCCAGAGGGTGTTGGCCGGAGGGGGGCCAAAGTGGGCACGATAGGCCTCGGCATCTTCCACCGAGGCCGCCACCAACAGTGGAATGGTCGCAAGCCCCGGGTGGGCGTCCCGAAAGCGGCTCAGCCAGCGAACGGGGTCAGGCGCCTGGGTGGCGATGCCGTCGTGGTCGAAGAAGATCATCTCCTCGCTCTTGATCAGCACCTGATCGATGCCATGGTACTCACAGTAACGACGGGAGCGGGCGATATCACGCCGGCTACGGTTTGGGCTGTCGACCGTAAAGGCCC
The DNA here is from genome assembly GCF_040908155.1 of Aeromonas sp. R6-2. Taxonomy (NCBI): domain Bacteria; kingdom Pseudomonadati; phylum Pseudomonadota; class Gammaproteobacteria; order Aeromonadales; family Aeromonadaceae; genus Aeromonas; species Aeromonas sp. R6-2. The sequence continues at coordinate 164,119 of NZ_JBFODE010000037.1, read as the reverse complement.
GCACCGACACGCCGGCGGCGCGGCAGAGTTCCATGGCATAGCAGGACTCCATCCTGCCCGAGAAGGAGACGATCAGCCGCGGATGGGCGGCGAGCTGAGCCATCAGTCGCTGTTCTCTTGCCAGAAACAGCTGATCGCGCACGGGGCTCAGAGAGACAATATTGTCGGACATGAGGGTTACCTTACAGCTTGCCGAAGGCCTGCAGTTCGTGGCGACACTGGCTCGCATCCGTAAACAGGATCCCCTGAATGCCGACCCGGGCGGCCGCCTCGATATTGGCGGCACTGTCATCGATAAAGAGGCAATCCCGGGCCTTGAGGTCGTGAGCCACCAGCAGATAGCGGTAGATATCGGGCTCTGGCTTCATCATGCGTACCCTGGCCGACACGACCTTCCCCCTGAAGAAGCGCCAGAAGTCGCAGTGCTGCTCGAGATAATCGATGCTGGCGTGCCCCATGTTGGAGAGGGCATAGAGGTGGTGACCACGCTGATGCAGCTCGGCGAGCAGGGATAGCATGGCGGGGTTGGGTACCAGGGAGGGAGGCACCGCCTCCAGAATGGCCAGATTCTCGGCCATGGAGAGGCCGGTTCGCGCCTCGGCACGGCGCGCCATGGTGTGCAGGGAGAGGGTCCCCCGGTCCACCTCCAGCCAATCGGGATGATCGAACAGCACCCGGGCCAGCTCGGCGGCGCCGGCCGACCCTCGCACCGCCTTCACTATGCCCTCGGGATCCCAACTGACGATCACTCGCCCCAGATCGAAAATCAACGCCATGATACCTCCCGCCAACCGTCATTATTGTCGCCCATGATGCCGTGAGCCGCGCCCAAGAACCAGTGCCACAACCGGCAAAGAGAGCGCTGACCTGTGCCCTGTCACGCCATTTTTTACTTGCAAGCCACCGGCAAATCCCTTAATGGTTAGAGGATTGACGACAGGGAGACCTCCCCATGCAGACCCTATTCCTCTTTGGTTTCTTCTTCTTTACTCAGCCTGACTGAGGGTGGCTGCGCGTCGTTAACGAGACCAAAGACGAATCGAGCCTCCCCCCGCGGAGGCTCTGTTTTTTTATAAGCCATGACGGCACATCACAGGGAACAAGCAATGGCATTGCTCGAGCACATCAGAGAAGAGATCACCCAACTCGACACGGAGCTGCTGGCCCTGCTGGCCCGGCGCAAGAGCCTCAGCATTGAGGTGGCCAAGGCCAAACAGGCCAATCCACGCCCCATACGGGATCACCAGCGCGAGCAGGATCTGCTGGTCAACCTGATCCAGAAGGGGCGCCCCCTCGGTCTCGATGCCCAGTACGTGACCCGCATCTACCACACCATCATCGAGGACTCGGTGCTCTCCCAGCAGGCTTACCTGCAAGGGCTGCTCAATCCGGGGCAGCAGGAGCCCATGACCAGCGTCGCCTATCTGGGACCGCGGGGCTCTTACTCCAGCCTGGCCGCCCGCCGCTATCTGGCGCGCTACAAGGATCAGGTCATCGAGGTGAACTGCCACAACTTTCGCGAGGTGATCGATGCGGTGGAGTCGGGGCAGGCGGCCTATGGCGTCCTGCCCATCGAGAACACCAGCTCGGGCTCCATCAACGAGGTCTACGACGTGATGCAGCACACCAACCTTTCCATCGTCGGTGAGCTCACCTACCCCATCGAGCACTGCATCCTCACCGCCGTCGCCACCGATCTCACCCGCATCAAGACCCTCTACGCCCACCCTCAGGTGTTCCAACAGTGCTCCCACTATCTGGGCAAGCTTGAGGGGGTACGCCACGAGATCTGCGACTCCTCCTCCAGCGCCATGATGAAGGTGCGCGAGCTGGCCAGTCCCGAAGCCGCAGCCATCGGCAGTGCTGCCGGCGGCGAGCTCTATGGCCTCGAGGTGCTGGCCACCCATCTGGCCAACCAGAAGGAGAACTACAGCCGCTTCATCGTGGTGGCCCGCAAGCCCATCGAGGTGGCCCCCCAGATCCCGGCCAAGACCACCCTCATCATGTCCACCTCCCAGCAGGCGGGCTCCCTGGTTGAGGCACTGCTGGTACTGCGCAGCCACCAGATCAACATGACCAAGCTCGAGTCCCGTCCGGTGCAGGGCAATCCCTGGGAAGAGATGTTCTATCTGGATGTCTCGGCCAATCTGCAAACTCCCCAGATGCAGGCCGCCCTGGTGGAGCTGACCAAGATCACCCGCCACATCAAGGTGCTTGGTTGCTATCCGAGCGAGGATGTCAAACCGACCGACGTCCCCCCCGTGTTGCTGGGGTAGTGATAAAAACCAAAGAGGCGGGTCACCCCGCCTCTTTTGTATATCTGCCTTCAGTAACCGTAAGCCAGCTGATTGATGTTGTAGAGATCCCGGGTGTCGAGTTCCATCTCGGTGGCATAGGTATTGCCGTTGGGATAACTGCGTACCACCCTGGCTCCGCGTACTATGCCCTCAACCGACACATCGAGAGCATTGGAGACCTGGGTCAGATCCTTGTAACTGGAGCGGCCCATCACCTGCTGGCCATTGAGGGACTCCGCAAGCTCCCGATAGGCATCCATCTTGGAAGCCCGGATCGCTTGAAGCATCTTCTCATCCTGGCTCGGGCCGGGTTGGATGCTGATCACCGCATAGCCCACGGCACGGATCACGGGAAAGTCGTCCGGCTTCTGATTGGTGTAGTCCACGACCCGATTACCACTGCAGCCGTTGAGCAGCAGGGCGCCGAGCAGGATCCAGAGCACTCTCATGACCGTCTCCTCAATAGACAGGGTTTACCAGCCGGCCGCTCGGGCCGACGATGTTACTGCGATAGACATAGCCCCGGTTGGGGGAGGCCCGACCGAAGGAGTTGGCCGCCCCATTCAGGTAGGCCTGGGGGATCAGGTTCTGTGCCGTGGTTTCGACCATCTTGGTGCGCATGTCGATGATGCGGGCATTGACCAGTACCCCTTGCTTGTTACGGCTAAAGGTCCCCACCAGAATACGGGAGATGGGCAGGCGTCCCGCCAAGTCCTTGTAGTTACGGCTGAGGACGAAGTCCCCCTGGGGGGTCACCTTGATGGCTCCGGTCAACTTGAAGTCCACCACCACCTCACCGCGGCGGTTGAGCTCGTGGATAAAACTCTCCTGCAGTTGCAGGCCCATCCAGTTGGTATCCTGCAGCGTATCGAGATCGACAAAGGCCGCCACCGCAATGGGCTCGGTCAGGGTCGAGGGAGAGCGCTTTTCCATCATCTGATCGGCCATGCGCGCCGTCAGCCAGGTAAGCTCCATGCCCGGCATCGCCTGACGAGGATCGCCCACCCCCCGATCGATAGGATCAGTCGAACAGCCGAGCAGGCTCATGCAGAGCAGGGCCGTCATCATCACACGCTTCATGAACATCATCCTGAAAGAGGTCATGTCCGGTTATCGGTTCATACTACAAACTCTTGAGTTCATTTAATGACAGAAGAAGAAGAGTAAAACCTTGCATGATTCTTGCTTGATAAGAGGAGCCATCGCCTCGCCCCAGTCAGAGTGACGTCACCGAGGCCCCACATTACAAGCAAAGGTCACTGCCATGAAATGCCCCCTGTTGCTCGCCCTGCTGCTTACTCTTCCGGCCCAGGCCGCCTGGATCCAGGCCAGGGGCAGTGCCGCCATCACGGGTGGCGATGAAGCCTATGCCCGCGAGCAGGCCACCCGGGATGCCCTGCGCCAGGCCCTGCTCGACAGCGGCGCCTCCGTCTCCAGCCTGCAACGCCTGGAAAATGGCAGCATCAAGCAGGATCGCTTTCAGGTACGCTCGGGGGGCGAAATCCGTCAATACCAGTTGCTGCGCGAAGAGGTGCGTAACAACCGCATGTTTATCACCCTGCGCGCCGACATCCGTGCCGAACGTCAGCTCTGCCCCTCCCAACGTTACGCCAAGGATCTGACGCTGGTACGCCTGCGTCTGCGCAACCCCGAGCAGACCAGTTACGGCGCCCTCAATGACCTTCCCCCCTCCGTATCACGCCGCCTGTTCGAGAAGATCGCCGACAACGACAAGGCCTTGGTGGCACGGCGCTGGCTGGACGAAAACCTGCGCATCGATCCCCTCTATCTGCAGCAGGGGGATCGCAGTTACATGGAAGAGATCAAGGCGCTGAGTCAACGCACCGACAGCCAGTATTTGCTGCTGGGGAGCATCGACGATGTCTCGGTGGAGAGTCAGGGCAATGCCCTCACCGCCTGGTATCAGGATCCCCTGCGCCACTTCCGCCTGCAGCTCTACCTGTTTGACGGCATCAACGGCGCCATGCTGAGCCGTAAGGCCTATGAGGGGGCGGCCCTGTGGACCTTCGACAAACGCGAGCAGGTGGGAACCACTGACAGCCGTTTCTGGAGCTCCAGCTATGGCCAGGAGGTCGACCATCTGCTCGAGCGGGCCGCCCAGGATGTGGCCGGCGAGCTTGCCTGCGCCCCCGTCATGGCCCGCGTCATCGCCCAGAACGAGCGAGGCCCTCACATCAACCTGGGACGGCGCAACGGGGTCAAGCTCGGGGACCAGTTCCGCATCCAGCACAGGGCCGATTTCGTGGATGCCTATGGGGATGCCCGGGCCCTGCGCAACCCCGCCACCGGCCTCTTCGAGGTGGTTCAGGTGTTCGACGATGGTGCAATTTTGCGCACCCAGAGCCGCTATGAGCCATTTAATATCCAGATCGGCGACTTTGCCATATTGGAATAGAAATCAAGGCTTTAATTACGATCATCTTGCTGTATAATGCCGCCCACGCGCCGCTCCCGTAGCTCAGTAGGATAGAGCGGTCCCCTCCTAAGGGACAGGCCACAGGTTCGACTCCTGTCGGGAGCGCCATACAAAACAAGGGGTTGGCATCATCACGATGCCAACCCCTTGGTCTTTCCGGCCGCAGGTCCCGCAGGGCCGGGCGGCAGCCGTTACACTCTAAGTCGAAGGGCGAAGCGGGAGTCCCTCATGTTGCGAGGTCCCGTGTTCTCCTCTTATGACGGGAGGGCTAATCCCATGACCCATCCGAACCAGATTGAGCTGGCTCCACTGCTCGACCGGTTGACTCCCGGCGCCCACATCCTCATCAGCGGCGATGACGGCCACCTCTGCCATGCATTGCGCGAGGCCGGCATGGTGGTGAGCGCCTGTTGCGACGCCATTCCGGCCGCCATGACCGCCTCAGCCCGGGGAGGGGTACCGGTACGGGCCGTCCCCCTGCATCGCATGAGCTCGATCGTCCCCTTCGACGGGGCCTGCCGCATTGGCGGCGAGCATCACTGGCATGCTGATCTGCGGGCTCTTCGCGCGCTGCTCAAAGCGGGTGCCCCCCTGCTCGTGCTGGGCACCCCTCCCGCCGGCGAGCCTCCCGAATGGCATCGGGAGGGCGCTATCCTGTTTCACGACTGAACCGGTATCGGCATCGGGTTTTCTTTGAATACCCCCCTGCTTTACACTCCATAAGACAAGGATCTTGCGGAGACGTCGATGCGATACCTTCTTCTTTCCACTCTCATGCTGCTGGCTGCCTGCTCGTCCACGTCGCCTCCGCCTCCCCCGGTGTCAACACACTCTGCCTTCGAGGGCTTCTATCAGGAGTGGCGCGGTGTCCCCTACCGACTCGGCGGCAGCTCCCGCAACGGCCTGGACTGCTCAGCCTTTACCCAGCTCGCCTATCGCCAGGTACTGGGGCTGCCCCTGCCCCGCACCACCGAATCCCAGGCCGAACTCGGCCTTCCCGTCTCCCGCTCCGCTCTGCGTCACGGAGACCTGGTCTTTTTCAAGACCGGCTGGAACCAATACCATGTGGGTGTCTATACGGGGGGCGGTGAATTTATCCACGCCTCGACCAGCAAGGGGGTGATCCGCTCGCGCCTCGATAACGTCTACTGGAAACGCCATTACTGGCAGGCCCGCCGCATGGATCCCATCCTGATGATGGCGCTGCAAGGCGCTTCCGGGTCATGAAACGCTCACAAAAGGGCGAAAAATAAGCAAACAAACCAAAAAACAGGGTGAAACAGGCTTTTTTACCAATCTTTTTATTTTTCGGGGTTCACAAGCGAAAAGTTTCTGGTAGTATTCGCCTCGCACTTGAGGAGGGGTTCCCGAGCGGCCAAAGGGATCAGACTGTAAATCTGACGGCTCTGCCTTCGAAGGTTCGAATCCTTCTCCCTCCACCATCTACCAAGTGCGACAATCAGGAAGTACCCCGTGGAGGGGTTCCCGAGCGGCCAAAGGGATCAGACTGTAAATCTGACGGCTCTGCCTTCGAAGGTTCGAATCCTTCTCCCTCCACCACTTTCCTGAACACAATCTGTGGAGGGGTTCCCGAGCGGCCAAAGGGATCAGACTGTAAATCTGACGGCTCTGCCTTCGAAGGTTCGAATCCTTCTCCCTCCACCACTATTCAGAGACCCCGGCCCAGTGCCGGGGTTTCGCTTTTCCACCCGTCTCACATTTGTCCCTCCCCTCATTTGACCCGACCGTCCCGGGGTGTTAGCTTCCTGACAAAACAATCTGTTAACAACGCCATGGACAGCTCACTCACCATCGTCATCGCCGACGATCACCCTCTCTTTCGCGGTGCCCTCTATCAGGCTGTACACCTGGCCATGAACCAGGCACACCTGCTCGAGGCAGACTCTATCGATTCCTTGCTTACCCTGTTGGGCGAGCATGACGAGGTGGATCTGTTGCTGCTTGATTTGAAGATGCCCGGGGCCAATGGCCTGGAGGGGCTCGCCCACCTTCGTGGCCAATACCCGGATCTGCCGGTGGTCGTGGTCTCGGCAGCCGAGGAGCCCGCCATTATCGGTCAGGTGATGGCCATGGGGGCCCTCGGTTTTATCCCCAAGTCCTCCCCCATGAAGACCCTGGTCGACGCGCTCACGACGGTACTCGGTGGCGACACCTGGTTGCCGGAGGGCATCGCCTTGCAACAGGAGGAGTATCCCCTGGCCGAGCGACTCTCCAGCCTGACTCCCCAGCAATACAAGGTGCTGCTGATGCTGCGCGATGGCAGCCTCAACAAGCAGATCGCCTGGGAGCTCAGCGTCTCCGAGGCGACCATCAAGGCCCATATCACCGCCATCTTCCGCAAACTGGGGGTCAAGAATCGCACCCAGGCGGTGATCGCCCTGCAGCAGCTCGACCTGTAGACGAACAGGTCGGCGCCGGCAACCCGGATAGCCCGATAACGAAAAAAAAATGGTCTTCGATGACAGCGACTTATAGTTAAAAAAAAAGTCGTAGGAACATGCTGTATGTCGAGGCCCAACACCGCACTGCTGTTGACCGGGGGGGGCGCCCGCGCCGCCTATCAAGTGGGGGCCATCAAGGCCATCGCCGAACTCTACCCGCGCAATATCGGGATCCCGTTCCCGATCCTCTGCGGTACCTCGGCCGGGGCTATCAACGTGACGGCCCTGGCCTGCTATGCCTCCTGCTTTCAGTTGGGAGCACGCAAGCTGGAGTGGGTGTGGCGCCGCTTCGAGACGCGCCATATCTTTACCTTCTTTCCAGGTCAGGTGCTGCGCCGCCTCCTGTTTGAGGGATCGGCGGGGCTGATTCGCCCCACCCCCAACCCGGCCTTTAACCTCTTCTCCCACGACCCCCTGCGCCGCCTGCTGGATCAGCTCATCGACTATGAGCGGATCGACGACAACCTCCTCTACGGCACTCTGGAGGCGCTGGCCATCACGGCGTCAGACTACTATGGTGGCCAGTCCACCACCTTCTTTCAGGGGCGACCCGATCACCTCCCGTGGGAGCGCGCGAGGCGCCGTGGCGTCAGAACCGTCATCAATACCGACCATCTGCTGGCTTCGGCGGCGCTCCCCTTCGTCTTCCCCCCCCTGATGATCGAGGGGCACTACTATGGGGATGGCTCCATCCATCAGCTCAGTCCCCTAAGCCCGGCCATCCACCTGGGGGCCGAGCATATATTGGTGATCTCCCTCGATGCCCCCCACAAGGAGCGGCCCCACAGCCACAGCCTGACCAGCTCGGAGATCGCCAGCCACCTGCTCAACACCGTCTTCACCGACACCCTCAACTCGGATCTCGAGCGACTGTGGCGCATCAACAAGACGCTCGCCATGCTGCCGCGGGGGGAGCGTGAGCGACTCAAACTCAAGTCGGTCGAAACCTGTCTGCTCAAGCCGAGCCAGGATCTCGACGAACTGGCGATCCCCTATCTGCCCAGGCTCCCCGTCCATGTGCGTCGCCTGCTGCGGATCCTGGGGGTCAAGGGGGATGAGCCGAGCACCCTGGCCAGCTTCCTGATGTTTCATCCGGGCTATTGCCAACGCCTCATCCGACTGGGCTATGAAGATACCCTGGCCGATCAGGAGCGCGTCTGCGCCTTTCTCGATCTCATCCCCCCCTACCGGGCGGAGCAACCGGCCTGAGGCTAGCCCCCCTCCAACAGTCGCTGGACCCCCTGCTCGATGTCGGCACTGTTGCCAAACAAAATGATGGTATCCCCCTTCATCAGACGCAGGGTCGACAGGGGCTCCAGGCTCTCCTGCTCGCGCAGCACCTCCTTGATATGCACCGCCAACCCCAACTCCTCGATGCGTCGCCCTATGGCCCAGGCCTGCCCCTCCAGCAGCACCGGATGCAACCGCTCCAGCACCAGCTCCCGCTCGATCCCGGCGCCGCTCTGGTCACCCCAATAGAAGCCGTGCAAGAAGCGATAGTGGGTGCGCCGCTCCTGCTCCATACGGCGGATGATGCGCCCGATAGGAATGTCGCAATTCACCAGCACATGGGAGACCAGCATCAGCGCCCCCTCCTGGGACTCGGGTACTATCTCCTGGGCGCCGGCCGCCAGGTAAGCCTCGAGATGGGTATCATCCCGAGTGCGCACCAGCGTCTTGACCCCGGGCGCCAGCTCCTTGACCAGCGCCAGCATCCCTTCGATACGCCGCCTGTCGTCGAAGGTAATGATGAGCAGCCGGGCCCGTGACAGACCGGCCGCCAGCAGGATCTCCCGTCGTCCCGCATCCCCAAAGGCCACCTGCTCTCCGGCCAGCCTGGCCTCGCTGACTCGCTCCGGATCGAGATCCAGTGCCAGAAAGGGGATCTCCTCGAGCCTTAAGAAGCGGGCACAGGTCTGACCGACCCGGCCAAAGCCGGCGATGATCACATGATCGCACTTGCCCAGGCCGCTCTGGGCCACTTCGGACTGGGCGAGCAGCCGTGAGCGGGTCAATGAGGCGGCCCAGGCCTGGGAGCGGTTGATAAGCCAGGGAGTCATGGCAATGGAGAGCACCCCGACCCCGATGAGCAGAGAGGTCTGGTCGCGGCTGAGCAGACCGTGTTGGGCCGCCAGCGCCAGCAGCACGAAGCCGAACTCCCCCATCTGGCTCAGCATGATGCCGGCGGCCAAACTGTCTCGTTTGCGCTCCCCCATCAGGCGCCCGGCCAACATGACCAGCACCGCCTTGCAGAGCATGAGCGCGAGCACGGCCCCCATCACCCAGGACCAGTGCTGGGCCACCCGCTGCCACTCCATGCTCATGCCGACGGTGACGAAGAAGAGCCCCATCAACATGTCGCGAAAGGGGCGAATATCGACCTCAAGCTGGTGCCGGTAATGGGACTCCCCCAGCATCATGCCGGCCAGGAAGGCCCCCAGTGCCATGGAGAGGCCCAGCCAGTTGGTCAGCAGGGCCGCGAGCAGCGCCACCAGCAGGGTCGTCATCACGAAGAGTTCGTCAGAGCGAACCCGGGCCACCTCAAAGAAGAGTCTGGGCAGCAGCCACTTCCCCACCGCCAACAGGCCCACCAGCGCCAGCATCCCCTTGCCCGAGGCGATCAGCACCAGCTGGAGCAGGGCAACCCCCTCCACCTCGGGCTCGGCAAAAATGGGGATCATCACCAACAGGGGAACCACCGCCAGATCCTGAAACAGGAGCACACTCACCCCCAGCTGGGCACGCCGGGTATGCAGCAAGTTCTCGTCGCCCAGCTGCTTGATCACCACCGCCGTCGAGGACATGGCCAGGGTGCCCCCCACCACCAGGGCCTGGGGCAGGGAGAACGACCAGGCCAGCAGGACCGCCACACAGAGCAGGGAGGTGAGCAATACCTGCAGCAGACCGACACCAAGCACCAGGCGGCGCATGGCGATGAGTCGTGGCAGGGAGAACTCCAGACCGAGGGAGAACATCAAAAAGACGACCCCCAGATCGCCCAGGGTATGCATCACCTCCTGATTGCTGACCGCCCCGCTGCCATAGGGGCCCAGCAGCACCCCCACCAACAGGTAGGCGAGGATCGCCGGCAACCCGAGGCGTCGGAAAAGTGCCACCAAGAGGACGGCGACGAGCAGGAGTAGCAGCAGTTCCCGGTACAATTTTTCCTCCTGTTTGATTGACTTAAGTCTAGTCAGCCAAATCGGGAGGCAGTGATCATCTTTTCGGCACGTTGTTTGCAGAAGTGTTGCGTGAAGAGGGGGAAAATGTCATTCCCCGGGTTGTAAGGAGTAGGCTGTGGACAATACAACGACGGCCGGCATGTTGAGCCAGGGGCTCGACCACTGGGTCAGACAGAGTGAACGCCTGACCTGCCTCTCGAGTGCGGAGCGGATCACGCTGATCGAGTCGCTGCTCGCCCAACAGAGCCTGAGCGACTTGCTGGCAACCTTTGCCAGCGAGGCGGCAAAGATTGTCCGGATCCGCTCTTTGCTCATCGACTGCGGACAACCCCGCCACATCATCAACAGCGAGGGCGCCGTACTGCATCACAGCTTCGAGCTGCGCGGCAGTGACAACCACCTGCTCGGCCTCATCCACTATGGGCTGGATCAGACCCCGAGCCAGGGACAATTGCGACTGCTGGAGCAGTATCACCTGGTGCTGGTGCAACCCCTGCGCCTGATGCTGCGCCTGGAGCAGCTGCAACTGCAGGTGCGCCTCGATCACCTCACGGCCCTGGGCAACCGCGCCTATTTTGACGAGGCCATTGGCCGGGCGGTGGAGCAGCACAGCCGCGACTCCCGTGGCCTGGTGCTGGCGCTGGTCGATCTGGATCGCTTCAAGCAGATCAACGACACCTGGGGCCATCCGGTCGGCGATCTGGTGCTCACCCGCTTTGCCCACCTGCTGCAGGAGGTGATCCGCACCACGGATCAGGCCTTCCGCCTCGGCGGCGACGAGTTTGCCCTGATCCTGCAGCCGGCCGAGCCGGCCGCCTGGCAGCCGGTCTGGCTCAGGCTCAACGAGCAGCTGGCCTGCCACCGTGAGCTCTCCACCTTCTCGGTGGGCTGCAGCATGGGGGGAGCCAGCTGGCATCCTGGCATGAGCGTTCACCAGCTCTATGAGCTGGCCGATGCCGACCTCTACCTGCGCAAGGTGCGGCGCGGCTAGTCCTGGCACCACTGCCAGGCGAGCCCCCTGCCGGCCTCACAGATGAATCCCTGGCAGATGAAGACCCCGAGCACCGCCGCCGGAGTCTCGCCGTAATAGAGGATGGGGATGCGCCCTCGCTGCCAGGAGGGGATCCCATACTCCTGCCACAGCTTCTTGAGCCTTCTGCTGCCAGCCCGCCCCTCTGGATGCAAGCGGCATCCTGGGGGCACGTCGAAGCGTACCGACAGCAGCTCCCCCTGCCGGGGCAATCGCAGTGCCCCCCCTTGTGTCTCCCGCAGTTGCAGGTGCCCCAACCCCTCGGGAAGCGTCAACGACAGACCCGGCTGCAGGCTCCCCTGCCACGCCAGGGGGCGGGCCTCTCCCTCGCTACGACGCAGCAGGTGAAGCGCCCCGTCATGGCGGCGACAACTCCACTCATCCCAGCTGAGGCAAGGATTGGCATCCTCCCTGGCACAGGCCACCTCGAGCCAGAGGCGCTGCAACTGCTCGCGAGAGGGCGCGCTGGCACCACAGTGCCGGAGCCAGTAACGCAGCAAGTTATGACGACGGGTAGCCGAAAACGCCCCCAGAGCGGCGATGGCCAGCCCCTCCCCGCAGGAGGCGCGCTGCAGATCCTCGGCCGCCACCTCGTCGAGCAGCGCCGAACTCTCGGCACAAAGCTCGGCGCTGCGCCCGGCCGTCTGCAAGATGGCGGGCCAGCGCTCGCGCAGCAAGGGCACCAGGTGCAGGCGCAAGAAGTTGCGATCGAAGCGAGCGTCGCCGTTGCTCTCGTCATCGACCCAATCTATCCCGGCGTGCTGCGCCGCCGCGGCCAGTTGCTGGCGGGAGAAAGAGAGCCAGGGGCGCAGATGTACCCCCTCTCCAAACGGCTGCGCAGGGCGCATCGCCCCCAGGCCGCGCACACCACTACCCCGCTTGAGGGCCAGCAGCAGGGTCTCGAGCTGATCGTCTCCGTGATGGGCCGTGAGCAGCACGCCTCCCACCGGAAGACGGGTTCGCAACACCTCATAACGGGCCTCACGCGCCTGGGCCTCCAGGCTCTCCCCCGTCCCTCTGGCCAGCAGGACCCGCTCCGTCACCAAGGGCACCCCCAACTCGTCGCAGCGAGCCTGACAGAAGGCCATCCAGGTGTCGGCGTGGGGACTCAGACCATGGTGCACATGGATCGCCACCAAGCGATGTCGCCACGTCGGGTCGGCGGCGAGCAGGGTCAGTAACAGGGCAGAGTCGAGCCCCCCGCTCAGGGCCAGACACAGGGGCGCAGAGGGGTAGTCGCCGAGCGCCTGATGCAGGGCCAGGCGCAGAGGAGAGTCGCTGAAGGTGGTCATAAGGCATCCCGGGTACAGATCGGGGCATCATACCACCACTTGAATCGCAGCATCGGCCAATGTGATAACGTGTTCCCCTCATCGCGCCCGGCAACAGTACCACCACTTGAGTCACGGGATCGGGCACTGATAGAGTGTTCCCCTCATGCCGCCCGGCAACATGGACAGGCTGAACCCCTATTGGATAGCAAGAGACGAATAACAATGACCCATAAGCTGACCTTAAGCGCCTCTCTGGTGGCCCTGGCCCTGTTGGCCGGTTGCCAGAGCACCCCGCCTCGCCACAGCGGACTGCAGGGCGCCAACATGGATCTCGGCGTCAAGCCGGGCGATGACTTCTTCCGTTATGCCAACGGCCACTGGCTCGGTACGGCCCGGATTCCGGCCGACCGCCCCGCCGACGGCGCCTTCTATGCCTTGCGCGATCGCTCCCTGGCCGACGTCAAGGTGCTGGTGGATGAGGCGGTCAAGGCCAACGCCAGCGAGGGGAGCGATCAGCAGATCGCGGCCCTCTATGAAAGTTACATGGACCGCACCCGGCGCGATGCCCTGGGCATGGCCCCCCTCAGCCCGCTGCTTGCCGAGATAGACAAGGTCCAGAGCCAAAGCGATCTGGCCCACGCCTTCGCCCGCAGTGCACGCATCGGTGGCGGCGCCCCCTTCGCCTTCTGGATCGGGGCCGACGAGAAAGATCCCGACAGCTACAGCGTCACCCTCTACCAGAGCGGCCTCGGCCTGCCGGATCGGGACTACTACCTCAAAGACGACGCCGAGGCGCGCGCACTGCAGCAAAAGTACCAGGCTCATATCGCCGCCATGCTGGCCCGCAGCGGCATCCCCGCTGCCGAGGCCGATACCCAGGCCGCCCGCATCCTGGCCCTGGAGACCCGGATCGCCAGGCTGCAATGGGACAATGTCACCCTGCGCGACCGGGAGAAGGGCTATAACCCCAAGAGCCAGGCCGAGCTTAAACAACTGGCCAGCCGTTTCGACTGGGGACGCTGGCTCGACGATACCGGGCTTGCGAAGCAACAGCGCCTCATCGTCGGCCAGCCCGACTACCTGACCGGTGTCGATGCGCTGATACAGGAGACGCCCCTGGCAGACTGGCGCGCCTACCTGCGCTGGCATCTCATCAGCAGTTGGGCCCCTTATCTGGACAAGGAGACCGACCGCCTCAACTTCGCCTTCTTCGGCACCACCCTGAGCGGTACGCCGCAGCAGCGTCCGGACTGGGAGCGTGCCCTGGGAGTGCTCGACGATCATCTGGGTGAGGCGATCGGCGAGCGCTATGTGGCCCGCTACTTCCCCCCCGCCGCCAAGGCGCGCATGGAGCAGTTGGTGGAGAATTTGCGCACCGCCTACGGCGAGAGCATCCGGGAACTCGACTGGATGAGCGAGCCCACCAAGGCCAAGGCCCTCGAGAAGCTGGCCAAGTTCCGCCCCAAGATTGGTTACCCGGACAAGTGGAAGGACTACAGCGCCCTCTCCCTGCGCGCCGACGATCTGGTGGGCAACCTGCTGCGGGCCAGCGAATTTGAATACGCCGATAACCTGGCGCGCCTCGGCAAGCCGGTGGATCGGGACGAGTGGCACATGACGCCGCAGACGGTGAACGCCTACTACAACCCGAGCAACAACGAGATCGTCTTCCCGGCGGCCATACTGCAGCCCCCCTTCTTCGATATGCAGGCGGACGATGCGGTCAACTACGGTGCCATCGGCGGGGTCATTGGCCACGAGATGGGACACGGTTTTGATGATCAGGGAGCAAAATCGGATGGCGACGGCGTCCTCACCAACTGGTGGAGTGCACAAGATCTCAAGGAGTTCCGCTTCCGCACCAGCCGCCTGGTAGCCCAGTACAACCGCTTCGAGCCCATCGAGGGACAGTACGTCAACGGCGCCTTCACCCTGGGTGAGAACATCGGCGATCTGGGTGGCCTCACCATAGCCCACAAGGCTTATCTCCTCTCCCTCGATGGCAAGGGGGCGCCGGTCATCGATGGCTATAGCGGCGAGCAGCGCTTCTTCCTGGGTTGGGCCCAGGTGTGGAAGGGCAAGTATCGCCCCGAGCTGATGCAGATGCTGCTGCGCTCCGACCCCCACTCTCCGCCCGAGTATCGGGTCAACGGTGTGGTGCCAAACATTCCGGCATTCTACGATGCCTTTAACGTCAAACCCGGCGACAAGCTCTACCTGCCACCGGAAAAACGGGTCAAGATCTGGTGATGACCCTGAGGAAATGATGATGAAAAGATGGGTCTTTACCCTGTTGCTGGCCATGGCCGGCGCCACGCAGGCGGGAGAGCTCCCGCGGCAGTTGACCCTGCCAACGGGACTGGTGATCACGCTGGAGCAGGGGAGCGGCGAGCCTGCCTCTATCGGCAGCTATGCCCTTCGCCTCTACTCCGGGAGCAATCCCCGGTTTCCTCTCGATGACTTTATCGCCGGCATCATCATGCCTCGCAACGGCAGCCTGGTCGCGGCCAGGCTGGTCGATCTCAACGATGACAAGCAACCGGAGTTGATCGTGGTGGCCCAAAGTGCCGGCAGCGGTGGCTATCTCTCGGCCGATGCCTTCACCGTTACCCCGGAGGGCATAGAGAGCTACAGTCAGGTGGTGGATCTGCCCCCGGACAGCGATCTGGTCAAGGCACTCAGGGCGCCGCAGGAGTGATCGACCATAACCGGACAGGGGAGCCATGGCTCCCCTGTTTGCTATCTAGGTCCCCGAAGGCTCAGAGACGGCCCATCCACCCCTTGAGCCAGGCCAGGGCCGGACGCTCCGGCTCATCCTCTTGCCCGGCATCGATCTCGAGACGGGGCACCAGGGGGCGGGCCCCCAGCTCTTGCAGCAGACCATCCAGGGTTCGACCGGCTCCGCAATAAGTATCGCCATAACCACTGTCGCCCATGGCAATCAGGGCGTAGCGCAGGGGAGAGAGCCAGGGAGACTGGTGGCGCAGATCGTCGGCGAAAGGAGCCAGGTTTTCCGGTATATCCCCCTGCCCCGTGGTGGAGGTGACAAGCAGCAGGAAACGCTCCGGGCTGAGATCCCTGGCCCGCGCCTCCTCATTGATTGTGACCCTGTGCCCGCCACGCTTGAGCTCACGAGCCAGCTGCTCGGCCACCAGCGCCGCCGAGCCATAGACGGTCCCCACAAACAGATCCACTTGCGCCATCGTCACTCTCCTTCTCCACGATAAGCCCCAGCATGGCACAGAGGGGGATCAATAGTCACTCTCGCTGGCCGGCCAACCGAGTCGCTCGAACAGGGCCAGCACCTCGCGTCCGAGCGGCGCCTGGATGCGCATCGGCACCTTGAGCACCGGATGGGTAAAGCTCAGGTTACGGGAAATAAGCAGTAGCCGATCCGAGCCCAGCTCCTGCTTGAAGAAGCGGTTGTGGCGCCCGTCACCGTGGGTGGTATCCCCTATGATGGGATGGAAGATATGGTCGAGATGGCGGCGCAGCTGATGCTTTCGCCCGGTGTGCGGGTGCAGCCGCACCAGGCTGTAGCGACTGGTAGGGTGCTTCTTGGAAACAGCATGGGGGAGCTCCACCCGCTGCAGCCGGCGATAGCTGGTGACCGCATCCTGGGCCGGCTTGTCGGGACTGCTGAAGGCGTCGGCAATCTTGTCGAGCTGCTCCTTGAGCGGATAGTCGATGAGCCCCTGCTCGGGCACCCAGCCGCGCACCAGCGCCAGGTACTCCTTGTGGACCTGACGGTTGGCAAAGGCCTCGGTCAGGGTGCGGGCGGTCTGCGGGTCGAGGGCAAACAGCAGCACTCCCGAGGTGGGGCGATCGAGCCGGTGCACCGGGTAGACATGACGGCCACCGATAAGATCCCGGGTCATCTGCATGGCAAAACGGGTCTCGTGCTTGTCGAGCCAGCTGCGATGCACCAGCAGACCGGAGGGCTTGTTCACTGCCACCAGCCAGTCATCCTGATAGAGGAGCTCGAGCCTCATCGGTCCACCACTTTACCCGAGAGCAACAGATCGAAGCGGCCGATGAGACGCAGCAACTGCTCCACCTCGGCCAGCTCCTCCTTATAAACCTCGCTGGCCATGGGATAGAGGGAGACGCTGCTTGGCAACTCGGCCTCCAGCAGGATGAGCTGCTGCATGCGCGGAATCAGAATGAACTGGATCCACTGATCGAAGCTGAGGGTATCGACACAGAAGGGGAGCTGGCTGGCCAGGGCCTCGGCACTCGGTGCCTCACTCTGCCAGCGACCGATGCGCTGCATCTCCACAGTCATCTCCATCAGAAGCTCTGAGACCAGCAGGTGCTTGTTGAACATGGGAACGTCCTTAATTTGCCGGGCGCCAGGGGCGCGGGGGGGCGCTACTATACCATGCCGCCTTGACGCGGCAGAGCAGGCTCTTTTGATTATGCACCGCAGGGAACGGTTTGCGCCGGCACTCAGGCTCCCTATAATCGGGCACCAAACCCCAGACTCGAGAGCAAGGCATGTCCACCATCGATACCCTGACCCAATTTCTGACCCAGGCCGGCACCGAATTCCAGCTGTTCGATCTGGGCCGCCAGCTCAGAGTTCTGGAGCGCGACCGGTTCGAGCGCATCGAGCGCCAGCAGGAGCCCTACCCCTGGCCCCTGCAGCAGAAGGCCTGGCTGGCGGTGCACTTCTATCAGGAAGGGGGCAAGCACTATCTCTGGTTTCTCACCTTCCCCCTCGACGAGCAGGGGCTGCTGATGGGGGCCGGCCCCAAACAGTTTATGGATCTGGTGGTCGAGACCCTGGGCTACCAGCTCACCGGCGAGCTCGACGAGGCCAAGGCAGAGAAGCTGGCCAACAACCCCTGGACCTTCCGCCCGGCCGAGGCCAAGATGGCGGCGCTCCATGCCCACCTGTCACGCCGGCTGGCCCAACCCTCTTCGGCCTATCTCGCCCCCCTGTGCGGCTACCTCGCCGATCCCCGGAGCGATGGCTGGCAACAGCTCGGTCTGCAGGGCTTTGCCGACCTGGCCGAGCGGGTGAGTGATCAAGACATCCTCCCTCTGGTGTGCAAGAGCCTGCCGCGCCTGCCCGAGCCCGTGCTGCACGCCCTGTGTCAGGCGTTGGAGTCGGTCGCCCTGCCCCCGGCCCTGCAAGGGGCGCTCATCGAGCGCATCAATCAGGAGCAGGAGCGCGCCGAGCCGAGTGACGAGACCCTGGCACACCTGTGCCGGGCCCAGGCCTCCTGTCCGCCCCAGGCCCTGCGCCGGGCCAAGCTGCTGACCCTGCTCACCACCCATCCGAGCCAGGCCCTGCTGCTCGCCATTGCCGGGCGCTTGCCCGGCGATCTGGAGGACGAGGCCCTGCTTGGCGCCTTCCTCGAGGCCCTGGCTGCCCTCGACACCCGCCTCTTTGGCCAACTCTTTGCCGAGCTGGTCACCCTGCCCAACCTGCGACCCGGGTTGCTGGGCAAGCTGCGCGACCCCAACCGCAGCGCGGCCCTGGGCCAGGCCATCGGCGAGCTCTTCAAGGCGGCACACGGCGGATGAGCAGCGAACTCTGGCTGATCCTGCTGCTCCTGCTCGGGGCAGCCCTGTTCTGGCGTGAGCGGCAAAAAAGCGAGCTCGCCGCCCTGGCCCTGCGCCGCTACTGCAAGGCCAACGGACTGCAGCTACTCTCGGTGGCCCTGAGCCACCGGCGCTTTGGGCGTAGCGGTCTGGTCAACTGCTACCAGTTTGAATTCTCGAGCGACGGGGAGAGCCACTACACGGGCCAGCTGCTCCTGCGTGGCAACCAGATAGAGGGGATAGACCTCCCCCCCTTTCGCATGAGCGGGAACGACCGCTCGGGGAGGGTGATGGAGGCAGAACTATACTCAGATCCAGTCAAGCTGGAGACGAAAACCATGGAGAGCCCGCATCACACCCTGAGCCACCTGTTCGCGCAGTTGGGGCTGCCCTCAGACGAGCTCAGCATTCGCCGGTTCATCAACAGTCACGCCCTGGACTCGCACACCCTGCTGCCCGAAGCCCCCTTCTGGAGCCGGGCCCAGGCCGACTTCCTGCGCGATGCCCTCTATAACGACTCTGACTGGTCGAGCTGCATCGACGAGCTGGACCGACAACTGCGCCGCTAACCCTGTATTGGAGAGAAAGATGTCCCATCGCGACGCCATCTTGCGTATCGCCAACGAGCTGGCCGAACGGGGTACCACCCCGACCACCGCCATGATCAAGGCCCGCCTCGGTGAACCGGTCCCCATGGCCGAGCTGATGTCGGTGCTGGCCAGCTGGAAACAGGGGAACCCCCTCCCCTCGGCCCCCGCACAACCCGAGGCCCCAGCCGATAGCCTGGAGGCACGCCTGACCCGCATCGAGACCAAACTCGATACCCTGATCACCCTGCTGCAATCACGCTAAGGGCGGCCGCTCCGCCCCGTTGGACACCTCATGTACCTTGTCGACCTCATCTTCGAATGCTTCGAAGACACCACCCTCTCCCGTGCCGAGCAAGGGATCCTCGGTTATCTCGATGCCCTGCGCTACAACGGCCAAATCATCGGGCGCGAGCTCCCCACCAGCGTGCAGGAGGGGTGGTTCAAGAGCCGGGTGGTCTGCCCCGAGCCAGACAGCCTGCACCCACGCCATCACAGCGAACAGGTGCAACTGGCCGAGCGGCGCCTGAGCGACGCCGGCCTGCTCGCCCCCAAGGTGGAGCTCGATGGCCCGGATCTTTTCTCTGACAGCACAGACCCGTGCGAAAGCCCGAGCTGGCAGGTGCTCTACACCAGCTTCCTGCACACCTGCTCACCCCTGCGCTGCGGGGATCACTTCGCCCCCATCCCCCTCTACCGCATCCCGCCTGTGGCCAACGGGGATCACAAGCAGGTGATCAAGTGGCAGGAGGATTGGGAGGCATGCGATCA
The DNA here is from genome assembly GCF_040908155.1 of Aeromonas sp. R6-2. NCBI lineage: Bacteria > Pseudomonadati > Pseudomonadota > Gammaproteobacteria > Aeromonadales > Aeromonadaceae > Aeromonas > Aeromonas sp. R6-2. The sequence continues at coordinate 144,529 of NZ_JBFODE010000037.1, read as the reverse complement.
GCTGCAGATGAACGGCTCCATCGCCGAGCACGCGGCCCTGCACGAAATTGGCGAGGTAGGAAGCCGTCTCCATCGCCGTGGCTGGGATCTGTGCAAGCGCATCGAATACCTGACCAAGACGCCGACCTACTACTACCTCTATCGGGTCGGCGGCAGCCGTGAGGAGGAGCTCACCCGTCCCTGCCCCCAGTGCGGCGGACAGTGGCGCCTCCCCGCGCCCCTTCACGAGATCTTCGACTTCAAGTGCGACGATTGCCGGCTGGTTTCCAACATCTCCTGGGATTTCAAGGAGTAATGTTCGTGCCCCATGGGCCATCATCCAGACGGAGCTGATCCCTTGCCCCTCTCCCCGCACTCCCGTCGCCGGGCCACCCTGATCGGCATGAGCGCCGTCTTGCTCTGGAGTGGGTCGATCGGACTGTTTCGCAGTATCTCGGAGATCTTCGGGCCGACCGGCGGGGCGGCGCTCATCTTCAGCGTCAGCGCCCTGCTCGCCACCCTGGCATCGGGCTGGCCGCGCCTGAGCGCCATTCCACGCGCCTACCTGCTGATTGGAGGAGGTCTGTTTGTGGCCTACGAGATCTCGCTGGCCCTGGCACTCGGCCTCGCCCATGACAGGGCCCAGGCCCTCGAGCTCGGCATGCTCAACTACCTCTGGCCGAGCCTGACCGTGTTGCTGGCGGTCTTGAGCCGTCAGCAACGGGGCTCACTCCTGTTGCTGCCCGGGCTCGGTCTCTGTCTGGCGGGGATCGGCCGGGTGATGCAGGGGGATGGTGGGGGGTCACTCACCCATAGCTGGCAGAGCGTCATCGACAATCCGACGGCCTATCTGCTGGCTCTGGCCGCCGCCTTTATCTGGGCCTGTTACTCCCTGGTGACGCGCCTGCTCGGTCGCGGGGAGCGGGTCATCCCCCTGTTTCTCGCCGCCACCGCCCTGATGCTGTGGGGCAAGTACCTGCTGGGGGAAGAGCCCCCTCTCCCCTTCCACCCGGGGGGCCTGCTGCAGGTGCTGCTGCTCGGCGTCTTTACCGCCACCGCCTACTCCTGCTGGAATCATGGGGTGCAGGGGGGCAACCTGACCCTGCTGGCCAGCGCCTCCTACTTCACCCCCATCCTCTCCATGGTGCTCGCCAGCCTCTGGCTCGGCGTTACCCCCGGGGCCGGCTTCTTCGGCGGGGTGGCCATGGTCAGCCTGGGCTCCCTGCTCTGCTGGTGGGGCAGCCGTAGCTAATCAGGGGAGCAAGCGGTCGAGGAAGGTCGCCAGATCCGGCGCTATGATGGTGCGTTTGTCGCTGTCGAGCCGCTCGAAGAGCACCTCACCACTCCCGTTATCGAGGCTGATGATCCCCATCTCGTCCCGGCAACTGGCCAGAAACAGGGTCGGTGTACGCCCGAGCTTGCGCTGCATGAGCAGGTGACCGATGAGGTTCTCCTTGAGGAGATCCAGATCCTCCTGGTTCCATGGCTGGATGAGGCAGAGGCGCAGCCCCTTGAACCAGAGGGTGAGGGGGCGGCTGAACCAGTGGCCATAGAGGGCCTTGATGGAGGGGTGCAAGGGGAGTTCGAGGGCCTGCTCGAGCGCGGAGAAGTCCTCCGCCTCGGGGCGAGCGGCAGGACGCCAGGCGACCCGCCCATCGTGGGGCTCTCCAAGCTCACACGGGGAATGCCATCCCGCCTCAAACTCGCACAGGGGCAGGCTGCCCCGGCTCTCCCCCAGCTGCTGCCAGCGCACAAACAGGCGCCCCAGCGCACACAACACTTGATCCGTCATCCAAATTCACCACAATTGCCGCCAAAGCCCGTCATTTTATGCGACATCGACACCATGACCAACCAAGACCGTTACGCCGGCGCCAAGGCACTGGCCGGCCTCTCCCTCGGCCAGAAATCCGACTACATCAGCAGCTACACACCAAGCCTGCTGCAACCGGTCCCGCGCAGCCTGAACCGCGATGACCTCTCTCTGGGCGATGCCCTGCCCTTCCAGGGAGAGGATATCTGGACCCTCTATGAACTCTCCTGGCTCGATAGCAAGGGCAAGCCAGTGGTCGCCCTGGGAGAGGTTCGCATTCCGGCCACCAGCACGAATCTGATTGAATCCAAGTCATTCAAGCTTTACCTCAACTCCTTCAATCAGACCCGCTGCGAGAGCCTGGCTGCCGTACAGGCGCTGCTCGAGCAAGATCTCGGGGCCTGTGCCGGCGCGCCGGTAGCGGTGACCCTGTGGCACCTCGATGAGGCACCGGCCACCATCGCCACCCTGCCCGGGGAGTGTATCGATCACCTCGACATCGAGGTAAACGACTACCACTTCGACAGCGCCTGGCTCGACGGCGCCACCGGCGACGAGGAGGTGGAAGAGACACTGCACAGTCACCTGCTCAAGTCCAACTGCCTGGTCACCTCCCAGCCGGACTGGGGCTCAGTGGTGATCCACTATCAGGGCCCACGTATCGACCGGGAGAAGCTGCTGCGCTACCTCATCTCGTTTCGTCAACACAACGAGTTCCATGAGCAGTGTGTCGAGCGGATCTTTACCGACCTCAAGGCCCTGTGTGGCTGCCACCGACTCACCATCTATGCCCGTTATACCCGTCGTGGCGGACTGGATATCAACCCGTTCCGTAGCGATTTTGAGCACTCCCCCGCGAATATCCGACTGATTCGCCAGTAATCTTTTCCAGCGCTGGACGCGCAAGGGGCCCCTTGGCTAACATGCCCTGACCCCTTGCGCGCTGTTACTGACAATGAACCAATTGCTCTTTCTGGCCATGATGATGTCTTCCCTGTCGACTCCCGAACTGGAGTTGGCCAAGACATCCCTGCCCAGCGAGCTCATCTCGGCCCAGGCTCAGGCCTTCAACCAGCCCCGTGAGTGCGTGCGCCTCGCCGATGCCTTCCTCCAGCGCATCGGGGAAAATCCGACCCAGGTGCTGAGCAGCAGCCAGACCAACTCCTATCGGGAGCCACTGCTCAATTACCGTACCCAGGAGCAGGTCAATGCCGCACTGATGCTCAAGGGTATCTGTCTGGCCCAGGCCAGCGAGATTCAGGCCGCGTTGGCCACCCTGACCCAGGCCCAGGAAGTTGCCCAGAAGGAAGGGTTCACCAGCCAGCTGGCAAGCACCCTCTACCTCAACTCCCGCTTGTTGACCCGGGATGAGCGCCGCCTTCATGAGGCTCGCCCTCTGCTGGGACAGCTCGATCGCCTGCTTGCAGAGCCGGCGCTCCGGGCCCATCCCTTGCAAGTCTATGCCCCCCTGCTGGAGGCCTCCCTGGCCATCGGCCATCATCAGCTCGAGCAGGCCAAAGACTTGCTGGCAAAGAGCCAGAAGGCGGCAGAGAAGAGCGCAGACCCCATCCAGCTCGCCTGGTACGGGGCCGTGCAGGGTGACTTCTATCTGGCCATCCGCCAACCCGAGATGGCGCTGGGTCAATATCTCGATGCCCTCAAGCGGGTCGAGGGGATGGAGCAACACTTCTTCCTTGGCATGCTGACCGCCCAGATCGCAGCCCTCTATCGCGACGAGGGTAACCTCAAGAAGGCGCTCGAATTCGCCAGCAGCTCGGCCGATCACTATCAGAATCTGGGGGATCCTCGCCCCCTGCAGCAGGCGTTAATCGCCCTGGCCCAGCTCAACCGGGAGCAGGGTGATCTCAACATGGCCCTGGTCTATTTCTTCAACGCCCTGGATCTGCAAGACGACAGGGCCCCGCAGCAGCAAGGGGCCAGGCTCAAGTTCGAAATTGGCAAGACCTACCTGCAGGCGGGTAATCTGGTGCTGGCGCGCAACTACCTCAACGCCGCCCGCCAGGCCTATGAGTTTGGTGACGACAAGGCGCCCCTGGTCGACACATTGCAACTGCTGGGGGAGCTGCACCTGCGCCAGCGCGAGGCGGGCATCGCCATCTTGCAGCTCGAAAATGCCCTGACCCTGGCCAATCAACTCGGGGACAAAGCGCGGCAGATCGCGCTCTACCGCTTGCTGGCGGGAGCCTATGAGCAGAAGGGCTTCTATCAGCAGGCGCTGGCCAGCTACAAACGCTTCCACCAGAGCAGCGAACAGGTACGCCAGCAGCAGACCGACCTCTATCAGGATGGGCTGGAAGAGCATTATCAACGGGTCGAGCGGGAGCAGATGATCAGCCAGCTCGACAAGACCCTCAAAGAGGAGCAGCGCTCTCGCCAGCGCTACCAGTGGACCTCCATACTGACCGGCCTCTCACTGGCACTCTTCATCTGGCTCTTCTTTACGCTCTGGCTCAAGTTGCGCACCCTGCGCCTGCAAAACAAGGCGCTCGGCCGGGCTTTGCAAAAAGAGGCCAGAACCGGCCTGCCCAACTGGCAACGGCTGCTGCAACGCACCCCGGAGGAGATGGCCAAACGCCAGCAGAGCTCGGATCTCTGGTATCTGACCGAAGAGGGGGAGAAGGCATTCGATGACAAGCTCCATTACCTGCTGTTCAAGGTCCCCTTCCTGATCGATTGCCGCGAACGCTTCGGACATCAGGTCGCCTGCGAGCTGGAGCAGGCCTTTGGCCACTATCTGGAGGCGGGCAAGCCCAGGGATGGCCGCATCTACGATCTGCGCGAGGGGCATCTGCTCTATGTCGTCCCCCAGCGCCATGTGACCGATCTCCCCCGCCTGGCCGATGAGCTCATCGCCTGGCTCGATGCCTTCCCAAGCGACCTGGCGCTCGATCGCCGGGTAGCCCTCGGTATCATCAGCTACCCCTTCCTGCCCAAGGCGGCCGGCGCCTTCGATCATCGCCGTCTGTTTGACCTCTGCTACCTGGCCCTGGCCGGTGCGGTATCGGCCGGCCGTAGCGACGGCCGGGCAGCCTGGGTTGAACTGGCCGCCGTGGATTGCCAACAGGCGGCGTTCTTCCATGGGGATGTCTGGGAGCGCTGCCTGATGGCAATTGACAAAGGGCTGGTTAAAGTGAATTCTTCACATGAAAAACAGTGGATTGAGTGGCATATGCTGGCCAGGAAGCAGGCATCTGAACACTGACGACGCGACCATTTTTTATGCTCATAATAACAATGACAGGTGACCTCTTTTATGAAGGACATGGCCACTTCGGCAGAACAGATGAACGAGCTGAGAGTTAAGCTGAGCGAATTGAGGGAGCAGACGGTCGCCGAGCGCACCCGGATTACCCAATTCCTTACCAAATTGATGCTGGCCTGCCGGGGTCATGATCGCGAGCTCGACACCCGACTCGCGAAGCTCAAGCAGCGGATCGACGTCAACCACACCTATATGACTCTCGATGCTGAGATGGTACTCATCGAGCGGCTGCTGCAGCGTCACTCTGACGCCGTTCAAGACTCGATCGATTCGGTTCGTGATGCGGTCCATTTTGGCGCAAAAAATATCCGTCCAGTACGAGACTTCACCGAGAAGGCCTGCCAGACCCTGCGCGAGCATCTGCTCGCCGACGATGGCTACAGCTTTGGCGATTATCATCGCAAAGTATTGAAGTTGCTTGAGTATTACCAGCAAGCCCTGAAGTACCAGTCCGCCCAATCCCCCCTGCTTCAAGAAAATCAGGACGTCCCCCTCCCCGACGCGGAGCTGGAGCCCGGCTCGTCAGGCCAACTGGCCGACGAACTGCAACGACTCATCACAGAGCTCGACTTCGCCGGCCAGACTGGCGAACAGCTGGACAGCATCCGCCGCGAGTTGCTGCAAGGGGTTCCCCTGGAAAACCTGGCCAATATGGCCCTGCAGGTCATTGAGCTGATCATTCAGGGGACCCGTGAGGAGCGCAAAGCCTCCCACTCCTTCCTGAGCAGCCTCAACGAAAGCCTTAACGCCGTTCACTTCAGCTTTACCGAGACCCTCGACGAAGGGCGTAGCCTGCAAGATGAGACCACCCTCAGCAGACTGGCCCTCAACAAGGAGCTGCAGGCCATCGGCAAGACGCTTGGCAACCAGCAGACGGTCGAAGAGCTCAAGCTCGCCATCCACCGCCATATGGACGCCATCTCGCACCTGCTCAGCGAACGGGATGCCCTCTATCAACGCGAGCGTGGCCTGATGACCCGCCTCTCCGCCATGGAGGCCAAGCTGCGACTGATGAAGGACGAGACCGCCGAATACAAGAAGCGTCTGACCATCCAGAAGCACAAGTTGTTCCTCGACAGCCTGACCCAGGTACACAACCGGGCGGCCCTCGACGAGCGGCTCGAGCTCGAGTACAAACGCTGGCTGCGCTACCAGACCCCCCTCTGTCTGGCGGTGGTAGACATAGACCACTTCAAGACCATCAACGACAACTATGGCCACATGGCCGGTGACAAGGCCCTCAAGGTTGTGGCCAAGGCGCTGCAACGGACCCTGCGCGATACGGACTTCATCGCCCGCTTCGGTGGTGAGGAGTTTGTGATCCTGCTGCCCAATATCAACCCCGACAAGTTCCAAAAACCCCTCGACAAGCTGCGCCAGACCATCAAGAGCATCCCGTTCCGCTTCAAGGATGCCCGGGTAGAGATCACCATCTCCATCGGCGCCACCCTGTTCAAGGAGGGGGACCAGCCCACGGATGCTTTCGAGCGAGCCGATCAGGCGCTCTACAACTCCAAGCACTCGGGGCGCGACCAGGTCAACCTGGTGTTCTGAGCGGGAAGCACAAAAAAGCAGCAGACGAACTCGCCCCCTATTCCCCTTTTGCCCCGCTTGCATCTAGTATCGGATGGAAGGGATACCAGTCGGTATCCCTTTGATGAATCAGGAAGAATGATAAGAACAACCCTAAGGGGGGCCTATGATCACCCACATCAATCCGGTCGGCAGCATGGATCTGCTGTCACAGCTCGAGGTGGATCGCCTGAAGCAGACCGCTACCAGCGATATCTATCAGCTGTTTCGTAACTGCTCCCTGGCGGTACTCAACTCCGGCAGCCACACCGACAGCTCCAAGGAGATACTGGAGCGCTACAAGAGCTTCGACATCCATGTGATTCGTCGTGAGCGGGGGGTCAAGCTGGAGCTCTTCAACGCCCCCGAGCACGCCTTCGTCGATGGCGAGATCATTCGCGGTATCCAGGAACACCTCTTCTCGGTGCTGCGCGATATCCTCTATGTCTCCAATCAGCTCGAGTCCAATCGCCAGGTCAACCTGACCAACTCCACTCATATCACCAACGTGGTCTTTGCCATCTTGCGCAATGCCAAGGCTATCCTGCCCGGCGCCGATCCCAATCTGGTCGTCTGCTGGGGTGGCCACTCCATCAACGAGATCGAGTACAACTACACCCGCGCCGTCGGCAATGAGCTGGGCCTGCGCGAGCTCAACATCTGTACCGGGTGTGGTCCGGGCGCCATGGAGGGGCCCATGAAGGGAGCCGCCGTGGGACACGCCAAGCAGCGTATCAAGAACAGTCGCTATATCGGCCTGACCGAACCCTCGATCATCGCCGCCGAGCCGCCCAACCCCATCGTCAACGAGCTGGTGATCCTGCCGGATATCGAGAAGCGACTGGAGGCCTTCGTACGCCTCGGCCACGGCATCATCATCTTCCCCGGCGGGGTCGGCACGGCCGAAGAGCTGCTCTACCTGCTCGGTATCATGATGAACCCGGCCAACGAGCGTCAGCCTATTCCCATCATACTGACGGGCCCCAAAGAGAGCGCCGACTACTTCACCGCCATAGACGACTTCGTGCGTGCCACCCTGGGCGAGGCAGCCACCCGCCTCTATCGCATCATCATCGGCGATGCACCCGAGGTTGCCCGCGCCCTGAAAGAGGCGATGCCCAAGATCCGCGAGTATCGCAAATCAGTCGGGGATGCTTACTCCTTCAACTGGTCTCTCAAGATAGAGCCGGAGTTCCAGCTGCCCTTCGAGCCCAACCACGAGACCATGGGTAGTCTCAACCTGCATCGCAACCAGCCGCCCCAATCCCTGGCGGCCAACTTGCGACGCGCCTTCTCCGGCATCGTGGCCGGGAACGTCAAGGAGGGGGGCATCCGCGCCATCGAGAAGAAGGGGCCCTTTAAGATCCATGGGGACAAGGAGCTTATGTTGCTGATGGACAAGCTGCTGCAAAGCTTCGTCAAGCAGCAACGGATGAAGTTGCCGGGCTCGGCCTATGTGCCTTGCTACGAGATAGTCCGTTAAGACGCTGCAAGGGGGCGCGACGCGCCCCCTTTTGTTACAATGGCGGGCCCGAACCGAGCGAGCCCTCCATGTCCCACCTGCTGATCATCGATGCCCTCAATCTCATCCGCCGCATTCACGCGGTGCAAGCCAGCCAGTCTCTGACGCCGGATCAGGCCCTCATCGCGACCCGGGCAACCCTGCTCAATACCACCCGCAAACTGCTCACCCAAGCGGCCCCCACCCATGCCATCGCGGTCTTCGACGCCGAGGTGGACGGCTGGCGAAAGGCACGCTTTCCCTCCTACAAGGAGGGAAGAACCCCCATGCCGCCGGAACTGCGTGCCGGACTCGATAGTCTGCAGGATGCCTTCTGGGAGCTCGGCATCGATGCCCTGCTATCAGAGACCGATGAGGCGGACGATCTGATCGCGACCCTGGCCCGCAAGATGGCCCGTCACGGCCAGTGTGTGACCATAGTGTCGACCGACAAGGGGTTTTGCCAACTGCTCTGCCCGGAGATCCGCATCCGCGACTACTTCAACAAGCGCTGGCTCGATCTGCCCTTCGTCCAGAGTCAGTTTGGCGTGGCGCCAGGTCGGCTGGTCGACTACTGGGCCCTGACCGGTGTGGGAGGTAGCGGTATCAAGGGGGTACCGGGGATCGGGCCCAAGAGTGCCACGGCGCTGCTGCAGGACCACGACAGCCTGGCAGCCCTGCTGGCAGCAGAGAGCGACGACAAGGGGGTAAAGAAGGTGCAGGCTCACGCCGATGAGGCCCGCCTGGCCTTTGAGCTGGTGCGGCTGAGAGACGACATCGAACTCGGGTTTAATCTCAAGGATCTGAGACTCCCCTCCCCCGACTGAGGAGAAGGCGCTCAAAATGGCGCCATGATGTAAAGAAAAATGGAGGAAATGTTTCTAAAATGGTATAAGAAACACCGACTTCTACACCTATCTGTACCTCGGAAGTGCCCTATGTCCAAAACAAGAATCACCGTCATCCCGGGTGACGGCATCGGCCCCAGCATCATCGACTCCGCCATCCAGATCCTGCAAAAAGCGGGTTGCGATTTCGACTACGACTACGCCGACGCCGGCCTGACTGCGCTCGAAAAACATGGTGAGCTGCTGCCCCAGGCAACCCTGGATCTCATCGACCAGAACAAGGTGACCCTCAAGGGCCCCCTGACGACGCCGGTTGGTGGTGGCTTCACCTCCATCAACGTCTCCTTGCGCAAGAAATTTAACCTCTACGCCAACGTGCGCCCGGTTATCTCCTTCAAGGGGACCAAGAGCCGTTACGAGAACATCGACATCATTACGGTACGTGAGAATACGGAAGGGATGTATTCCGGTGCCGGTCAACGCCGCAGCGATGATAACAACAGCGCCGAGGCAATGAGCATAGTCACCCGCGAAGGGGCCGAACGCATCGTCGAGTTTGCCTTTGATCTGGCCAAGAAAGAGGGCCGCCAGAAGGTGACCGTGGTGCACAAGGCCAACATTCTCAAATCCACCTCGGGTCTCTTCCTGGAGGTCGCGCGCCAGGTAGCGGCACGCCACCCGGAGATCCAGTGTGAGGAGATGATCGTCGACGCCGCCTGCATGAACCTGGTGATGTACCCTGAGCGCTTCGATGTGATCGTCACCACCAACCTGTTTGGCGACATCCTCTCGGATCTCTGCGCCGGTCTGGTGGGGGGCCTTGGCATGGCACCGGGGGCCAATATCGGCAGCGGCGCCGCCATCTTCGAAGCGGTACACGGCTCCGCGCCCGATATCGCCGGCAAGAATATTGCCAACCCCACGTCAGTGATCCTTGCCTCGGTGCAGATGCTTGAGTATCTCGGCATGCAAGAGAAGGCCGAGCGCATTCTGACCGCAGTGCGCAGCACCATAGAGGCGGGTCAGTGCGTGACTCGAGATCTGGGTGGCAGCGCCACCACTGACCAGTTTACCCAGGCCGTGATGGCCAAACTCTGATTATTAAATAGACGCAAAAGGAGCCTTTATGGCTCCTTTTATTTTGCCCATTTTGCTCAGGCCGGGACACCCTGATCTATGTTTGTATCAGAGAAGGGAGGGATCTCTGATGCGTGCGCTTTTTCTGCTGCTCCTGCCGGTCTTGCCTGTCATGGCGCTCGATGAAGCCAGCTGGAAGAGCGCCCTTGACAGCGATGAAGTCGCCCGCTGGCAGAGCTCCCGAGAGGAGCTGAGCCTCAGCCGTTACTCGAGCCTTAGCCTTGAGGTCAAACGCAACGACAGTGGCGAGGCGACCCTCGCCCCCTACCACAGGCTCAATCTAACCCCCGACAAGCGTGTTTCGGTGGGCTTCGAAAATCTCAGACCCAGAGTCAAGTTTCGCGCCGGCACCATGGACACGGCGGTCAAGCTGAGGGGAGATGGCATCAAGGTCCAGCTCACCCCCAGCGACAAGACGATCCCCATGCAGATAGAGCTGAAGATCACCGACGACGAATCAAGCCTTAAGTTCGACTATCGCTTTTAGGCCGGTTTGAGCTTGGAGAGGGCATAGCGGTTGTAGACGTGTACCGTGATCTCCTCGCGGTCATGGTAGAGCTGCTTGGCCTGTACCACGAAGCCGGGATCGATCTCGGCAAGCCGCTCGCGCAGCACATTCAGGTTGTGCTCGCACTCTACGAAGCGCTTCTTCATGGGCAGCTTAAGGTTGAAGATCGCCTCCTGACAGAGCCCGTCCTGGAACCAGTCACCGATCATCTGCACCACCCGCGCCGGCTTGTCGACCATGTCGCACACCAGCCAGTAGGTGTTCTTCTTCACCGGCTTCCACATGAAGCCATCATCGCGCAGGTGTTTGACCTGGCCCGTCTCCATCAGAGAGTCGGCCATCATGCCGTTGTCCACGGCGGTCACCATCATGCCACGGCGCACCAGTTGATAGGTCCAGCCTCCCGGACAGGCGCCCAGATCCACCGCCTTCATCCCGGAGGTGAGGCGCAGATCCCACTCCTCCTTGGGTACGAAGACATGAAACGCCTCCTCGAGCTTCAGAGTCGAGCGGCTCGGAGCGTCGGAGGGGAAGCGCAGACGAGGAATGCCCATATGGAACTCAGAATTATTGAACGAGTAGGAGTAGCCAAGCAGCACATGATCGGTCGCCACAAAGAAGGCGTGGAAGACCGGCCGATTGGGGGTCTCCTTGCTGGTCAGGATCTCGTTGCTACGCAGGGCCTGACGCAGGGGTACCGTGAACTTGCGGCAGAAGGCAGAGAGCTCTTTGGCCTCATTGGTGTCTGCCGTTTCGACCCTCAGATCCCCACAGATGGCATAGTCACGGCACGCCTCCACGATGGGACGGATCCGATCCCCCAGATCCAGATCGGAGAGATCGTGGGTCAACACCAGCATCTGGCGGGCAAAGATGAGCTCACGGAAGGGGAGCTTGCGTGCCAGCAGGTCGGCCTGTCCCTCCTCATAGAGCTCGAAGAGCACATAGCCGCTGTCGTCCTTGACCCGGGCAAAGCCGTAGCACTGCATGTCGCTGGCACGCTCGGTGATCTCTGCCGCCGCCTCTTTCTCAAAGCCGGGACGGCAATAAATCAGCAGGTTATTCATTTCTTCCTCCAAGACGACAGCCAACCCAAAACAGGGTTGCCCATCCCAACATAAAACAGACTCCCCCGACCGGCGTCAGCAGGCCAATTCCCTTGGTTCCCAGCAGTACCATGGCGTAGATACTGCCGCTAAAACCCAGGGTGCCCAGCACGAAGAGGCCGGCAGCCAGGGCCAGACCACGCCCGCGCAGGGGAGAGAGCCCGAGCGCCAACAGCGCCAGGGCGTGAAAAAACTGGTACTGCACCGCCGTATTGAAGGCGGAGAGCTTATCGGGGGCTATGCCGGTCGCCGGCAAACCATGAGCGCCATAGGCGCCCAGCAGGGTGGCCGACAACCCCATCAGAGCCGCCACCATGAGTTCGATTCGTTGCGCTTTCATCCTCTCACCTCATGGGCAAACGCCCGGATCAGACGGGCCGCCGAAGCCAGATTGTCCGCCTCGGTCAAGCCGCTGCGCTGGCGCGGTTTCAGGCTGTGATCTCCGTCCGGTAGCCAGTGGCAACGCACCGCCGGGGAGAAGGGAAAACCGGCCAACTCCTCACGACAGCCAAACGCGTCTCGCTCCCCCTGCAACAGCAGGGTCGGCGTGACGATCTGCTTGAGCACCTCACCACGCCAACGCTCGGGCTTACCGACGGGGTGGAAAGGATACCCCAGTAGCACCAATCCCGCAGCCCCCGTTTCATCGGCAAGCTCGGCGGCCATCCTCCCTCCCATGGATTTACCCGCCAGAATGAGCCTGGGATGGGCATGGGCGGCAATCACCTCGCGCCAGCACTCGAGTAACACGGGAGCCCGATCGGGAGGGCGGCGCCCTCCTTCCCTCTGCATGCGCGCCATATAGGGAAAGTTAAAACGCACCACCTGCAACGTCTCATCGGCCAGCAGAGCACTCAGGGTGACAAGAAAGGGATGATCCATACCGGCCCCGGCGCCGTGAGCCAGCAAGAGACGAACCGGGGCGTCCACCGCCCCCTGGGTCTCTGTCATCAGGGTTTGACCTGGGCGCGGCGGCGCGCCTCTTCCTGCTCGACCAGCTCCAGCATCCAGTCGCGGAAGGCGACGATCTTGCCCTGCTCCGACTGTTGCTCCTGACAGACCAGGTAGAAGGCGTTCTTGCTCACCAGCACCTGCTCGAAGGGGCAGATGAGGCGACCGGCATCGATCTCGGGCTGGGCCAGCACGCTGTGACCCAGCGCCACTCCCTGACCGTGAATGGCAGCCTGGATCACCATGGTCGAGTGGCTGAAGATGGGCCCCTGATTGACGTTGGGGGCATCGATCCCCAGCTGGCGAAACCAGGCCTTCCAATCGCGGCGCGAGGTGTCGTGCAGCAGGGTATGACGGGTCAGGTCTTCGGGGGTACGCAGGGGCTTGGGCCCGGTCAGCAACATGGGCGAGCAGACCGGGATCAGATACTCGGTATGCAACTTGTCGGCCCTGAGCCCGGGCCAGTTGCCGCGCCCGTAATAGATGGCCACATCCACATCGTCGGTGAGCGATCCCTCATCCAGATCCACGGCCTTGATACGCACATCGATATCCGGATGACGCTCACTAAAGCGCACCAGGCGAGGCACCAGCCACTGAATCGCGAAACTGGGCTGCAAAGAGACGGTCAGTGCCCCCTTGGCACTGCGTGCCAGCAGCTTCTCGGTGGCCTCAGAGATGGAGGCAAAGATATCCTTGATATCGAGAAAATAGCCCTGCCCCTCTTCGGTCAACAGCAGGGAACGATTCTTGCGGCGAAACAGTTTAATCCCCAGGTACTCCTCCAGCGCCTTGATCTGGTGGCTGATGGCAGCCTGGGTGACAAACAGTTCTTCCGCCGCCCGAGTAAAACTCAGGTGGCGAGCCGCCGCCTCGAAAGCCTTGAGGGCGTTGAGGGGAGGAAGACGACGCGACATGACTCCTGCCAAAGATGAGATTTTCTAATGGTCTGCATTATAAATTGTCGGTTGCGACGCCACCAGCGAATAAACATAATTCGCCGCACAATCAGTTGCCATATGGCTCGCACTTCCCCATGAAACCCTGTGGGAAGGGCAATTTTCCGAGTCAGTGACTGTCGATTGTGGTGTTGTGTAATCTTCCCCCGGGAAGAAAAGGTTCAAATTTTCCGATTTGACCTGTCTGTCATCTGAATTGTTTGGCGCCACCTCAGGATGGCGCCTTTTTTCTGTCTGGCGTGACCCCTTATACCTTGAACTGCCCCATCAGGGCCTGCTGGCGATCGGCCAGGGTAAACATCTCCCGACCAATCCTGGCAGAGGATATGGCCTCTTCGCTGATGTTCTGGCTCACATCCCTGATGGTTGCCACATTGTGGTTAAGGGAGTGGATCACCTCGCTCTGCTGACCGGCGGCGCGGGAGATGAGATCGTTCATCTGCTCAATCGAGCCAACCGCCTCGAGGATCTGCTCGAGCATGGTGACCGAGGCCTCCACTCGCTCCCGGGTACGGCCGGCCCTGGCGTGACTCTCGACGATGGCCTCCACCACGCCGCTCGTTCCCCCTTGCAGCTTCTCGATGAGTTCGCGGATTTGGACCACGGAGTCCTGGGTCCTTCCCGCCAGGCTGCGCACTTCATCGGCCACCACGGCAAATCCCCGACCCTGTTCACCGGCCCGGGCAGCCTCGATGGCGGCGTTGAGGGCCAGTAAATTGGTCTGCTCGGCGATGGCCTGGATCACCTCGAGAATATTGCCGATATTGTCGCTCTCATCGGAGAGCCGCTCAGCCATGGGTCTGGCCGCCTCAATCACCTGCATCAACTCATCCATAGCGCGCTGGCTCTCATTGACCGCCTGCTGTCCATGACGCGCCATCCCCTCGGCCTCCTTGGCCGAGGCCACGGCACTGCCGGCACTCCCGGCCACTTCGGCGGCGCTGGCATTCATCTCCTCAAAGGCCGCGGCGACCATCTCCACCTCCTTGAACTGGGCCTGCAGGCTGTCGCGGGTACGCTCGGCCACCGCTGCCGCCTGGCTCGCCGTCTCGCGAGTTCCCGCCACCGTCTCTACCACCTGGGAGACGGTGCCCTGCAGCTTGTCGAGGAAGAGATTGAACCAGCGAGCCAACTCCCCGAGCTCATCCTGGCGGTCTATCTGCAGCCGCTGGGTGAGGTCCCCCTCACCGCTGGCGATATCCCGCAACCGACTGACCACTGCACGAATGGGTGAGACCACCTGGCGCGCCAACAGGGTAATGGCACCGAGCGCAAGCAGGGTGATCAGGATGCCGATCTCAATTTGAATCCAGCCGCTGCTGGCGGCCTGCTCGGCCAGCTCGGCACTGAGCCGATCGGCCTCCTCCAATACCACGGCACGGGGCAGCTGGATATAGACCCCCCAGCTGTGGCCCGCCACCCGGATCGGCGTGAAGCTCTGTAGCCAGGCCCCATCCTCGCTCCAGCGTGAGAGTGGCGCTCCCTCCTTGAGCCAGCCCTTGAGCTGCCCCCCCAGGGGATCGCCGCCAAGCGGCTTGCCTACCGGGGTGTTAAAACCGCTCTGGGCGGCCACAGTCCCTCCCTGGCTTATCAGCATCACATCGCCGCTGCCCCGGTAAAGATCCTCATCCATGCCCTGCACCACCTGCTGCAGACTGTCCAGGGCCAGATCCACACCCACGATACCGATCACCTTCCCCTCCTCCATGAGCGGAACCGTGACCGAGGTCATCAGACGGGATTGTCCCTCGACCTCATCCAGATAGGGCTCGAGCAGGCAGCTGCTGCGACTCTCCAGGCTACAGCGATACCAGTAATTGGCAGGGGTACCACTCTCATCGGGAGCGCTGTCGGCCAGATCCTCCTCACTCATGGTCTCGGCGACTATGCCCTCCTTGCCGCGCGCCCAGTAGACGGAGAAGCGCCCCTTCTCGTTGGAGCCCAGGGCACTCGAATCAACATAGTTGGCATCCTCACCATCGAGGGCATCGGGCTCGAATACCCCGTAGACACCGAGCAAGTTGGGAGCCGCCAGCAACGACTCGTGCAACATCTGGTTGAGGGCACCGCGCAGGGCCTCGGAGTGCATGAAATTGTCTTGGGCATTCTTGCGCTGGAAGAGGATCCCCTGAGCCAGCAGGGAGGCCCGATAGAAAGACTCATCCAGATAGGCCGTCACCCTGGCGGACTGGGCCAATCCCTGAGCCTGCATCACTTGCTGGGCGGCACCACGCGCACTCTCGGCGGTGCGCATCTCGATGCGAGACTGCACTTCACGCCCTTGATAGAGGGAGAAGCTGATGAGTGAAACCGAGAGCAGCAACAGGCAGAGACCGGCAGAGAGGGTGATGCGCCACTGGACCGAGAGAGATTTCATGGAAACATCCTTGTTGTATTCGATACCGAATTATATCGGCGGCCATGCTTCATAACTTAATAATATATTTATAAATCAAGAGCTAACTGTTCAGACGAGTCCCCTACTCCAACCACCACGCCCACCAGGCGAATGCCCCGGCCGCGAGCCCGAAGCAGCCCCTCGCGCAGCAGCGTCGGAAGCAATGCGGCATCGGGCCTTTCACAACTACGATAGACGGTCGTCTGCTGAAAATCGGCAAACTTGAGCTTGATCCCCACTCCCCGTACCGGTCGACGCCCCTGATGGCGCTCGAGACGACGCAGCAACTCGGGCCAGAGCGCCTCGAGACAGGTGAGAACCAAGGGCGCATGAGGGGGCAGATCCTCATCCAGGGTGGTCTCCACTCCCACGCTCTTGCGCTCCCGGCTCACTGCCACCGGTCGCTCATCTCTCCCCCAGGCTCGCTCGAGCAGTGCCTCTCCCGGTTTCCCCCAGAGACGGCGAGCCCGCTCGAGGTCGAGGGCTCTGAGATCTTCGCAGGTAATAAAGCCCAGCGCCGCCATCCGCTCGGCACTCTTGCGTCCCACGCCGGGGATCTGGGAGAGCGGCAACTGGCACACAAACTCATCGACCTGATGGGGGGCGATAACAAACTGGCCATCGGGCTTGTTGCGCTCGGAGCCGATCTTCGCCAGAAACTTGTTGGGGGCAACACCGGCAGAGGCGGTCAGGGCCAACTCCTCCCTGATCCGCTCTCGGATTTCGGCGGCGATCCGGGTCGCCGAGCCTCCCAGCAGGGGACATTCGGTCACATCCAGATAGGCCTCATCCAAAGAGAGGGGCTCGATGAGAGAGGTATAACGGCGGAAGATATCATGCAGCTGACCGGAGACCTCCTTGTAATAGGCAAGCCTCCCGGGCAGCAATACCAGGGGTGGGCAGAGACGGCGAGCCACCGCCGTCGGCATGGCTGAACGGACCCCGAAGCGACGCGCCACATAGTTACAGGTCGAGATGACGCCACGGTGCTCGACGCTGCCACCTATGGCCATAGGCACCTCACGCAGGGCCGGATCGTCACGCATCTCCACGGCGGCATAGAAGCAGTCCATGTCGATATGGATGATTTTACGTCCCATTGTGCCCTCCAAACCGACCGGTGACATGCCAAAAGCTGGATAAAAAAACAGTATACAGGTTGACCTGTGCATTTTGACAGTCCGCTCCCGAGAGAAAGGGGCTATCCCTAGGGGACTAATGGCCCCAGGAGAAGCAAATGGACGCACAAGCCGTCTGGCTGATGGTAATACTGGCCATGCCACTGGCCGCCAAAAATAACCCCACGGCCGAGTGCCAATGGCTCCACGATCGTATCGAGACGCTGGAAATTGCGATCAAGAAGGGAGATACCCTCGGCACCCGGGAAGAGCTGACTCGCTGGCGGGGTGAGTTCAGGAAGAAGGAGTGTCACCAGTATGACTACTGAAAAACAGCGCGGGGCCGATGGCCCCGCGCTGTGATTACTAGATGATGCGATTTTCTTCGAGCATCTTGCGGCGCGCCTCTTCGGCGGCCATCTTCTTCTTGCGATTGTCACAGGGTTCGGGACAGTCGCACTCCTTCTCGATGCCGATGGCACCCAGCCCCCCGCAGGAGCCGGAGATGGTCTTCTTCTTGATGATGTAGCCGATGGCCATGGCCGCGACAAATAACAGGAAGACGGCGAAGGTTATCAGAAAGATTTGCATATCACTTTCTCACCAGATAGGGCTTGAAGGCATCCGAGTACTCCTCACGGAACCCTTCGTCGGTCTTGGTAACCATGAAGATAGCCAATCCCTTCTCCCTGGCATAGGCCATTCCCTTCTCCGGTCCCATCACCGTCAGGGCGGTAGCCAACCCGTCTGCAGTCATGCAGGAGGGATGCACCACGGTCACTGATACCAGGCGGTGAGTGATGGGCTTGCCGGTCGCCGGATCTATGGTGTGGGAGAAGCGCTTGCCATCCATCTCGTAGTAGTTGCGGTAGTCTCCCGAGGTGGCGACGCCGTTGTCACCAACCACGATCACCTCCTGCACCGAGCCTTCCGCACTACCGGCTACCGGTTTCTCGATGGCCACCCGCCAGGGGTGTCCCTTGCCGTTGAGCCCCTTGATACGCAGCTCACCGCCAATCTCGACCAGGTAGTTGCGCGAGCCGAGCGCTTCTATGTATTCGGCTACCTTGTCCACACCGAATCCCTTGGCGATGGAGGAGAGATCCACATAGAGATCCGGTATGTCCTTTTGCAGGGTATCCGCATCGACCGAGGTGGTCACATGAAGATTACCCAGGCCTGTCTTCTGACGGGTCTGGGCAATCAGCTCATCACTCGGCACCTTGGTAGGCCGTTTGTCAGGGCCAAAGCCCCACAGGTTAACCAGAGGGCCAACCGTCACATCCAGCGCCCCCCGGGTCTCACGGCCCAGATGCAGCGACTCGGTCACCACCCGGGCAGTGTCACGAGAGACGACCACAGGCTTGCTGTCGCGGGTCTGGTTGAAACGGGAAAGCTCGGAGTCGGGACGATAAGTGGACATCTGGTCGTTGACCCGCTCGAGCAGCGCATCCACCTCGGCCTGAAAGGCCTCGGGGGTCTTGGCTATCTTGTCGGCGACCTTGATGGAGTAATAGGTTCCCATGGTGCTGCCGGTGATGTGGATCTCCGGCCCTGTGTTGACCTTCTCCTGACCGCACCCTGTCAAGAAAAAGGCCAGCCCGATAAGGGCCAGCCATGTCTTTACCGCAGAACGCATCGATTAGCCACCGAAGTCGTCGAGCAGGATATTTTCGTCTTCCACGCCCAGGCTCTTGAGCATGTTGATGACGGCGGCGTTCATCACGGGAGGACCACACATGTAGAACTCGCAGTCTTCCGGGGCCTCGTGGTTCTTGAGGTAGTTCTCATAGAGCACGTTGTGGATGAAGCCGGTGTAGCCGGTCCAGTTGTCTTCCGGCTGCGGATCCGAGAGCGCCACATGCCACTGGAAGTTGTCGTTTTCCGCCTGCAGCATGTCGAAATCTTCCACATAGAACATTTCGCGCTTGGAGCGGGCACCGTACCAGAAGCTCATCTTGCGCTTGGACTTCAGGCGACGCAGCTGGTCGAAGATATGGGAGCGCATCGGTGCCATACCCGCACCACCCCCGATGAACACCATCTCGTTGTCGGTCTCTTTGGCAAAGAACTCACCAAACGGACCGGAGATGGTCACCTTGTCACCCGCCTTCAGGTTGAAGATGAAGGAGGACATCTGGCCCGGCGGCAACTGCATGTTGCTGGGGGGCGGCGTGGCAATCCGCACGTTCAGCATGATGATGCCGAACTCTTCCGGATAGTTGGCCATGGAGTAAGCACGGATGATCGGCTCGTTGACGGTCGACACCAGGTCGAACAGCTTGAAGCGATCCCAGTCACCACGATACATCTCGGGGATGTCGAAGTTCTTGTACTCCACCTTGTGAGCCGGCGCCTCGATCTGGATATAACCACCGGCGCGGAACGGCACACTCTCCCCGTCGGGGATCTGCAGCTTGAGCTCCTTGATGAAGGTGGCCTTGTTGTCATTGGAGATGACACTACATTCCCACTTCTTCACGCCGAAGATCTCTTCAGGCAGCTCGATGTCCATGTCCTGACGCACGGTCACCTGGCAGGCCAGACGCTCACCGTGGCGGGCATCACGCTTGCTGATGTGATCCAGCTCGGTCGGCAGGATATCACCACCGCCCGCCTTCACCCGAACCTTGCACTGGCCGCAGGAGCCACCGCCACCACAGGCGGAGGAGACGAAGATACCACTGCCGGCCAGGGCTCCGAGCAGTTTGCCACCGGCCGGGGTCTTCACCGCCTTGGCCGGGTCATCGTTGATCACGATTGTCACGTCGCCCGCGGTCACCAGCTTGGACTTGGCGAACAGTATGACTGCCACCAGCGCCAGCAGGATCACGGTGAACATGACCACACCCAAAATAATTTCCATCTATCGTTCCTTCCGATTACAGGGAGATACCAGAGAAGGACATGAAGCCCAGCGCCATCAGGCCGGCGGTGATGAAGGTGATACCCAGACCGCGCAGGCCGTCCGGCACATCGGAGTACTTCATCTTCTCGCGGATACCCGCCATGGCCACGATGGCCAGCATCCAACCAAAGCCGGAGCCCACGCCATAGACGACGGATTCGGCAAAGTTGTAATCACGCTGCACCATGAAGGAGACGCCACCGAAGATGGCGCAGTTCACCGTGATAAGCGGCAGGAAGATACCCAGGGCGTTGTAGAGGGCCGGGAAATACTTGTCCAGCGCCATCTCCAGGATCTGCACCAGAGCCGCGATCACACCGATGAAGGTGATGAAGCTCAGGAAGCTGAGATCCAGGCCAGTCACCAGGGCCCCGTCTTTCAACACGAAGTTGTAGATGAGGTTGTTGGCCGGTACGGCGATGGTCTGCACCACGACCACGGCGATGCCGAGACCGATGGCGGTTTTAACCTTCTTGGAGACCGCCAGGAAGGTACACATCCCGAGGAAGAAGGAGAGTGCCAGGTTTTCGATGAAGACCGAGCGGATTAACAGACTGATATAGTGTTCCATCTCTTACTCCTTCGCCTCCACCTGCTTGGGATCCTTGGTGCGGACCGCCCAGATGATGAGGCCGATCAGGAAGAAGGCACTCGGCGGCAGCAGCAGCAGGCCATTGGGCACGTACCAACCACCGTTGTTTACCAGCGGCAGCAGTTCGATGCCAAACCAGGTACCTGAGCCCAGGATCTCGCGCACGGTGGCCACGGTCAGCAGCACGGCACCGTAACCCAGGCCGTTGCCGATACCATCCAGGAAGGAGGGCAGCGGGGCACTCTTCATGGCATAGGCTTCGGCGCGCCCCATCACGATACAGTTGGTGATGATAAGACCAACGAACACGGAGAGCTGCTTGGAGATGTCATAGGCGACAGCCTTCAGCACCTGATCCACCACAATAACCAGAGAGGCGATGATCGCCATCTGGGCGATGATCCGCACACTGTTGGGGATCTGGTTACGGATCAGGGAGATGAAGAGGTTGGAGAAGGCCGTGACCGCGGTTACGGCCAGGGTCATCACGAATGCCGTCTTCATCTGGCTGGTCACCGCCAGAGCGGAACAGACACCCAGCACCTGAAGGGCGATGGGGTTGTTGCCGATCACAGGGGTGAGCAGCAGCTTTTTCATTTCGCTCTTGTCAGCCATTGTTGAGCTCTCCTGCACGCAGCTTGGCCAGGAACGGACCAAAGCCATTGGAACCCATCCAGAACTCGAAGGTGTGCTGGACGCCGTTGGAGGTCAGAGTGGCACCCGAGAGACCGTCGATCTCGTGCTCGGAGCCTTCCGGCGCATGACCCTTGATCACGCGCAGGGCCGGTTTGCCATCAGCATCAAACAGCTTCTTGCCAACAAACAGCTCGCGCCAGGCCGGATTCTCGACCTCACCACCCAGACCCGGGGTCTCACCCTGATCGTAATAGGTGATGCCCTTGATGGTCTGGCCATCCGGCGCGACCGCCAGGAAGGCGTACATGGTGGACCAGAGGCCCTGACCATAGATCGGCAGGATCACGCTCTCCACCTTGCCATCTTCCCCCTTGGCGAGGAACACAGGCATGGTCTTGGAGATGCGCTTGATACCGGCACGATCGGCGTCAGCGGGGATCAGGAAATTTCGTGACGGGTCTTTGGCGGCGGCCAGCATGTCGAAGCCGTCGGCATCCCCTTCCACGAACTGACCACTGGCCAGATCGACCAGACGAGCCTCGATCTTCTCGCCATAGGTCTTGGTCACATTGCTCACATCCAGACCGGCAACGGAGAGGATGTTGGACTGCTTGTCGAGGGCCTTATTGGCCTGCTGGGCAGGGCGCAGACCCACGGCCGCCACGGAGACGACGATGGAGCAGACCAGGCACAGGCCAGCAACGACGCTGACGGTGCCGATAGTCGTATCTTTGTTAAACGCCACGAGCGATCCTCCGCTTGATGTTCGCCTGTGCTACGAAATGGTCAAACAGCGGGGCAAACAGGTTCGCAAACAGAATGGCCAGCATCATGCCTTCCGGGAACGCAGGGTTAACCACGCGCACCAGCACCACCATCACGCCGATCAGGGCGCCATACCACCACTTACCGGTGTTGGTAAAGGAGGCAGAGACAGGATCGGTGGCCATGAACATCATGCCGAAGGCAAAACCGCCCAGCACCAGATGCCAGTGCCACGGCATGCTGAACATGGGGTTGGTATCAGAACCGACCACGTTGAACAGCAGGGAGGTGGCGATCATGCCGATCATCACGCCGGCGATGATGCGCCAGGAGGCGATGCGCATGTAGACGATCATGGCGCCGCCGAGCAGGATCATCAGGGTAGAGACTTCGCCGATAGAGCCCGGCAGGTTGCCGAGGAAGGCGTCCATCCAGCTGATAGCCTGACCGGTCGCCGCATTGACCAGACCAGCCTGACCACCCTGGGCCCACTGGCTCAGCGCGGTGGCGCCGGAGAAGCCATCGACGGCAACCCAGACTGCATCACCGGAGATCTGGGCCGGGTAAGCGAAGAACAGGAAGGCACGACCGGCCAGGGCCGGGTTCAGGAAGTTTTTGCCGGTACCACCGAACACTTCCTTGGCCATCACCACACCGAAGGTGATACCCAGAGCAGCCTGCCACAAGGGCAGTTCGGGCGGCACGATCAGGGCAAACAGGATCGAGGTCACGAAGAAGCCTTCGTTGATCTCGTGCTTGCGCACCATGGCGAACAGCACTTCCCAGAAACCACCGACGAAGAAGACGGTGATATAGATCGGGAAGAAGTGAGCGGCACCGATCAGCATCTTGCTGCCGACACCCGCCACGGCCGGATCCAGAGAAGCCCCCAGCAGGGAGGCCAGGGTGTACTGCCAGGTATCGAGGCCGGCGGCGCTACCCAGTTGGGCGACGGCGCTCATGGCCTGGTTACCGACGTTGTACATGCCCCAGAACATGGCCGGGAAGACGGCCAGCCACACCATGATCATCATGCGCTTGAGATCGAGCGCATCACGGACGTGGGAAGAGGAGCGGGTCACGGAACCCGGGGTATAGAAAAGCGTGTACGCCGCTTCGAACAGGGCATAGTACTTCTCGTACTTGCCGCCCGGCTCGAAGTGATGTTCCATCTTTTCAAGAAGTTGCTTAAAACTCATCGCTTAACCTTCCTGTTCGATCTTGGTCAGGCAGTGGCGCAGAATCGGACCGTATTCGGTCTTGCCCGGGCAGACGAAGGTACACAGGGCCAGATCCTCTTCATCCAGCTCCAGGCAACCGAGAGCCTGGGCACCGTCCGTGTCACCGGCGACCAGGTCGCGCAGCAGCAGGGTCGGCAGGATGTCCAGCGGCATCACTCGCTCGTAGTTACCAATCGGCACCATGGAGCGATCACTACCGTTGGTACTGGTGGTGAAGTTGAACAGCTTGCCCTTGAAGAGGTGGGACAGGGTGGTACGAGTGATGGTGAACTTGTCGGCACTGGGATTGGCCCAGCCGAGGAACTCCTTCTCGCGCCCTTCACCCAGCACGCTGACCTGATTGTGGTAGCGACCCAGGTAGGCGACTTCACCCCTGGCATGCACACCGCTCAGGATAGAGCCGGAGATGATGCGGTTCTCGTCGGCACGCAGCTCGTTATTGGTCAGCTGAGCCATGCTGGCACCGATGCGGGTACGCAGCAGACGCGGCTTGAGCACGTTCGGACCGGCCAGGGAGATTACCTTGTCGGTGCAGATCTCACCGGTGGTGAAGAGCTTGCCGTAGGCAATCACATCCTGGTAGTTGATGTGCCAGACACACTTGTGGGCACTCACCGCATCCAGGAAATGGATGTGGGTACCGGGCAGACCGGCCGGGTGCGGGCCCACAAAGACCTCTTCCTGTACCTGAGACAGGGTGGACTGGGGCAGGCTACCCTCGGCCTTGCACACATACACCTTGCCATCGGTCAGACGGCTCAGTACCGCCAGGCCATCGACGAAGGCCTGGGCCTGTTCGCGGATGACAAGCTCGGCACTGGCAGCCAGCGGATTGGAGTCCATGGCGGTGACGAAGATGGCGCGCGCAGCGCTACCCACGGCGGGCACCTTGCTAAACGGGCGGGTGCGCAGGGCGACCCACTGGCCGGACTCGACCAGGATCTCCTGGACCTTGGCCCGGTCAAGCTGGGGCAGCTCGGCGGAAGAGAAGGCGGCAAAGGTGATCTGCTCGTCGCCGTCGATATCGATCACGACAGATTGCAGAACTCGTTTGTCACCACGGTTAATCTCGGCAACGACACCGGCAGCAGGGGCAGTGAATTTCACGCCAGGATTCTTCTTGTCTTCAAAAAGAATCTGGCCCTTCTTGACGCGATCCCCGACCTTGACGGCCATGGTGGGACGCATCCCCACGTACTCCTCGCCGAGTGTAGCGACACGGGTGATGGCGGGGCCATCGTAGATTACTTGCTCTGGCGCACCCAACACGGGGATGTCCAGTCCTTTTTTAATTGTAATCATACTCACTTGCACTACCGTTACGGGAAGACAGGTTGGTAAGTGCCGGGAGAGGCTCCCGACTGTGGATTGACTCTCCGGGATGTAGTCGAAGGTGACCACATCCATGGAAATTCAAAAAGCGATTGAGTTTATCATCTCGGTGATTCCCCCCGCCATGACAAAACAGGAAAATTCACGCAACATCACAAAAATCACCCTACAAACTGTGATAGTGAATTCGAAGTGACTTTTCAAGCAGGACAAGGGGATAACCCCAACATACCCATTAAGGGATAAACAAAATTTATCCCCTCCATGGTCAAGAAAATTTAATGATTAAAATCCATCCTGACACCGGATAAAGCACCATCGATTGCCGACCGATGAGGGAACACAGAGCCTTACAATGTCGGTTTGCCCACACAGGAAGGCGTGCGCGGCGCCCCTTCCCGAGCCTGCCACTCGGCGTCAGTGTAGGTGTGCAGAGCCAGGGCGTGCAGAGTACTTGCCAGCTCCTCGGCCAACAGGGCATTGATTCTGCGATGACGTGCCAACAGACGCTCACCGGCAAAGCATTCGCTCACGACAATTACCTTGAAGTGGCTCTCGGCCCCCGGCTCGGTACGATGCATGTGACTCTCATTGATAACCTCGAGATGGCTCGGGGCGAGGGCCTCCCGTAACTTCTGCTCGATGTGGGTTTGCAACTGCATAAAACAGACTCCGCTGACTGACGATGGAGAGCCATTCTAACGGCCCGGCTGGATCAAACGAAAGGTGAGGCTGATGCGCGGCCCGACCCGACTCCGGGTTTTGGGCAGGCAGTGCTGCCAGCATGACTGCAGACCCGGCGCCATCAGCAGCAAGGAGCCAGGCTCCAGCCACCACTCCTCGCGGCACCGATGATCCTCCAGTCGGCGCAGCAAGAAGCGTCGGCATGCCCCCAAAGAGACGGCCGCCACCGCAGGCGCCGCGCCAAGCTCGGCCTCATCGTCCCGATGCCACCCGATGCTGTCACTGCCGCTTCGGTAGTGATTGAGCAACACGCTGTTAAAGGCATATCCCGTGGCGGTGCAGACCCTGTCGCGCAGCTGTGCCAAGGGCTCAGGCCAGGGGGTGGCGGGGAGCTGCAAGCCCGAATAGCGGTAGGGGCTGTCACCATACCAGGCGCTCAGCCTCGGCTGAGGCAGAGTCCGGCCAAACAGCCGTACCCGGTATTGCTGCCACCTTATCTCCTCCAGCCATTGCCACCACCACGCTTGCTCCTCTTGCGTGAGCCAGCCGGGCCAATACCGCAAAGCGGCCCCTTCCGGATGAGTGGCCTTCATTTATCCTCCCGATGAGATATGACTTCTGACGCCGAGCCGCTAAAATAGCGGCCCCGTTTATGTCACGCCGGAGCCCTGATGCTGACCCGTCTCGATCATCCCCATTGCCAGTTTGAGCTGCTGCGCTATCCGCCACAAGCCAACGACCCGTTACAGGCCTGGGATGCTGCCGACGAATACCTGATCACCACCCTGGCCGAGGAGGGGATAGCGGCCGGCGCCGTGGTGATCATGAATGACAGTTTTGGTGCACTCACCGCATTTTTGCACGCCCATCACCCGCACTTTGTCAGCGACTCTTTCGTCAGCCGCCGCGGCGCCGAAGAGAACCTCAGGCGCAACGGCCTGGCTCCCGACAGCGTCGTCTGGCAGGATGCCCTGGCTCCTCTGCCTGCGGCACCGGCGCTGGTCGTCATCAAGGTGACCAAGTACCAGGCCCTGCTCGAGCAGCAACTGATCGCCCTCTCCCGGGTGGTGACACCGCAGACCCGTATCCTCGCCGCCGGCAAGGCCAAGGAGATCCACACCTCCACCCTGCAGCTGTTTGAGAAGTGGCTCGGGGCCACCACCACCTCGCTGGCCTGGAAGAAGGCACGCCTCATCCACTGCGTGCCGCGCGGCGAGCCCTGCAAGGCCAGCGACCCCTACCCCACCATCTGGCCACTGGAGGGGACCGACATGGTGCTGCGCAATCACGCCAACGTCTTCTCTCGCACCAGCCTCGATATCGGGGCCCGCTTCATGCTTGATCACCTGCCGGTGATGAGTGCCCGTCAGGTGATCGATCTCGGTTGTGGCAACGGGGTGCTGGGGCTCTCTCTGCTCGCCAGGGATCCGCAAGTCGCTGTCACCTTCTGCGATGAGTCTTACATGGCCATCACCTCGGCCAGGGAAAACGTGCAGAAGAACCTGCCCGATGCTCTCGGACGCGCCCACTTTATGGTCAACAACTGTCTCGACGGCGTCGAGATCGGCAGTGCGGATCGCATCCTCTGTAATCCCCCCTTCCACCAGCTGCAGGCCATCACAGACCATATCGCCTGGCAGATGTTCCAGGATGCACACAGGGTGCTCCCGCGCGGTGGGGATCTCTGGGTGGTGGGCAACCGCCACCTCGACTACCACCTCAAGCTCAAGCGGTTGTTTGGCAATGCTCAACTCATTGCAGGCAATAAAAAATTCGTTATCTTGAAAGCCATCAAACGTTAAAGGAACCCCAGATGAAGAAGTCTCTCATCCTGATGGGGGCGCTGCTGCTCGGCGGCTGTGCCACCAGTTGGCCGGAAACGGCCTATATCAATCCCCAAATCATCCCGGCCAACCAGCAATACTACTCGGGTAACAGCATCACCCTGGAGGGCGTCGATCGCCGTGAGGCAGCCTATGTCATCTCGGTCAAGAAGAGAGAGAAGGCCCCGGTGCTGGTCAACGCCTACGCCCCTCTCGGGCAGGTCCTCGCCGACAAGCTATCCGAAGGGCTGCGCAGCCAGGGGCTGAACGTGGGCGGTATCGGCTCGACACACCTGCAACTGGAGGTGCTGCAGGCGGCCGTCAATGTGGAGGAGAAGACCTTCACCTATGTGACCAAGTCCAGAGTGAGCCTCAAGGCCACCGCCGATTTCCAGGGCAATCGGGTGAGCAAGCAGTTCAACGCCACCTCCTCCAAAGAGGGGCCGGGTGAGCCGGACATGAGCGATCTGGAGTCCACCCTGAACCAGCAGTTGGGTAATCTGCTGCAACAGATCCTGGCGGATCAGCAGCTGCGCAGCTACCTCAAGGGCCAACCGGGCTAACGGAGAGTCATGATGAAAAGATGGATGAGTGTGCTGGCATTGGCTGCCAGCCTGTTGCCTGCTCTGCTGCAGGCAGCGCCAAGGGTTCAGTTTGAAACCAATCATGGCAATATCGTGGTCGAGCTCGCCCCCAAGGCGGCGCCACAGACGGTCAAAAACTTCCTGCGTTATGTGGCCGACGGCAGCTACGATGGCAGCCTGTTCCACCGCATAGTGCCGGGTTTCGTGGTGCAGGGGGGAGGCTATAACCAGCAGTATCAGCAGCTCCCTACCTATGATCCCGTGGTCAATGAATCCATCGGTGGCCTCTCCAACAAGCGGGGCACCATCGCCATGGCCCGAACCCAGGCGGTGGACAGCGCCACTCGCCAGTTCTACTTCAACCTGGTCAACAACACCAATCTGGATGGCGCCGGGCAAGCGGGCTACACCGTGTTTGGCCAGGTGGTGAGCGGACTCGAGGTGCTGGACAAGCTGGCCCAGACCCCGACCCAGTACAGCAGCATACTGCGCGCCAACAACGTGCCCACCACCCCCGTCATCTTGCGACATGTCACCCTGCTGCCCGATCAGCCGGCAACCAAGAAGAGCAAGTAAGCCTCAGGCGGGCCCAGAGCCCGCCTTTCACTTTGTTATTGCGAGGAGTGCAAGGTGCGCAACACATCCGGCTGGCTGCAGGTCATGGCCATCTATCTGGAGCCCAGAGTTCTCACCCTGCTGACGTTGGGATTCTCGTCGGGGCTGCCCCTGCTGCTGGTCTTTGGCACCCTCTCCTTCTGGCTGAGGGAGGCCGAGGTGAGCCTCACCGATATCGGCTACATGAGCTGGGTGGCACTGGCCTATGGCTTCAAGTGGGTGTGGTCTCCACTGGTCGATCGCCTCTCCCTGCCTCTGCTCTCAAGCCTGCTTGGACGGCGACGCAGCTGGATGCTGCTCTCCCAGCTACTGGTCATGGGAGCCCTGATCGGCATGGGGATGAGCGACCCCAAACTGAGCCTGACCCATCTCGCCCTGTTTGCCCTGTTGGTGGCCTTCGCCTCGGCGACCCAGGATATCGTCATCGACGCCTTTCGCATCGAGTCTGCCCCCGAGCGCCTGCAGGCGGCCATGGCGGCGGCCTACATGACGGGCTACCGACTCGCCATGATCCTGGCCGGCGCCGGCGCCCTGGCCCTGGCCGCCTGGCTCGGCAGTGATACTGGCTACTCTCGGGATGGTTGGCAACTGACCTATTTCATCATGGCCGCCTGCATGAGCGTCGGCCTTGTCACTACACTGCTCTGTCACGAGCCTGAAGCCGATCTGCAACGCCAGAGCGAGGAGCAAGCCGCCTGTAAAGCGTCGTTGCTGGAGCGGGGCTGGCCCCCAGCTATCGCCGCTGTGGGAGCCTGGTGCATCGAGTCTATCTGGCGTCCCTTCAGCGACTTCTTCGAGCGCTACGGCAAGACGGCGCTGCTGATCCTGGCGCTTATCGCCTGCTATCGCATCTCGGATGTGGTGATGGGGGTGATGACCAGCAGCTTCTATGTGGACCTGCAGTTTAGCAAGACCGAGGTGGCCACCATCACCAAGGTCTACGGCGTCATCATGACCCTGGTGGGCGCCAGCGTCGGGGGGGTGCTGGTGATGCGCTTTGGTACCCTGCGCATCCTGTTGATCGGCGCCCTGCTCACCGCCAGCACCAATCTGCTCTTCTCCCTGCTGGGGGTCGTGGGACACAACACCTGGCTGCTCACCGTCATCATCTCGCTGGATAACCTGGCCGCCGGCATCGCCACCGCCGCCTTTGTCACCTATCTGTCGAGCCTCACCAACGTCGCCTTCTCGGCCACCCAGTACGCCCTGTTCAGCTCGATGATGCTGCTGCTGCCCAAATTTCTGGCCGGTTTCTCCGGTGCCGTGGTGGAGCAAATTGGCTACAGCCACTTCTTCATTGGCACCGCCCTGCTGGGTATTCCCGCCATCTGCCTGATCCCGATCGTCTCCAAACGGACAACGGCTATCACGAGAGAGCGGTCACAAGATAATCGTTTGCGAAATAGTGGGGGTGATTAGACTCACACTTCATCACAAAGTTCCCAACAATTTATTTATCCCCCGGGATGTTTGGCCTAGAATCCACTCGCTCCCTCGCTGGAGCGGGCTACGGAAATCCTCAACTACGGACATAAGAGATAAGAAGATGGCCAAGTTCACCAAATCCCTGATCGCCGCCGGCCTGCTGGCCGCCGCCGCTACCCCCGCCTTCGCCGCCGACTACAGCGGTGACATCCACAAGAACGACTACAAGTGGATGCAGTTCAACGTGATGCACACCATCGGCCAGCTGCCGAGTGGCGATCACGACTACAACGACACCTACTTCGAAATGGAGTTTGGCGGTCGTTCCGGCCTGTTCGATCTGTACGGCTATGTCGACGTCTTCGATATCTTCGACAACCGTCACAGCGACAAGCACGGTGGTCAGAACATCTTCATGAAGTTTGCCCCGCGTCTTTCCCTGGATGCCCTGACCGGTAAAGATCTCTCCTTCGGCCCGGTGCAAGAGCTCTACATCGCCTCCCTGAACAACGTCGATGACACCATGATGGAGAACCAGATCGGTCTGGGCGCCGATGTGATGGTTCCCTGGTTTGGCAAGGTGGGCATGAACCTGTACGCTCGTCACGCCACCGAGAGCAAGTTCTTCCAGGAAGAAGAGGGTAAATGGAACGGCTATCAGTTCTCCATGAACTGGTTCAAGCCCTTCTATACCTTCTCCAACGGCTCCTTCATCTCCTATCAGGGCTACCTGGACTACCTGTTCGGCGCCGACACCTATGGCCGCGCCGACCGCAATGCCACTGGCGTTGCCACCTTCCACGGCCTGTACTGGCACTCCGACCGCTACGCCGTCGGTTACGGCCTGAAGTACTTCAACGACGTGTACGGCATCAACAACTCCGATGGCTTCAAGTCCACCGGTTTTGGCCACTACTTCTCCGTTACCTACAAGTTCTAATCGAACCTCGGGTAACCAAAAAACCGGAGCATCTGCTCCGGTTTTTTTATTGCGCCTGATAAGCAAGGGGGCAGTGCCCTGCCCCCTTGAGACTCAGTCGCGGAAGTTCTGGAACTGGAACGGCTGATCCAGTTCGGCACCGCGAATGAGCGCGATGGCCTCCTGCAGATCGTCACGCTTCTTGCCGGTGACGCGCACCTCGTCGCCCTGGATGGCGGCCTGCACCTTGATCTTGGAGTCCTTGATCAGCTTCACCAGCTTCTTGGCGGTCTCCTTCTCGATCCCCTGCTTAAAGTTCACCTCGAGGGAGAAGCGCTTGCCGGAGTGGACCGAGTCCCCCACCGTCATGGAGTTGGTATCTATGCCCCGCTTGATGAGCTTCTCGCGCAGGATGTCGACCATCTGCTTGAGCTGAAAATCGGCGTCCGCCTCCAGCTTCACCACTTCCTTGCTGAGGGTGAACGAGGCCTCGACACCACGAAAATCGAAGCGGGTCGAGAGCTCGCGGTTGGCGTTGTCCACCGCGTTCAACACCTCGTTCATCTGGACTTCGGACACAATATCGAATGACGGCATCTGGGCCTCCTCATCTAATCTGAATCGCAGGGGGCACACTCTACCAAAATCCCGCCAAAAAAGCTGACCCCACTTTGCCCCCTTGCTAGAATGCCACCCCGAAGCATGATGGATAAGCCCCATACAGGGCCATTGCTCACGTACCACCATCAGGCGGCCGATCGGCAGGAGCCGGGTCCCCGCCCGCATAACGAGAATTCGATGCCACGCAGCAATACACTCCCCCCCCTCTGGACCCTGCTCGGAGCCGGCGCCCTCGGCGGTGTCTTCGCCAGCCTGCTCTCCCAAAGCGGCCAGGGAGTACGTCTCATGGTGCGCGACAGCCAGCGTTCGCGCCTGCACCCGACCCTGGACTTCACCGCCCTGGATGGCTCGGCGCATCTGCTCCCCATCCCGCGCTGCTTCGCCAGCGACGGCGCCACGACCCGCCGCCTGCTGGTGATGACCAAGGCCGGTCAGGTAGTCGAGGCGCTGCGCCCCCTGCAGGGAATACTCGGGCGCGAGGTGCCCATAGTGCTGCTGCACAATGGCATGGGAATCGCCGAACAGGTGGCCGAGCTGTTCCCCGACAATCCCCTGCTGGTGGGGGTCACCAGCCACGGAGCCATGCGCGGTCAGCACTACAGCTTTCGCCATACCGGCAAGGGAGAGACCTGGATCGGCCCCTTCAATGAGGCGGGTCGCCAACACCGCCATATCGCCGATGACCTGGCCCGAGCCCTCGGCCAAGCCGAATGGGACGAGCAGATCCAGCGTCGTCAGTGGCAAAAGCTCGCCATCAACTGCATGATTAATCCGCTTACCGCCCTGCACAGGGTCAAGAATGGCGAGCTCTCCACCCCCCGCTTTGGCGACGCCCTGACCCAGCTCTCGGTGGAGCTGGCCGACGTGATGCAGGCAGAGGGGATGGAAGCGGGCGCCGACGAGCTGCTGCGCCGGGCCCTCACAGTGGCAGAGCTGACGGCGGATAACCACTCCTCCATGTTGCAAGACAGGGAGGCAGGACGCGTCACCGAGATCGACGCCATCACGGGCTATCTGCTGGCGCGCGCCGACCATCACGGCATCGCCGTGCCGGTTAACCGCAGCCTGTTTGAGGCCATTTCACAAAAAGCAGGCTGATGCCTGGGAGGCAGGGATGAAGGCAGTGGTCCTGATGGGGCCGGGCTCGGAGGAGATCGAGACCGTGACCCTGGTCGATGTGCTGGTGCGTGGTGGCGTGGCGGTGACGCTCGCCTCCTGCGCCCAGGATGGTGCGCTCACCCTCACCGCCTCGCGCGGAGTGAAGATAGTGACCGATGGCCATGTGCGGGATCTGCCCGATGAGCCCTGGGATCTGGTGGCGGTGCCGGGGGGGGTGCCCGGCAGCGAGGCCATTCGCGACAGCGATGAGGCTATCGCCCTGCTGCGCCGTCAAGCCGCCGCGGGGCGCTGGCGCGCCGCCCTGTGCGCCGCACCCGCTTTGGTGCTGGCCCACCACGACCTGATAGGTAGCGCCCGCGTCACCTGCCACCCGGGCTTTCAGGAGCGGCTGCCCGCCGCCCAGCTGAGCACAGACAGGGTGGTTGTCGATCGGACGCATCGCCTCATCACCAGCCAAGGGCCGGGCACCAGCCTCGAATTCGCCCTGACCATCCTCGCCGAGCTGAGAGGAGACGATCTGGCGCGCCAGGTCGCCGCCCCCATGGTGGTCTAGGCCATCACCTCGGGACGCAGCTGGGCCATCAGGCTCGGGTTGTCCGAGTAATCCACCGGAATGGCCACCACGGCCGGCCCGTCGACCTCCAGCGCCGCCCTCAGGGTGGCGCGCAGGGTGTCGGCCGACCTCACCGCAAATCCCGCCGCCCCGAAGGACTCGGCATAGCCCTTGAAGTCGATGGGACCAAACGCCACCCCCGAGGTGCGCCGGTATTTCTGCTCCTCCTGCATCGCCACCATGTTGTAGCCGTTATCGACCCAGATGATGTGCAAGATGTTGCTGCCAAGGCGTACCGCCGTCTCCAGCTCCATGCTCGACTGCATGAAACTGCCGTCCCCTGACACCGACACCACCTTCTCCCCCGGCCGCACCATGGCCGCACCAATAGCCCAGGGCAGTGCGACCCCCATGGTCTGCTGACCGTTGGAGATAAGCACCTGGCGGGCCCGAAAGCTGTAGAGATAGCGGGCGATCCAGATGTGGAAGCTGCCCATGTCGACGCACAGGGTCATGTCGCCACGCACCAGATCCTGCAGCTCGCGCACGATGCGCAAGGGGTGCACCGGCATGCCGTGCAGATCGTCGGCGCGCAGGGCCAATCGCAGCCGCTGCTGACGGACGCCATGCAGCAGGCGTTGAACCTCGGTAGTACGCTCCTTGGGATGACCCAGGGTGTGTGTCAGTCGCTGCAGGTTGGCGCTGATCGACCCCACCAGCTCGCCATTCGGGCAGTAGCAGCTGTCGATCTCCGCCGGCAGCACGTCGATGTGCAGGATGCGCCGCGAACGATCCCCATTCCACAGCACGGGATCGTACTCGATGGGGCTGTACCCGATGCAGATCACCAGATCCGCCCCCGCCAGTAACTGATCACCCGGTTGGTTGTTAAACAGGCCGACCCGGCCGGCAAAGTCATCGAAGTGCTCGCTGTCGACCACCCCGGCCGCCTGGTAAGTGCCGGTGACTGGCAAACGCACCTTGTCGAGAAAGGCGCGCACCGCCTCGGCGGTGGAAGGCCGGCTCGCCATCAGACCGAGCAGCACCACCGGATTGTCCGCCTCACTGATGAGAGCGAGCGCCTGCTCCAGATTACGCTCATCGGCACAGCCGGGCTCGGGCACCTCGCGCGGCACCAGCACCCGCCCCTGCACCGGCTTGTTGATGATGTCCATCGGCAGGCTGACAAAGGCCGCCCCCGGTCGCCCCAGTTCGGCAGCACGAAACGCATTGGCCATCACCTCGCAGAGCGCCGCGCCACTGCTAACCTGAGCGCTGAACTTGGTGACCGGCCGACACAGGTTCACCGTATCGAGACTCTGATGGGTGAGCTTGAGGCCATCGGCCCGCCGTACCGCCCCTCCCAGGGCGACCATGGGGTCCCCCTCGGACGTGGCGGTGGCGAGCCCGGTCACCAGGTTGGTGCAACCCGGCCCCGAGGTGACCAGCGCCACTCCCGCCTTGCCGGTCAAGCGCCCCACCGCCGCCGCCATGAAGGCCGCGTTGGCCTCGTGGCGCACCACTATGGTCTCGATGGGCGACTCCTCCAGGGCGTCGAATACCCGATCAATCTTGGCGCCCGGGATGCCGAACACCTGTCTGACTCCTTGCGCCTCAAGGTGGCGCACCACCAGCTGGGCGCCACACTGCCACTGCGTGTTTTCCATCGAATCCTCCTTGTGTGTCAGCCTTCGGCGGCGCGGATCGCCCGATCCAGTTCGGCCGGGCAGAGGTTGGCGCCCCGAAAAGCGGTGTCGGGCGACAGTGTCAGATTGAGATGGCGCACCACACAGAGGCGCAGCGTACCGTGCGCCATGGCGTAGTCGAGCAGGTGGCCTCCGCAGCAGCGATCCTCTGTGATCATGTGCTCATGAAATCCCGCCACGTTGATCCCCTGCACGAAAGGGGGGCAGCGAAAGCCAACCAGGGTTCCCTCCACCCCGGCCAGGCGAAACAGCGGCTGCGCCTCGATGGCCTCCAGCATGGGCTTATAGGGTGGGCTCTGGCGCGGCACTGTGCGCACCTTGGCGGTTTCGAATCGACCATCGAGACGCAGGGCCACGAAGACATTGTCCGACCCCACCAGGCGATCGACCCACTGGTGGATCTCATCCCGGCTCAGGGGGTGGTCGAAGTGCCGCTCCAGGCAGGGGCGAAACTGGGTCATCACGGCGAACGGCGTCTTCTGCCAGGGATCGGCCCGACGCGCGGAGCCGTCGGCTTTCAGCTGATGGATCTGCCGCTCGAAGGCGATCAGCTCCCCGTCGAGGTGGTTGAAGGTGCCGAGACCAAAGTCTCCATGGTGCAGAAGCTCACTCATGGTGGTCTCCCCCTCGTAAACGCCGGCCAGCAGGGCGCTCATCAGGGAGCTCTGATAGATCACACCCTCATCCTGATGGCGGCGCCAGCGGTCAAACTGGCGACTCACCTCAAGCGCGCAGCTATCCTGGCTGTCAGATACGGCAATCTCTCCCATTTGAGTTTCACCTCTCGATCTCGTCCTGTTACTGTTCGGAGTCAATGGTGACCCAGTTCACACTCCGATGACCAATACTCAGCACCCACGACTTCGAGACGCCTTCGATATGGAACTGCGAACCCTCAGATACTTCATGACGGTGGCTAAGCTGCGCAGCTTCACCCGCGCCGCCGAGCGCCTCGGCATGGCTCAACCGCCCCTGAGCCAGCAAATTCGCAAGTTGGAGGAGGGGTTGGGCACTCCCCTGCTGCGCCGCCTGACCCGCAGCGTCGAGCTCACCGAAGCGGGCGAGAGCCTCTATCAAGATGCGGCCCGCATCCTGTCCCTGGCGGAAGGGGCACGTCAGCGGGTCGAACGCATCGCCCGCGGCGAGGCGGGGGTCCTGCGTATCGGTTTCGCCGGCTCCACCGTGCTCCATCCGGCGGTGCTGGCCTTGCTGCACGACTTTCGCGAGCGCCACCCCGAGGTCATGCTCACTCCCCAGGAGGGGAGCATGCCGGGGTTGGTCGCCGCCCTCTACGACGAGCGGCTCGACGCCGCCATTCTTCGCCTGCCGTGCAGCGCCAGTGCCGACCTGGCGCATCACCTGATTGAGCGCGAACCACTGGTGATCGCCCTGCCCGCCCGGCATCCCCTGGCCGGTGCCGATGCTCTGGCCATGCATCAGCTGCGCGATGAGTCCTTTATCCTGTTCCCGCGCGACATAGGTCCCGGTCTCTACGACGGGGTGATCGGCCTGTGCCAGGGGGCCGGCTTTGTGCCACGGCTCGGCCACGAGTGCCCCCAGGTGATCTCGACGGTAGGCATGGTGCAGGCGGGGTTTGGCATCACGCTGGTGCCGCGCTCGGTGGCAGCCCTGCATCCCCAAGGAGTGAGCTATCACCCTGTGCTGGGAGGGGGGCTCATCACCGAGGTGAGCCTGGCCACCCGCCCCCACCCGCGCAGCGCGGCCCTGCGCCGGCTCATTTGTCAGATACAAAAAAGGCCTCCCGAAGGAGGCCTCTTGGCAAGGTAAGCACCGCTTACGCCAGGGTGATGCGCGCGAACTTGCGCTTGCCCACCTGATAGACGGCGGTACCGGCACCCAGCAGCGCCTTGCCGTCATCCAGCTTCTCGCCGTCGATCTTGACCGCCCCCTGCTTGATCATGCGCAGGGCCTCGGAGGTGGTCTCCACCAGGCCGGCCTCCTTGAGCAGGTTGGCCACCGGCATCCCCTCCCCTTCCAGGGCCAGGGTCAGCTCCGGCATCTCGTCCGGGATAGCGTTCTTGGAGAAGCGCTGGGTGAAGTCCTCGTGAGCCGCCTCGGCCGCCGCCTCGTCGTGGTAACGGGCGATGATCTCCTTGGCCAGCCAGATCTTCACGTCACGCGGATTGAGGGTACCGGCCTCGATGCCCGCCTTGAACCCTTCGATGTCGCTCAGGGGACGGAAGGAGAGCAGCTCGTAGTAGTTCCACATCAGGGTGTCGCTGATGGACATGATCTTTCCGAACATCTCGTTCGGGGCATCGTGCACACCGATGTAGTTATTGGCCGACTTGGACATCTTCTTGACCCCGTCCAGCCCCACCAAGAGTGGCATCATCAGCACACACTGGGTCGCCATGCCGGCGTCCTTTTGCAGCTCGCGCCCCATCAGCAGGTTGAACTTCTGGTCGGTACCGCCCAGCTCGACGTCGGCCTTGAGGGCCACAGAGTCATAGCCTTGCAGCAGCGGGTAGAGGAACTCGTGGATGGCGATGGACTGACCGCCGGCGTAGCGCTTCTTGAAGTCGTCGCGCTCGAGCATGCGGGCCACGGTCTGCTTGGCCGCCAGCTTGATCATGCCGGTCGCCCCCAGCTCCTTGAGCCAGCTGGAGTTGTACTCGATACGGGTCTTGGCCGGGTCGAGGATCTTGAACGCCTGCTCGGCGTAGGTCATGGCGTTGTGCTTGATCGCCTCTTCGGAGAGCGGCGGACGGGTGGCGTTCTTGCCGGAGGGGTCCCCCACCAGGGCGGTGAAGTCACCGATGAGCAGGATCACCTCATGGCCCAAATCCTGGAAAGTCTTCAGCTTGTTGAGGATGACGGTGTGGCCCAGGTGAATGTCCGGGGCGGTCGGATCCATCCCCAGCTTGATGCGCAGCGGGCGCCCTTCCTTCAACTTGGCAACCAGTTCCTCTTCAACCAGGATCTCTTCTGCTCCGCGTTTGATCTCGGCCAGCGCCATCTCGAGCTGGGACATGTTTTGACTCTCCAATCACGTTTCCACAAGACCGCTCATCTTACTGGAATGGCAGGACAATTGGAAAGCCTGTAAAATCGCGGCATTGTGCTCGTTTGTCCCCCCTTTTTCATGGCTATCTGGAACGCCTTTACTAACCTCCCCCATTGGCACCGCCGAATGGTGCTGATCGTGGGAATTCTGACCATGATGCTGGCCATCTGGCCGAGCGAGCGTGTCGAAGCGATTCGCACCGTGTCCGAACCGTCGCCGCCCCCTCAGCTCGTGCCATCCGGGCCGGTGACGCCCGCCAAGCCCAAGTTGGTAACCCGCAATGTCACGGTACGCAGCGGGGATAACATGGGCGTCATCTTCCAGCGCCTTGGCCTCGACAGCGGCGATCTGCACACCATCGATCAGCTGGCAGCGGCCGAGCCATTGCGCCGCCTCAAGCCCGGCGACGAGCTCACCTTCAAGCTGACCCCGCAAGGGGATCTCCACAGCCTCTATTACCCCCATAGCCTGGATCAGACCCTCAGGGTGAGCCGGGATGGAGAGCGTTTCGCGGCCCGCCACCTCAAGATTGACCTCGATACCCGCGAGAGTCTGGCTCAGGGGGAGATCCGCGCCAGCTTCTGGGGCTCGGCGGTGGAGGCCGGCCTGGACGAGCCGCAGATCATGAGTCTGGCCACCATCTTCGGCTGGGATATCGACTTTGCCCAGGACCTGCAACCGGGCGATCGCTTCACCGTCATCTATCAGGACAAATACCGGGACGACGAGCGGGTCGCCGCCGGCGACATACTGGCCGCCGAGTTCGTCAATCAGGGAGAGCGCTATCGCGCCATTCTGGGGGAGGATGGTACCTACTACACCCCGGAGGGAAAGGCGATGCGCAAGAGCTTCCTGCGCGCACCGGTCAACTTCCGCTACATCAGCTCCAACTTCAACCCGCGCCGCCTGCATCCGGTCACCGGCAAGGTTCGCCCCCATAACGGCATCGACTATGTGGCACCTGTGGGTACCCCCATCATGGCCTCCGGCTCCGGCAACGTGGTGGCCGCCGGTTACAACCAGTTCAACGGTAACTACGTCTTCATCCGCCACGACAGCACCTATGTCACCAAGTACCTGCACCTCTCCAAGCGCATGGTCAACAAGGGACAGAGGGTCAAACAGGGTGAGACCATCGGCCTGCTGGGTGGCACCGGGCGCGTCACAGGCCCGCACCTGCACTACGAGTTTCTGGTGGCGGGTGTGCACAAGAATCCACGCACCGTCACCCTGCCCAAGGCCGAGGCACTGGCAGGACGGGAGCTCAAGGCGTTTCGCGCCAGCAGCGCCCCCCTGCTCGCCCGCCTCGACAGTCCGGGGGATGACAGATTGGCCATGAGCCGGGAGAAACCATGAGAGAGCGCTACATAGGACTCATGTCCGGCACCAGCATGGATGGCATCGATGCGGTGCTGATACGCCGCAGCCCCTCCCAAGGCGACCAGACGTGCTGGGAGGTAGAGAGTGCCCTGTGCCACCCCTGGCCCACCACAGTGGCCGGCGAGCTGCATGCTCTCTGCATGCCCGGAGAGAACGAAATAGACAGGCTCGGGGTCGCCGATAACCGGGTGGCCGACGAGTTTGCCGCCGCCACCCTGGCCCTGCTGGCCAAGGCGGGGCTGACGGCGAATGACATCAGGGCCATCGGCTCCCACGGTCAGACGGTACGCCACCGACCCGAGCTCGGCTTCACCCTGCAGATCGGCAATGGCCACCGGCTGGCCGCCCTGACAGGGATCGACGTGGTGGCCGATTTTCGCACCATGGACATGGCCCTGGGCGGTCAGGGGGCCCCCCTGGTGCCCGCCTTCCATCAGGCCTGTTTTGCCAGCCAGGCAGAGCCTCGCGTAGTCCTCAACATCGGCGGCATCGCCAACCTCTCGGTGCTGCCGGGCCCCCCTGAGGGGGTCTACGGCTTCGATACAGGCCCGGGTAACACCCTGCTCGACGGCTGGCACCGGCGCCACCGGGGCGGCAGCTTCGATGCCGGCGCGGCCTGGGCCTCTGAGGGAGAGGTGCACGAGGCGCTGCTCGGGGAGCTGCTTGCCCACCCCTACTTCGCCCAGCCCCACCCCAAGAGCACGGGGCGCGAGACCTTTACCCTGGCCTGGCTCGATCACTTGCTCACCGGATACCCCGCACTGGCACCGGCCGATGTGCAGCGGACCCTGCTGGAGCTGACTGCCCGCTCCATTGCCGATGCCCTGCCGGCCCGGGCAGGCTCACTCTTCGTCTGCGGCGGCGGGGCCCATAATCCGCTTCTGATGGCTCGCCTGGCAGCCCTGTCACCCCGCTGGCAGATAGCGGACACCTGTGCCCTCGGCATCCACCCGGACTGGGTCGAAGGTGCAGCCTTCGCCTGGCTGGCGCAGCGCTTTCTCGCCCGTGAGCCCGGCAATTTGCCGGCGGTGACGGGAGCCGCACGCCCCGCCGTACTTGGCGCCCTCTTTCCTGCCCCTTAAAACGAAAAAGGCCACCTCGCGGTGGCCTCTTGCTATGAGGGATCAGATCCCGAGTGAGTCGAGCAGATCGTCGTGATCGCCCCCCCCTGCGGCAGCCGGCGCCGGGGCGGCAGGCTTGGCCTGGTTGGCCTGGGCGATCAGCTCGTCCGGATCGATCTCCTCGTGCACCTCCCCATCGTGAATCTTGATGAACTCGGTACGGTCCATGGCAAGCTCCAGGTAGAAGATGTTGTTATTGGAGGTAAAGAAGGTGACTCGGCGCGACTCGGGATGGTCCAGATTGGTGTCGACACTCAGCATCACCTGCTTGTTAAGAGCCAGCATCTTGGGCTGGTTCTGGGTGATGTGAGTCTGCAGCTCACGCCCGACCTTGCCGGTGAAGCTGCCGACGATCTGGTTCATCAACTCACCCATCACATTGCTCACCTCATCCGAGGTGTGAGAGATGGCCAGATCCTCCTTGGAGAGCCCCATGCTCAACATGTAGTTTTGATAGAGCTCCATGGCGGCGGCGGCGGAGAAGTTGATCACCACCAGGCCGGAGAAACCACCGTCGAACAGCACGAAGCAACCGATATCGGGCTTGAGGCAGGTCTTGCTGATGCGCTGTACCATGCCGGAGAAACGGACCTGGCTCTGGGTAGCGGCACTGAGTACACCGGTTACCGAATGGCAGAGGCTGAGCAGCACATCCTCTGTGGTCAATACCCGGGACTCTTCATCTTTGTTAAACATCATGTGACATCCTGAACACGTTGCGGTGGGACTATCTATACCATAGTCCCGCTTTGCCCGGAGCGAGATCATGGACAGGCCGAGATCTGGCTCCCAGTTGAGGCCTGCATCACCAATCAGGCCGATACGAACCCCTCTACCCCCACCAGGCGGTGTTGCCAGAGGGCCACCTGCTTCTCGAGTCCGGCCTCCTCATAGGGTTGCGCCGGCTTGGCCCCCCAGATGGGGCCCGGCCAGGCGGCGTCGCCGGTGAAACGAGCCACATGGTGCAGGTGCAGCTGGGGCACCAGGTTACCGAGAGCGCCGATATTGATCTTGTCCGGCTGCAGGCTCGCCTCCATCAGGGCGGCAACGGCACAGGACTCACGCATCAGCTGCTGGCGGTCGGACTCAGCCAGATGGTGGATCTCGCGCAAGTTATCGATGCGCGGCACCAGGATGAGCCAGGGGTAGTTGCTATCGCGCGACAGCAACACGCGGCAGAGGGGAAGATCGCCCAGTACCCGGGTGTCGGCGGCGAGGCGGGGATGCAGTTCAAACATGGAGAGGACTCCGGTGGACACAAGACTGCGCCCACCATACTGCAAGGGAGGAGGAACTCAAAGCTGATTGGCGGCCCAGCCGATAAAGCGGCGCTTGAGGGCAGGATCGGCGCCGAGGAAGAGGCGCTGCAACTCGGCCTCCAGGGTGTCGGCAGGCGCCGTGGCAGACACGACGCCGGCGGCGGCCCAAGCGGCCTTGCCGGTGCCGCGGTTGTAGTCGGCCAGCTTGCCACTCCAGTCCACCCCGATCTGCAGGCCGCTCACGGCCAGCTCGTCTTGTACCAGGTTCACCGGCTGGCCAGCGCCGTCGTGCAGGGTCAGCACCGGGTGCTCGGCAAAGCGCGCCTTGTCGCCCCGTTCATCCGGCAATCCCGTCAGTTGCAGGCTGGTGTTGCTCGCCTCGAAGCGCAGCACCTGGGGACGGGAGCGGTAGTGGCGATCACTCTCGCTCGAGCTGCGGCTCTCCTCTACGCCGTCATACTGCAGCAGAAGCTGATTGACACCGTCAGGCAGGGTCACGCTCTGCCCCTGCGCGTGGCCTTGAGCGGAGCCAAGCAGTACCAGGTCGTCAGGAAGAGTGAGGCGCACTTCGGCCTGCGCGGGGGCGGCGCAGAGGGCGGTGAGGCAGAGTGCGGCCAGGGAACGTTTCATGGTGACATCCTTCTGTCATGGGGCTGGCAGGCACCTTATCCCTTCAAGATGACAGAAAGATAACAGGGCCCGCAGGCCCTGTTGGAAGGATTATCCCTTGTAGATCTTGGGGTTGAACACGTCTCGCAACCAGTCACCGAGCAGGTTGATGACCAGCACCAGCAGCACCAGACAGATGCCCGGAAAGGCGGTGATCCACCAGGAGCCGGAGAAGATGTAGTTAAAGCCCACGCTGATCAGCGACCCCAGCGACGGCTGGTCCACCGGCATACCAAGGCCCAGGAAGGAGAGGGCCGCCTCGCTCATGATGGCGTTGGCCACCTGCACGGTCGAGATCACCAGGATCGGCGACAGACAGTTGGGCAGGATGTGGCGAAACATGATGCGCGGGGCACGAAAGCCCATCACCTTGGCCGCCTCCACATACTCCTTCTTCTTCTCGGCCAGTACCGAGGCGCGCACGGTACGGGCGTACTGGGGCCACTCGGCCACGCCGATGATCACCACCAGCATCAGGATGGCGTACTGAGAGAAGAAATCAGAGCCAAAGGCCGCCTGGAAGATGGCCGAGACGATGATGGCCACCATCATGGTGGAGAAGGAGAGCTGGACATCGGCGAAGCGCATCAACAGGTTGTCGATGCGACCGCCGAAGTAACCGGCCATGAGTCCGATCACCACCCCCAGGGTCATCTGCAGACCCACGGCAAACAGGCCTATGGTGAGCGAGATACGCGAGCCATAGAGGATGGTGCTCCAGATGTCACGCCCCTGGTTATCAGTACCGAGCCAGAAGCGGGGATCGCCCCCCTCCAGCCAGGAGGGCGGGATCTCGGCATCCATCAGATCGAAGCTGGTCTGATCGTACACATTGTGCGGCGCTATCCAGGGGGCCAGCAGGGCGGCCACCACATAGACCAGAAACACCACGAAGCTGAACATCGCCACCTTGTCACACAGGAAGTAGTAGACGATGTCGGAGTTTTTGAAGCGGGCCCAGCGGCTCGCGGTCACGGCGTGAGTCATGCTTACCCCTTGGCTGTCAGGTTAACGGTCGGGTTGATGAGACCATAGAGGAGGTCCACCAGGGTGTTGGTCACCACGAAGATGAGCCCGACGAAGATGACGTAGGCGGTGATAAGCGGAGTATCAACCCGGTGGATCGCCTCGAGAAACAGAAACCCCGTTCCCGGCCACTGGAACACGCTCTCGGTCAGTATGGTGTAGGCCACCATGGTGCCGATCTGTACGCCACCGACGGTAATGACCGGCAGCATGGTGTTCTTGAGCGCATGGCGATAGTAGACCTGGTTGTCATCGAGCCCCTTGGCCCGGGCAAATTTCACATACTCGGAGGAGAGCTGCTCGAGCATCTCTGAGCGCACC
Source organism: Aeromonas sp. R6-2 (assembly GCF_040908155.1). Classification (NCBI taxonomy): domain Bacteria; kingdom Pseudomonadati; phylum Pseudomonadota; class Gammaproteobacteria; order Aeromonadales; family Aeromonadaceae; genus Aeromonas; species Aeromonas sp. R6-2. The sequence continues at coordinate 101,029 of NZ_JBFODE010000037.1, read as the reverse complement.
AGCCGGATAAACAGGGGCAGCATGATGGAGGAGAGGGCCACACTCGGCAGGATCAGGTGCAAGATACCGTCCAGAGTGAAGAAGCCCGACTCCCATCCCAGCACGTTGGCGGTCTCGCCGCGACCATAGGCCGGCAGCCAGCCCAGGTGGATGGAGAAGAGGTACATCAACATGATGGCGGTGAGGAACACAGGGATAGAGATGCCGATGCTGCTCACCCCCATGATGATCTTGGTCAGTATGCTGCGCGGGCGAATGGCGGAATAGACCCCGAGCGGAATCGAGACGAAGACGATGATGAGAGAAGCCCCGAAGACCAGCTCCAGGGTCGCTACCAGCTTGTCGAGGATCACCTCGAGGGCCGGTCGCTTGAAGAAGTAGGAGGTGCCGAGATCCCCGTGAATGGCCCCCTTGAGGAAGCGGGCATATTTCACCAGGAAGGGATCGTTGAGTCCCATCTGATCGCGCAGGATCTGGCGCTGCGCCTCGGACACCGACTGCCCCACCAGCTCGCGCAGGGGGTCACCCAGGTTGTCCTGAATTGAGAAGGCCACCAGGCTGATGACGAACATCACTATGATCGCCTGGTAGAGCCGCTTGAGCAGAAATGTAAACATGCTGGTCCTTCTACGTGGCCTGCTTTATGGGTGCAGGCTTTCCATCAAGGCGGGGGCTCGCGCCCCCGCCGGGTCCTTGGTGGCAGACGCCTTACTGCTTGATGACCAGATCCCCGAAGTAGGGGAAGTTCATCACGTTGACCACCGGCTTGATGTCGGCACTCTTCTTGGCCCCATAGGCGAGGTTTTCCCAGTGCAGGGGCACGAAGGGAGCATCCTCGGCCAGGATCGCCTCGACCTTCTGCAACATGGCGGCACGCTTGGCCGGATCGGTCTCGGCGTTGGCCTCGGTCACCAGCTTGTCAGCCTCGGCGTTGGCATAGCCGGAGCAGTTGTATTGACCCATGCCGGTCTTGGCGTCCTTGCTGAAGGTGAGGAACTCGAAGAAGTTGGCGCTGTCCTCGGTGTCGGAGTGCCAGCCAATCACCTGCATGTCGGCGGCGCACTTGTCAAACTCCGGCCAGTACTGGGCTACCGGCATGGTCTTCAGATCTACCTTGATGTTGATCTTGGAGAGCATGGCGGAGACGGCCTGAGCAATCTTCACATCGTTCACGTAACGACCGGCCGGGGAGATAAAGGAGAGCTTGAGCCCCTTCTCGTAACCCGCTTCCTTCATCAGCGCCTTGGCCTTGGCCAGATCGTAACGGGGGGTCAGTGCCTCGTTATAACCGGCGTAGCCCTTCGGGCTCAACTGCCCTGCCGGGGTACCGAAACCCTTGTTGATCTTCTCGACGATACCCACCTGGTTGATGGCGTAGTCGATGGCCTGGCGTACGCGCTTGTCTTTCAGGGCCGGGTTGGTGTTCTGGTTCAGCTCGATGATGATGGCGCGGGTACCGGAGAGGGTCACCAGCTGGGTGCTTGCCCCCTTCTCGACGCGGTCCAGATCGTTCGGGGCGACCGGGTAGATGACGTCCACATCGCCACCCAGCAGGGCGGCCACGCGGGTCGCGTCTTCCTTGATCGGCACCAGGGTCAGGTTTTCGACGTTACCCTTGGAGGCTTTGTCCCAGTAGTTGGGGTTGCGGGCGTAGTCGAGCTTGACCCCCTGCTCGCGGAACTTGACGGTGAACGGACCGGTACCGGAGACGTTGGTGGAGGCAAACGACGCACCATTTTTCACGATCTCGGCCTTGTCCTTACCATCCTCGGTCTTGCCGGTGTAGAACTTGGAGTCCATCGGGAAGATATAGGTGACGGTCTGCAGGATCAGCGGATAGGGGTTCACGGTCACCAGATCGACGGTGTAGTCGTCGACCTTCTTGGCCTCGGCGATGGGATCGAAGATCGCCTTGAAGTCCGGGGAGGCCTTCAGACGGTTGACGGTCCACACCACGTCATCGGCGGTAAAGTCGTTGCCGGAGTGGAACTTGACGCCCTTGCGCAGGTGGAAGCGGACGGTCTTGTCGTCGATGCGCTCGTACTTCTCGGCCAGGCGCGGCTCGAATTGCAGATCTTGCGTCCAGCGCATCAGGGGATCGAACACCAGGTGAGACATCTCCAGGGTCTGGCCGGAGAGCTGCTCCTGGGGATCCAGCGAGGTCGGGTCGGAGGCCACGGCCACCTTGATATCGGCGGCAGAGACATTGAAGGCCAGGCCAGCGGCCAGCAGCGCCATTGCAACCTTGGACATTCCTTTCTTCATCTTGTTCTCCATGCGTATCTCTTTGTTTTAGCTTGCGATTTCCAGCCCCTCGCGGGACATTCCCTTGAACTCCGGCATCAACGAGATCAGCTTGCGGCTGTACTCATGCTCGGCATTGGTAAACAGCTTCTCGGTCTCGGCCACCTCGACCAGATGACCGTGTTTCATCACCCCGATGCGGTCACACATCTGGCGGATGACCGGCAGGTCGTGGCTGATAAACAGCATGGTGAGCCCCAACTCCTGCTGCAGATCCTTGAGCAGGTTGAGGATCTGGGCCTGCACCGACACATCCAGCGCCGAGGTCGGCTCGTCGCAGATGAGGAAACGAGGACGGGTAGCCAGGGCACGGGCAATCGAGATGCGCTGGCGCTGGCCGCCGGAAAATTCATGGGGATACTTGACTCCGGCCCCGCGGCCGAGCCCCACGTGATCGAGCAGGTCCCCGACGATCTGCTCTATCTGTCGCTCGCTCTGGGCGAGGCGGTGGAAGCGGATCGGCTCGGCGATGATGTCACGCACCTTCATGCGCGGGTTCATCGACGAATAGGGATTCTGGAACACCATCTGCATCTGGCGACGCAGGGGACGGCGCTCATGCTCACCCTTGAGGGCGGTGAGATCGACCCCCTCAAACACTATCTTGCCGCTGTCGGGCGGATAGAGGCCTGTGATGGCGCGGGCTATGGTGGACTTGCCGGAGCCCGACTCCCCCACCAAACCGAAGGTCTCCCCTTCGAAGATCTCGAAGCTGATGTCGCTGCACGCCTGCACATACTGGCGACGACTCGGGAACAGGGAGTCTTTGGTGACAAACTTGAGATCCACATGCTCGACCCGCAACAGGGCCCCCTCATAGGGGCGCTCATCCTGGCTTTGGCCTAGCCAGTGGGTCTTGAGATCGATGCTGGTGTCGGGGGCACTGGCATCCTCGATGTAGGAGACCAGCGGGAAGCGCACCAGCTTGACATCCGAGCGCGGCACCGCCGAGATGAGGCTGCGGGTATAGGGGTGCTCGGGGGCGCCCAGCACCTGCTCTGTGGTGCCAAACTCCACCAGATCACCGCGATACATCACCACCACCTTGTCGGTGACGTTGGAGACCACCCCCATGTCGTGGGTGACCAGCATGCAGCCCACCTGACGCTCCTTGCACAGGGTGCGAATGAGCTGGAGGATCTGATCCTGGATAGAGACGTCCAGCGCCGTGGTCGGCTCGTCGGCGATGATGAGCTCGGGGTCGCACGACAGGGCGATGGCGATCACCACCCGCTGGCGCATGCCGCCGGAAAACTGGTGCGGATACTGCTTGATGCGCAGCTCCGGACTTGGGATCCCCACCGCCTGCATCAGCTCAAGGGCCTTGTCGAAGGCCTGCTGACGGGTTAGCTCGGTGTTGGCGAGTATGGTCTCGACCAGCTGCCGCTCTACCGTGAACAGGGGGTTCAGGGAGGTCATGGGATCCTGAAAGATGAAGCCGATACGCGAGCCACGGATGGCGCGCATCGCTCCCTGGCCAAGGCCAGAGATGAGCTCTCCATTGAGATAGATATCCCCCCGGGCGATGCGCCCCGGTGGACTCAACAGATCGATGATGGCATTGCCTATGGTGGATTTGCCGGCGCCGGACTCACCGACTACACCGACGATCTCCCCCTTCTCAATGGAGAAAGAGAGATCCTTTACCGCGGCGTGCACCCCGTAGCGGGAGGGGTACTCGATCCGCAGGTTCTTTACTTCGAGCAAGGACATGGTTACCTCTGCGGGGGACATCCGTCCCAAACAAATTCGTCCATAAACAGTCCGCAGATGCCGGATTGGTCTCGAGCCTCGGCAGGCTCACTCCGTGAGACAGGCAAACCAGCGATCCGCGCGGGTTTTTTGCATTTTTTTGGAATAACCCGCCTGTAACCTAAACTGTTTACCCCCCCGTGTAAATGATGGATTTATACAATTCCGTCACCTCGGCATCGACCGAAAGAGTGTAAACAGATAAAAAATCACAACATAAGCAGAAAAACAGCTATAAATCCCACACAATCATGCTCGAGCAGAAATCACTAATAAACAAGAGCACAACAAGCAGAGTGTTTCTCTTTTTTGATGAAAGGATTCTTACGAAGCTTTGTAGTGAATTTTTATTCACAAAGCCTTCTGCTTGGCATAGAGCACCAGTGATTAACAATTAATCAGAAAAAAATAGGGGACGCCATGGCGTCCCCTTCTGCCGGATGACCCCTCATCCCCACCAGTGGGCCAATAATTGCATACAGATCAGGGCGAAGAGGCCGGCAATGAGATCATCGAGCATGATGCCGAACCCACCGTGGATGCGGCGATCAAACCAGGAGATGGGCCAGGGTTTGATCACATCGAAGAGGCGAAACAGGGCGAACCCGGCCACCACCCAGGCCCAGCCGGCCGGGGCGGCTATCATGGTAACCCCGAAACCGATGATCTCGTCCCAGACGATCCCCCCGTGATCGGCCATGCCGATGGCATCGGTCGCCACCTGACAGATATGGATGCCGGCCACAAAGCCCACGACCAGCAGGGCGATAAACCAGGGGGTAGGCAGGCCGCTCACCAACAGATAGAGGGGGACGGCGACCAGGGTCCCCATGGTTCCCGGGGCCTTGGGGGAGAGGCCGGAGCCAAACCCCACCGCCAGCAGGTGGAGGGGGTTGGCAAGGTTAAGACGTTTCAGCTCGGGTTTGATCATGCGAAGTGGTCCCACCCCTTGAGGGTCAGGCTGACCGGCTTGTCGGCCAGCAACCACTCGATTCCCGGCTCACCGGCCAGAATGCGACCGATACGGGTGAACTTGACCCCGCTATGGGCCAGGGCGGTATCGAGCACGCCGCGATGCTCTTCGGGCACGGTGAAGAGGAGTTCGTAGTCGTCGCCGCCGGCCAGGGCCAGCTGCCACGCCTGCTCGGGGGAGACCGCATCCTGCAGCACCGGCGACAGGGGCAAGGCGTCCAGATCGATCTGGGCGCGCACACCGGAGGCGCGCAGCACGTGCCCCAGATCCGACGCCAGTCCGTCGGAGAGATCGAGGGCCGCGTTGGCGATGCCGCGCAGGGCCTGACCCGCCAGGATGCGGGGATGAGGGTGATCGAGGCGGGGCAGCACGGCCGCCAGCTGGTTTTCGTTCAGGGTACGTCTGGCCAGCAGGTGGCTCAGGGCCAGGGCGGCGTCACCGAGCGTCCCGGTCACATAGATGCCGTCACCGGCCTTGGCGCCGCTGCGCAGCAGGGCCTTGCCGCTGGGCACAGTTCCCTTGACAGAAACCGTGATGGAGAGTGGGCCACGGGTCATGTCACCCCCGACCAGGGCCACGTTGTAGTACTCGGCGAGCTCCAGAAATCCTTCGGCAAAGCCGGCGACCCAGGGCTCGTTGATGGCGGGCAGGGTCAACGCCAGGGAGACCCAGCGGGGCTCGGCGCCCATGGCGGCGAGATCCGAGAGGTTCACCGCCAGCGCCTTGTAGCCGAGATCCACCGGGTCCATCTCGGGCAGGAAGTGTACCCCGCTCACCAGGGTATCGGTGCTCACCGCCAGCTGGGTATCGGGAGGCAGGGTCAGCAGGGCACAATCATCCCCCGGCCCCAACACTACATCCTTGCGGTGGTGGGCCACCTTGAAGTACTTGTCGATCAGCTCGAATTCACCCATGCAATAAAAAGCCAGCTTGCGCTGGCTCCTCTCTTATTCGGTTTTGGGCCGCGCTTACTGCTTACCCAGGGATTTGACGACCTTGTCCAGCACACCGTTGACAAACTTGTGGCTGTCTTCGGCGGCGAAGGCCTTGGCCAGCTCGATCGCCTCGTTGATGGCCACACGGGGCGGCACATCATCACGACGGGTCAGCTCGTAGGTAGCCAGGCGCAGGATCGCCTTGTCCACCAGATCCACCTCTTCCAGCGGACGGGAGAGGAAGGGCGAGAAGACCTTGTCCAGATCGTTGCAATACAGCGAAACGCCAAACAGCAGATCGCGGAAGTAGGCGAGATCCACGCCCTTGGTCTCCTGCTCGACCTTGAACTGCTCCTCGATATCGCCCACGTTATCCTTGGTCATCTGCCATTGATAGATGGCCTGGATGGCGAAATGGCGGGCTTTGCGGCGCTCAGACGGTTTCAATCTCTCTCTCCTCGTTACACGTCCAGTTGCTTCAGGACGTTGATCATTTCGAGCGCACTCAGTGCAGCCTCTGCACCCTTGTTACCCGCCTTGGTACCGGCGCGCTCGATGGCTTGTTCGATATTTTCTGTGGTCAGCACGCCAAAGGCGACGGGGATCTCGTACTCCATCATCACCTGGGCCATGCCCTTGCTGTTTTCATTGGCGACCAGATCGAAGTGGTAAGTACCACCCCGGATCACGGTACCCAGCGCCACAACGGCATTGTACTGGCCGCTCTTGGCCAGCTTCTTGACCGCCAGCGGGATCTCGACAGCACCCGGTACCTTGACCAGGGTGATGTTGTGATCGGCGATCTGGCCCTGACGCTTGAGCACATCAAGGGCGCCTTCTACCAGGCTGTCATTGATGAAGCTGTTGAAACGAGCCACGACGATGGCGACACGCGCCTCGGGGGCGGCAATATTCCCTTCGATAACCTTCATGGGCAGTCCTGTGATAGAGGCCTTGAGTCAAAGTGGGGCACATTCTAGCACAAAGGGTCAGGGACCAAAACCGGCATAACGACTTGCCCGTCTCCCGCCCCAACGTCCCTTCTTGCCGGCAGCGACGCCGCCTCCAGCACAAGGGAGCTCCGAACGCACCTTCTGATGCAAATATGCCCTCTCTTTATCTTGGGACATCCACCTTGAAAATATCTTGGGACATCCACCTTTTTGTATAAGAGACAAACAATCCATCACTGCGGCTCTTGGGGTCTCTAAGAATCTAACGACTGGCTGCTGAGCAGAGGATCGGCGATCACCATATAGCCGCTGTGGATGCGTAATCCACACGATGGCAATAGCAGCGGGTCATGCAGGAGACGCATGGATGATACGGTGGTATCCAGATGCACAAATAATCAGGTGGCGGGCTGATGACACCGTCGCTGGCCGCAGTGGTGGGCGTAACGCTCTCGCGCCACGCCGTGACCGATGGCCCGGATGCCGCTTCGCTTAAACAGCCTAACCTGCTTGAGCCAGTCCTCAGCGTCGAGTTGCAGGCGCTCCAGTATGGGGGAAAGCGCCTCAGGGATATGGCCCCGCTTGTCATCACGGATGGCCCGCCCCGTCCAGTCAACCAGCGCCAGATAGTCGCTGAAGGTATAGGGGAGTGACTCGTGTTCATCCTGCTTGGCAAACGGCAGCAGCAGGGGTGGCAACTCGGTGGTCTGGGCCCTTCCCAGACGCTGGCTGATGCTGGTGTAGTCACTCTCCTCGGGTCGGTCGGCGAGTTTGGCGCGAATGGGGTTGAGCTCCACATAGGCCATACAGGCGAGCAGCGCCGACTCGGTCAGCAGGGCCTGACTCTTGAAGCGCCCCTCCCAGAAGTGACCCTTGCAGCTGTCTTCCTGATTAGCTTGGCGAGCCAGCCCTTCGTTGAGCAGGCGCGCAAACCAGCTGATGGAGTAGAGCCTCCTGCGCCACTCCTCTATCAGCCCCTGCACCACCAAGAGCTCTGGCTCAATCAGGGCATCCCCCTGATACCAGCGCCGTACCAGCAGCGGCCACTGAAACAGCCCGGCCCAGCGCTCGGCCACCTCTCGCTCGCTCCAGCCTTGCGCCTGCTCGGCATCCACTTTCAGCACCAGGTGGTAGTGGTTGCTCATCACCGCGTAGGCGCAGATGCCGATGGCAAAGAGCTGCGACAGCTGACCCAGCCGGTCAACCACCCACTGACGGCGATGCTCGTAACTCTGGCCCGAGTGGGCATCTTCCCCACACAGAAAGGCCCGCCGCACGCAGCGGCTGACCACGTGGTAGTAAGGCGTATCCTGCAGGCTGATCTGACGTGAACGGGCGATGGTCATGGAAAGTTCCTCGGCAGTGATGCTTCAAGTCCAGCAGAGCGCTACGCCTCTGTCAAAATGGTGGGTGTCCCCAGAATCTTTGTCAAAATGGTGGGTGTCCCAGTTTCCTTCCGGCGTCCCCTTGGTAGATGCGCCAGCCCGCTCCGAGCGTAGCTGACGAACCCAGTACTCCAGGGCCGATTTACTGACCCCCATCGCGTCGCATGCGGAACGAAAAGAGTATCCCTGATCGAGCACGAGCTGTGCACATTCGAGTCTGAACTGAGGGGTAAAAGTACGTCGTTTTGGTTGGGTCATGATGCCACCTGTCAGTGTATGAGGTGAGAGTATCACCTCTAATCAGGTGGCCAAATTCACTATGCCACTACACTCGGCAGTGATGCCTCAAGCCAAGCAGACCACTACGCCCCTGTCAAAATGGTGGGTGTCCCGGAATTTCCTTCCGGAATTTCCCTATCGCTTAAGCCAAGCAGACCGCTACGCTCCCGTCAAAATGGTGGGTGTCCCAGAATTTAATCAACAACGCCCCTAACAACGCCATGAAGATTTAATCTTCTTAATGAGAAATGTAATAATGGCATACAAGGTTATAGACGTACCACAAATAACACCAAAGGCAATAGCTCGCTCGATTTGCTCCATAGGGAAAGAAAATGAACCATGTAAAAAATAAAAGGCAGCAGAAATGGAAAAACCAACAAACAATAACAACAACACACAAAAAAAACAGGAGTAGAGATACAAATAAACAAACCTACAAACAGCCCTCATTGTTTATCACCTTTCTTATCAAATGCTTCGCTCGCTTTCACCTTGAAATAATCAGATGAGAACTCCGATGTTACACCACTAACAAAGTCATAAACAACCGAGGGGAGCTGATTATCACCTAGAAGCTCACCTGCTCCTGCGGGTGCATATTTACCAAACAACCCTCCAGCTAGCGCCCCTCCACCAGCTCCACCAACTTTACCGGGATCAGCCCCATCAACTATAAATGCAGCCCCCATACTAATGCCTACATTCTGCCATATACCACGACCTGGTGATAATGCGCCTGTAACAACTGCACTAGCAGTACCCCAATAATCCCATGTTTTATTCTCATTTCCAGGGAGGCTCATATCAAACCATTGATATGCACCATTAGCCAAAGTGTTTATAGTCGCACTTGTTGCAACAACCTCAAACGGAACAGACGGCCATAAAATTATACCACTTGCTACTAGTGCACTAGCCTTAGCTGTCTCTATTTTTGCTTGCTTATCGGCCTCATCAATAATAGGTGCTATATCTTGGGATATTTGCTCCAATATTGCTTCAGCAGAAAGATACTTAAGATGTTCTAGAGTGTTAAATCGATATACATCCTCCGCCCGCTCAGCCCCGGTATCAAACTGGCTTTGATCGCCTGTCACCGCCACCGCAGCCAAGCCGCCCAGTACCTTGTTAAAGGCGACCTGATGCTCGGTGTCTGAGAAGACTTGGCTGCTCCAGTTGCTCGCCAGCTCCGACATGGCACCACCGGCCGCTCCCGCCGCAAACTTGCCGCCAGTGATCTCGGCAATGGCACCGCTGGTCACCCCATGGGCAGCGATTTTCCCTGCCTCTGCCAACGGGCTGTTGGCAGTATCATATTTAATGCCTTGATCCCCTATCCAGTTGGCGGTGGACTTACCCACCTCTCCCTGAATATTGGCCAGCAGGCTGGCTTTAAAGGTGTCGGCGAAGTTGGAGCCATTGATGGTGGTATCGATCCCCGCCGTTACCGCCGCATGACTGGTTACCCGGTTAAAGGTATCCCAGGAGAACAGATTGGAGGCCGCAGGCTGGCTGGCTGCATTGCTGGCGGCTGGTGCCGCACTCGCCCACCCCATCGCATTATCCAGTCCTTGCAAAGCCCCCGCACTGGCCACCGAGGTCGCCAACTGCTTGACACTGGCACTGCTGCCCATCTCTTTGAGTACGGCGCCCAGATTGCCGCCATTGTTAATGGTGGAGATAGTTGCCTGGCTAACCAGGGTGCTGAACGCTGCATTGGCCATGGCAGCCGAAGCTGTCCCGGCAATAGATGCAGTCGTAACCCCTTGAGCTGCAGCCAGTGCAGCAGCACCTGCGCCTGCCGTTGCCACCGCCAGAGCAATGGCAATAATTGAGGAAGCAATTGGACTCAGACTTTGCTGGCTATAGTTCCACTGCTCATAAGCCTCTTGCACTGCCTCCATCTTCACGCCTGGCATACTGCGAACCTGCCCCACCCAGGCCATGCCGGGTTGCGCCACCAGGGTATCCAGCCGCGCCTGCAGGCTTTCTCCCTCCTTCTGCCCCACTTGCAACAGCACACCCTGACCCGCATTGATATTGATATCTGCACCGTCCAGCTGGTTTTGGCGCTCGGTGGTACTGTTGGTACCATTGCCGGACATCTTGACCATGACACCGCTCTTCTTCTCATCCTTGCGGTAGAAATGCTCATCGGTGGCCGTCAACAACTTCAACATTCCATCCGTTTCAAGACTCAGGGTCTCTCCGGCCTTGATGGCGCTGCCTTTGAGGGCCATGTCCCCCTGACTGGCCAAGCTCACGTTGCCACCGGCAGTGATGGTCGTCCCCTGCGCCGTCACATCCTTCTGCTCTATTTCGGTAGATTTCGACTTCAGGAAGCCTTTGCTCTTGCTCTGCTCGAAGTGATAGACCTCGTTGTCTGCTGTCAGTAACTGCAGTTCACCACCGGCCAGCAACGCAGCATTCCCTTTCGCATCCAGTGTACTGGCCTGAGCCAACAAGTTGTTGCCCGCTTCAAGCATCAGATTGTTGCCACTGAGTTCGACGCCCTGCTGGGTAGTGGTGCGATCGATGATGTGTTTGTTGCCACGACGAATATCATCGCTGCTTTGATTGGCTTCACTGGCCAAGAGCAGGTTATTGCCCGCCAGCAGGTTGATATCCCCCTTCCCCTCGACACGGGATGCGCTGAGCGCCAGGTCTTGGCCCGCCTGGATAGCAACACGACCGCCAGCATTCAGTTCACTCATCAGCTGCTCAACCCGGGCGAAGCGGCTGTTGCCCTCCTCCCACTTGCGACGATCTTCGACACTGCCGATGTTGATGTCCCGCCCCGCCGACAGCGACATGTCGAGTCCGGCCAGCAGCTGGCTGGCCGAGAGGGAGATATCCTGCCCGGCCTGCAGCAGCAGGTTGCCCGCCGACTCGATGCGGGCAATCTCACCCACGTCGGTGCGACTGAAACGGGTCTGCTCGGTCAACTCATTCGACAGCACACCGTTGACATCCACGTGACGCTGCGCCGTCTGGGTTTCGTTGCGTACCGACCCCTCCAGAGAGGCGATGGCGACCTCACCCCCCTTGATCAGGTTCTGGTTGAGGATATCGCCCCTGGCAAGCAGCTCGAGCCGCCCACCGGCCTGGATCTGCCCCTGGTTGACCAGGGTGCTGCCACTCTTGAGCGACAGGGTACCGTCGGCCAGCAGGGTGCCACTGTTGTTGATGCCGCCGGCGGTGAGATCGATGTTGGCGGCGGTGATGACGCTGCCGGAGAGGTGGCGTTTGTCGACTTCGGTCAGGTAGAGCTTGGGCGCCAGCACGATCTTGCCCTGATACCAGACCGGCTCCCACCAGACCATGCTGCGGCCCAGTTGCGCCACCTGAGCGGACGTCAAGGCAACCCCGGGGCTGAGCCCCAGCTCGCGCTGGTTTTTGGCCGCATTGTCGATAAGGGCGCGCATCTGGGCAAGATCGGACCCCATCTCCCCGTTGATAAAGCGCCGCCCGGTCTGGGCCAACACCGCATCCCGGATGACCCGAGTATCGAAGGCGGCATCACCCAGTAGCTTGATATCTTTCTCCGGGGTAAAGCCAACTTGCGCGAAGAAGTAGTTGGAGCCGAGGAACTGGTTGACCTGGGTCAGGGTAGGGCTGGTCTCAATCTGCGGCTGGGTCGCCAGCGCAGGAATGACTTGCTGCCCCGTCTGTACCGCCCCCGGCCCGGTTACCGCCACGGCCGCAACCACGGGGGAGTGCCAACCCGGTTGCAGACTCTGTTGCCACTGACCCGATGTGGCAACATGACCACTGTTTGACGGTATCATACCGCTTAACGACCGCAACTCAGGGGCATTTCCCCCGCTGCTTGCACGGCTCGGCAGCGCCCAATCAGTGCCATGACCAGCCACCTGGGCAATGCCGCCATTACCCGAAACCGCATCGAAGGAGAGTTGTCCCGCGCCCTGCAACTGCTGCCGGAGCGCCGCATCGATACGCTCCAGCATGCCGTTGCCAGCCTGACCCAAATTGGCCAGCAGGGGGTTTACTTCGATCAGATAGGGGCTGTCGCTCTTGCCGGTGACGGTAAAGAGCCCCTTGTCGCCGCTGGGCAACTGGAAGTCAGGCAACGGCACCCCGTTGTCGGGGCCGACCGGTTTTAGCTGCTGGGAAAGGTATTGGGCATCCCCCTGCAGGCCGGGGGCGGTACCCGCACCCTGTGCTTGCGGCAAGGAGATGGAGGGACGCTGGGTGGTGGTGCTGACCGGGCCGGCATGGGCTTTGATGGTGACGTTATCAACTTGACTGATAAATGATCCATTAATATTTCGTCCAGCAGATAAATCCCCTTGAAGCACACTCGCATTATCATATCGAGTTACCAAGTCTTGCAATTCCAATCGATAACCATAACGAGCACCATCAGGGCGATTCCCTGCGTAGGAGTATTTTGCTTCAGTAATTGAATCCCCCAACTGATAGGCTTTATTAGTTAGAGCATTACCGTACATGTTAAGATCCAGTCCGGCACTGATGATGGAGGCATCATTGACAATCCGACCAACATTCAGCGTAACATTTTCCTTACTCACTATTACGGCCTGCCCCCCTCCTATTGAGGGCATAGTTAATCGCTTGTGCTCTATCATTTTAAGCTGAGGTGCTGTCGCATTGTCTGCATAGACTGGAGAGTAGAGCATTCGGCACCCTCCCCCATTCTTCCCACTACCACAATATCGTTCTTCGTCAATACGAATGGGGAGCACATCTACGTATAGAGGGATGTTATCGGTATGAACAAGGCTTTCCTCATGAAGAGTAAAACCATTACGCTCATTTATAATCTCCTGTGATTCAACTGTAAGGTTTTGGCCACTTTCTATGTGACCAGAACGATTTAATAATGATGCAGCCTTAAGCCCATCTGACAAGCCTCTGATATGAAAATCACCATCTGACAATATGATACCATAATTATTTTCCAGACCATCACTGACACCTAGCAGCATATTCCAATGAGAATAAATGGTTCCGGAGTTATAAACCCCCTTAGAGTTGATATGTTGCTCACCCAGGCTGGCTATCATTCCGTTATTTAGCAAGCCCCCTTTGATATCTAAATTTTGTGTACTACCAGCCTGCACGCTGCCGCTGTTCTCCAGCCGCTGGGCATTCAGCTGCATGACGCCGTTGCTCACCAGAGCGCCGAGGTTATTGAGCTGACCCGTGGTGGTGGCGGTAAAGCGCGAGCCTGCTCCCCACTGCCCCTGATGTTGCCAGTCCCCCTGCACTCGCAGATCGAGCGCCCCCTTGGCGCTCAGCGTGCCCTGGCTGGTCAGCGATGAGCCGACACTGAGGGCCAGATCGCCGCCGGAGAGCCACTCGCCGAGGGCGCTGACCCGGCCTGCCTCTATGCTGCCCTTCTGCCCCGCCAGGATCTTGCCCGGGGCCCGGATATCGGCACTCTTGAGGGTCAGTTGCTGGCCGAAGAGGGTGCCACTGTTGTGCAGCAGCGCCAGGGGCGAAGCCGCCAGCCAGTTGGCGCTGACCAGGCCCAGGTTTTCGAGCTGGTTGCCGCTTAGCTGAAGCTGCCCCGCCGACGAGATCTCGCCCCGGTTGGCCAGGGTGGTGGCAGTGAGGCTGCCCACGGTTTGGGCACGCAGCACGGCCCCTTGTGCGTTATCCAGTCGTTGGGTGGTGAGGGTCAGACTCCCCCCCTGCAACCGTCCGCTGTTGCCGAGTGTGTCGCTGGTGAGGGAGAGGCTATTTGCCAGCACCGTGCCCCGGTTATCGAGCCGGGTCGAGCCGATGACCAGCTCGCCCCCCTGCAGGGTACCCCGGTTATCGAGGTGGACACCGGCCACTGTCCCCTTGCCCGCCACCAGCATGATGCCGTCGTTTTGCAGCGCGCCGTGACTTTGCAAAGCACCCGCCTCGATGCGACCCTGCTGGGCAATCCGGGCGGCATTGAGGGTGAGCTCGCCGCCGCTCAACAGGTTGCCGAGCTGGGTCAGGAGCGAGGTGGCGCTCAGGCTGATATGACCCTTCGAGGCCAGCGTTCCCTTGAGGGTGAGGGAGGGCGCCGAGAGGAGGATCCCCCCGTCGGCCTGCAGGGTACCATCTAGGGTGGTGCTCTCACCCAGCGCCGCCTTCAGCACGCCCTGGGTACGCGTCTTGCCGCCTGCCAGCCAACTGGCGCTCTGCAACTGGAGATCGCCTCCCGCCAGCAGATCGCCCTGCTGTGCGAGCCGGGTACCCTTGAGCGCCATGCCACGGCCCGACTGCCACAGCCCCTGCTGACTCAGGGTGCTGCCGCTCACGGAGAGGGCGCCGCCCGCCACCAACTCACTGCCGGCCTGGCTGGCCAGTGCACCGAGACTGGTGAGGGAGAGATCGCCGCCGGTGACCAGCGAGCCACCCAGCGTCATGGTATCGGCCTGAATGTTCGCACCACCGCGAATACGCCATGGGCCGGCCAGTTGCAGCTGGCCAGTGCGCAGTTCGAGAGGTCCCCCGCTGCTGACGCCACCACTTCCCTGCCAGCTGGCACTGCGCAGCACAATCTGGTTGCCTTGCAGTTGGCCATGGTGCTGCACCGCAGCGCGAGCATTGACCGTCAGATCGCCACGGCTGGTCAGTTTGCCGCGGCTGGTCAATGTGCCGGAGTCCAGCAACACCCGCTCCCCTTGCAGGTCACCGTCCAGGGTGACGGACTCGCCCTGCAGGGTGAGCGCGCCATTGGTCACCGCATTGCCACTGTGCGCCAAATTTGCACCTTGCCAGCTCAGATCTCCCGCCGATGACAGCGTCCCCTGGCTGGTCAAGGTGCCCGCATGGAGTTGTAACTGGCCATTGCTGGCCGTGGTGCTACCACTGCCCAGCGTGGCTTCATTGGTGTTCAGAACAAGGTCTTTATTGGCCAGCAGCTTGCCGCTGCTGCTCAACTGGGGGGCGTTGATGGTAAGGCCTGCACCGGCAAGCAACGCTCCGCTGTTATCCAGTGCATCCAGTGTCAATGTCTGACCCAGGCCGCTGACCCACTGACCGCTGTTGAGCAGCCGGTTGGCCGTCAAGGTGATGCCCTGGTCCGATTGCCAGTGGCCGCGGTTAGTCAGGGTGCCTGTCTTCAGGTTCAGTGCGCCCTTGCTGACCAGCGCCCCCCCGTTGTCGATGTGGGCTGCCGTCAGCGTTATCGCTTGCGCCGACACCTTGCCATCGTTGTGCAGGGTATCGGTCACTTGCAGTGCCAACTGGCCACCACTGGCCAGCACGCCCTGCTGCGACAACCGGGTGGCGTTGATACCCTGTGTCTGGCCCGCCACTACGCTGCCTTTCAGGGCCATCTCTGCGGCGGTCAGCTGCTGCCCCTCTTTGGCCAGCAGTTGACTCTGCTGACCGGTCGTGAGGGTAGTCGCCGTCACCTGTTGGTGGTCCCCTTTGAGGGTCCCACCCAACGTCACTTGTTCACCACTCAAGGTGGCATCTCGCGCGGCCACCGTGCCCGACATCAGCAGCGTCTTGCCGCGCCACTGCAGTTGGTCGGCGGCCAGGGTGCCAGCCAGCGTCGCCTGCTCCGCCGTCACAACCAGTTCACCGTCGGCCTGGGTCAGGCCATTTAACGTCAGGAGTGAGGCCCCCAACTGCATGGAACCGTTGCTCAGCATGTCACCCTGGGAGTCCAGGGTCCCCGCCGTCAGGTTTATCCCCTCCTTGCCAACCAGTACGTTGCGGTTGTCCAGACGGGTGACCGCCTTCATGGTCAGTTGACGAGTACCCACATCCCCGCTGTTGAACAAGGTGTCGCCCGTGAGCGTGGCACGCCCTGCCAACAGCGCGCCCAGATTGCGCCACTGCGCCCCCTGCCAGTTAAGCTCACCACCGCTCTCCATCCGGCCCCGGTTTTCAAGCTCATCCAGGGTGAAGTCGAGGCCTGCAGCCCGCAAGGTACCGCTATTGACCAGCTTGTGGCCTTTCACCTGCAAGGCGCCGTCACCGACCCACTGTCCCTGCTGTTCGAACTCGTCAACCGCCAGAGTCTGCTCACCCTTGCCAAGCCAGCTTCCCTGCTGCACCACGCGTTTGCCGGTCAGGCTCAGCGCCCCCCCGACAATCAGGGTTGCGCCCTGCTCGTTATGCCACTCTCCCACCTGCAGATTGGCGGCCTGTTCGCTGGCAAGACGGCCCTTGTTGGTAAGCTCATCAGCCTGCACTTGCCACTGACCGGCCTGCCAGTCACCAGCCAATGTCAGTTGTTTACCGGTGCTTTGCAGCAACCCGCCAACCCGCCAGGCCCCGGCCAGCTGCTGAGTATCCCCCTTCAGCGTCAGAGCACCACCAATATTTCCGTTACCGGCCAGGGCCAGCAGATTGGCGCCCAGTTGAACCTGCCCCTGACTGGTCAAACGCCCGGTCAGGGTAGCCTCTTCGGCCTGAAGGGTGATGCCTTGTTTGCCCTGAAGCAAGCCGCCGCTTTGCAGTGCCTTGCTCTTGAGGGAGAGAGTCTTGCCCGCCAAATTACCCCGGTTAATGAGCCGCTCCGTGGCACTGAGTTGGTGCTCACCACCGGCAATCGCCGTCCCCTCGTTCTCGAGCATACGGCTAGTCAGCGTGAGAGCATCGCCTGCCTGCAACCAGCCCTGATTGCTCAACTCATCGCTCTGCCAGCTGAAGTGCTGCGCGATCAGATGCTGACCACGGCTTACCCCCGCCAGGCTGTGCAACTTTGCGCTGTTTGCCTGAGTGGAACCGCCCAGTTGCAGTGTCTTGGCATCGATACTCAGCTCCCGGGCTACATTCATGGCCCCCTGTTGCCGGTACCCATTTGCCACCACCGCCATATTGCCTTTGGCCGCCACATCCCCGGCCAGGAGAATGTCATCGCCAGTCAGGTTTATCGCACCACCGGCTTGCAGCAGGCCATCGCCATCCTGAGTCAGGTTGTGGCCACGCCAAGTCAGTGCATCGTCGGTCGTCAATGTCCCGCGCTGCTGCCAGTTCATGGCACCGATATCCGCCTGGCGCGCCAACAGCTTGCCACCGCTGGCAAGCGCTCTGGTCTCGAGGGTGAGCGCTTGCCCTACCTCAAGATCACCGCCCATATCCGCCTGCTCTGCCTGCAAGTGCAGGTTGCCCCCGACACGCTGGGAGCCTGAGAGCGTCAGCAAGGTCGCCCCCAGAGCCAGATCTGAACCGGTGCGCAGCTCTCCCCCCAATTGCAGGGTGTCGGCCTTCACCCGAGCGGAAGTCTTGCTTTCCAACGCCCCAGTCAGGGTGAGACGAGATCCCGTCACTGTCATCTCATTGGCAAACAGGCCACCCGTGCTGTTCAGCTCTGCAAAGGTGAGCGCCAGATTGCCGGCCGTCACGGCCGTGCCATTGTGGGTCAGATGCTCCCCGAACACATTCAGGTTTTGACCGGCCTGTAGCCAGCCATTGCTATCGAGCTGCTTGCTGTGCCAGTTCAGCGTATCGCTGGCCAAGATGCGCCCACGCTGGGTTGCTCGCTCGCTGTTCAGGGCTATCTCGCGTCCTTGCACTTGTCCAGCCAGCGCCAACTCCTCGGCTTTCATCGTCAGCGTCTGGCCACTGACAAGCTGGCCGCTCTGAGTGACCCGCTTGCCCTTGATGGCCACCTCTTGGCCCGCACCAACCGTACCACCCAGAACCAGCTGGTCGCCGCTCAGACTCACGCTCTGGTTGGCCAGCAGCTCACTTGCACTTCCCGTCACAAGGTGTTGCCCTTCCCATGCAATACCTTCTCGACTGTGCAGCTTGCCCTCGCTTGTCACCAGATTCGCCCTCAGCACCAGCGATTGAACCTTCAGCAGGCCATCGAAATGCGCTGTTTCGGCCATGACCCTGGCTTGCCCCCCCACCAGGCTCTGGCCACTTAATTGCAGCAGCCGGCTGCCCAATTGCAGTTCGCCATCGGTCAGTTGCTGGCCGGTGAGCACCAATTCATCGCCTCCGAGCGCCAGTCTGGAGACACCGAGCAGTGTGCCACTGCTACGCAACTGGCGACCGTCCAACGTTGCCACCCGACTGGCGATGCGCCCCTCGTTTTCGAGGGTGTCGACCTGCACGGTGAGGCTGTCTCCTCCCGCCAGGGAGCCCTGATTCAACACGGTATCGCCCTTGAGGGTCAGCTGGTTGTCCCCCTGCAGGGTGCCGCTGTTGGCCAGTCGGCTGCCTTGCCAGTTCAGGGTCTGCCCTGCCTGTACTTCACCCCGGTTGGTGAGTGCGTCGGCTTGCAACTGCACCTCACGGCCCTTCGCCTTACCGGCCACAGTCAGTTCAGAGGTGTTGATATTGAGTGACGGGGCATCCACCTCGCCGGCCAGGCTAATCTGCGGCGCCTGCAGCCGAATACTCTTGCCTGCCTCGCTTTTGCCTTGTGCATCTTGCTCCCAACGCGAGCCCGCCCGTAATGTCAGACTGTCAACCGCGCTTAGCTGGCCGGCGTTATGACCCCGCTCACCCAGCGCCACCGCCATTGTCTGCCCGCTCTTTAAGGAGCCCTGGTTATCCAGGGTCTTCGCATCAATGGTCAGGCTCTGTGCCGCCAGGGTCGCGCCCTGATGGCGTACATCACCGGCGGTCAGTTGTACCCGGTCACCCTGAATATCGCCCGCCTGGCGCAACTGTCCGGCCTGCAACGTTATGTCAGAAGCGATCATCGCCGACTGGGAGTCCAGGCTGGAAGCACTGGCTGTGATGGACTCTCCTTGCAACGCATCATCCCGCAAGACCAGAGCATCGCTCGCCTTGAGGGCCAACTTGCCACCACTACTGACCTTGCTCTGCTGCAATTGCTGTGAGCGAGCAGTCAGGGTGACATCACCGGTAGCAGCGACATTCGTATCCTGCGCCGTCAACTGGCCAGACGCCGCCAGATGTACAGCGCCACCACTTTGGATAGCCCCGGTGACGGCCAGATCATCCTTGCTGTTGACGGTTAGACGGCTGGCACTGGAGCTGTCACGTAACCGGACCTTACCACTTGCGTCCAGGGTCAGATCGCCCTGACTTGCGACCACGTTGGCGAGGTTGACCCCCACCCCCTGCTCCGAGGAGACCAGACGGATCTTGCCTGCATACATGCCACCGAGGGCGGCTGTATCGATGGCCACCTCAGGTGTCGGGCCAGTGCCCTCCTGCGGCCTCACCTCACCGCTGTGCCGATCGATTCGGTTGGCACCGGCAACCAGATTGATCTCTTTGCCGTGAAGTGCCCCATTGATGCGTACTGCTCGGGCCATCAAATCGACCGACGCTTGCCGGCTGGTATCCAGTCCCTTGCCACCGACCGTCAGAGTCCCCCGCTTGACATCGAATGCCTGCAACTGCCCCTGGGCATCCAATACGGGTTTTCCGGTGGAGAGGGTGACATTGGGGGTGTTGATGAAACCACAGCCATCACAGGTGAGGCCATTGGGGTTGGCCACCACCACCCCGGCCTGTTGACCGGCGACCTCCAGATAACCTTGAAGTTGGGAAGGGTTGGCCCCCACCACTTCGTTGATGATGAGGTTGGCTGCCTGGCCATTGAGATGGGGGTTGTTTTGAATAAGCCCACCCAACTGAGTCGGGGTGAGCTGGCCGGTGGCATTGTTGAGAATGACGCCCGCCTGACCAACGTTGAAGTCTTGGTAAAGGTTGTGGGACAACCCGGCTCCATTAGGAGTCGCAATATCGACGATCGGAACCCCGTTCCCCGCCTGATTGAGGGTGGTATTGCCCGTTGCGACAGCAATGCCTTGTGCAAAAGCCGGATGAGTCGGCTGCAGGGCCATCATCAGACAGAGTTGGTAGACCACTGCCCGGCACACCAGAGAAAAACGGGGTTCACCCTGCTTCATTGCTTTCGCATCCATTCCTACCACCTTCACCAATCCGCTCATGTTTGTTATCACTCACAACCCTTGTGCCACTGACTAAAACGGGACACTCGCCCGGTAGTAGAGCACCCAGGGGTCGGCATTGAGCCATCCCGGTGCACTGAGGGGAATGCCCAGGCTGACGCCGCCGGTAAAGTGGTGATAGCGCTGCTCCCAACCGATGGCGGTCCCCACCATGCCACGCCAGCTATCCCCCTGATTGCCCATGTCGAGCCGTCCCATATCGAGGGCGAGCCAGCCCTTCCACTGCCCCAACCAGTCGGGCGAGTCCCCTTGCAGACTCAACTCGTTACGCAGGTACCCACCGGTATCGCCGCTGATGCTCTGCTCCTTGAAGCCACGAACGGATGCCTCGCCGCCCAGCGAGATACGCTCGACGCTGTAGAGAGTGTCGGGGGACCACTGCAGCGCCCCCGTCGTCAGCCATCCCCAACGTCCATTCCCCGTGCTGTAACTGCCAAATAGCCCCCACTTTTGGAATTGAGCCTTGGGGAAAGTGTCGACTCGCCCGGCATCACGGTCGGCACCAAACCAGTCCGTCCCCAGGGTCAGCGCAGGGTTGAGGGTGAAAAAATGTCGATTCCATCGAGTCGCCATGTTGAGACCGAGGCGCAGAGAGGAGAGTTGATAGCTACTTGACTCCAGCAACTGGTCCAACACGAAGTTGCGGCTGCGACGATGGGTAACCCCCACCACCCCGGAAAATTTACTCTCTCCGTCCCGATAGAGGGTTCGGGTCAGGGTACCTGTGGTCGTACGGGTATCCCCACGGGTCTCATAGACATAACCACGGGATTGAAGATCGTTGCGGTAATCGCTGTACTGATAGCCGGCTTCAAAGAGCCAATAGCCATAAGGCTGGCTCATGCCGACCTGCCAATTGGTCGCATTGTGGCTCGCCCTCCCATCCGTGCTACTGCCAGCCATCAGAGTCCACTGATCTGCCAGAGAAAGCAGATTATCAAGGCTCAAGGAGAGCTGTCCTTGCTCCTCACCGGTGCTCTGCTGACCGCTATTGTCAAATCCGAGGCTCCCCTGCACCGGCAGGTTGCGACTTCCCTTGAGGTTGACGACTGATTGCCCGGGGGCCTTACCGGGCTGAATATCGAGCTGATAGGCTAGGGAGCGTAGACGTGACAGTTGATCCACCCCCTGCTCCAGATCCCGCAGGTTGAGGATCTGCCCCACAAGACCAGGAAAGAGTGTCCGGGTGACTGGGTCTGGCTCTCCATTGACACGAAATGCTTCAATGCGTCCCTCGAGTGCTCCAATGGTGAGCCTCCCCCCGGCCAGATCCTGCTCGGGCAGGTACGCACGGCTGGTGATATAGCCCTGGGCCAGGTACCACTGACTCACATCCCGGATAAGGGCATTGATCTGGGCCAATCCCATGCAACGGTGCAGGTAGGGCTGACTCAAGGCCGCCTGGGCATTCTCATCGAGAACCGAGCTCCCCTCAAACCGAATCGTGGTGACTTCAAAACAGGGGCCTGTGGCCTCGACCTCTCCGGATGGACTTGGCTTGGGCAGGGTTATCGGACGCGCCACATCTTCACGCTGACGGGCCGCCTCCTCGAGTTGGGCACGCTGTTGCTGCTCGATTTCCGATTGCACGGACGGAGAGGTAATGTGAGTTGCCGACAGAGCGTGAAAGGCGACAAACAACGACAAGAGAGTCACCCCTTGTCCAAGGGGTAACCTGAAGATCCAACCCATTATTAACTACTTGTTTTTTATGTTAATTAAATCGTGAGATGGCAGTATTTGACCATCGACACAAACCTGAACGCGGCTATATTATCGCAACGATTAAAATAAGAACAGACTCAGATGGTGAGAGATCGACCGTCATGTATGGAGGAAAAAAGCCATGATTTTTCAGTCCACTATTGACAGTAAACACAGATGAAATGATGGGGGCATATCGGGCTTAATAGATACCTCCCTGAATAAGAGAAAAAAAGGCTGGCGCCGTAGCGTCAGCCCTTATTAACCATAAATGGCCTACTCGCCCACGTACTCCACAACTTCCAGGCCGAAGCCGCCGAGGGCGTGGTACTTCTTCGGGGTGCTAAGCAGGCGCATCTGGCGCACGCCCAGGGCCTTGAGGATCTGGGAGCCGACGCCGACCCGGCGCGAGGTGCCCTGCCACTTGGCCCCTTCCGGCTGCTCGCCCTTGTCCACCGCCTCGAACTGGCGCACCCGGTTGATGATCTCCTGGCCGCTCGCCTCGGCACCCAGGATCACCAGCACGCCCCCCTCGCTGGCGATGCGCGCCATCGACTTGGCCAGCGGCCAGCTGCGCGCCGCGTGGCGATCGGTCATCAGCAGATCGCTCAGCACATCGTGCAGGTGCACCCGCACCAGGGTCGGTGCATCCTGCCTGACCTCCCCCTTCTTGAGGGCGAAGTGGATCTGGTTGTCGACGGTGTCGCGGAAGGTGATGAGGTCAAACTCCCCGAACTCGGTCGGCAGTTTGCACGCGGCCACCTGCTCCACCGTGGTCTCGTTCTGGTTGCGATACTCGATGAGATCCGCGATGGTGCCAAGCTTGATGCCGTGTTCGGCGGCGAACAGCTCGAGATCCGGGCGCCGCGCCATGGTGCCGTCTTCGTTGAGGATCTCGACGATGACGGCCGCCGGCTCGTGGCCCGCCAACCGGGCCAGATCGCAACCGGCCTCGGTGTGGCCGGCGCGGGTCAGCACCCCCCCGTCCTGGGCCATCAGCGGGAAGATGTGACCCGGCTGCACCAGATCGGCGGCCTTGGCATCCGGCGCCACGGCGGCCAGCACGGTAACGGCGCGATCGGCGGCCGAGATGCCGGTGGTGACCCCTTCTGCCGCCTCAATGGAGACGGTGAAGGCGGTGGAGAACTGGGCATTGTTACGGTCCACCATCAGGGGCAGGGCCAGCTGCTTGCAGCGATCCCGGGTCAGGGTCAAACAGATGAGGCCACGGCCGTAGCGGGCCATGAAGTTGATGTCCTCGGGCCGCACGCAGGAGGCGGCCATGATGAGATCCCCCTCGTTCTCTCTGTCCTCGTCGTCCATCAGGATCACCATCTTGCCGGCCTTGATGTCGGCGATAATCTCGGCGGTGCTGCTCAGTGCCATGTGCTTCTCCAGAATCGTTCGGGGTACCCGGTCAAGATGAGGGCAGACCGGGGCGTTTCAATGCCGTCTTGGTCACAAAAAGCCGGATTGGGCCAGCTTCTCCAGGGTCAGGGAACTCTGGGAGCCCCGCTCCCCTTGCATCAGGCGCTCCAGGTAGCGGGCTATCTGATCTACCTCCAGGTTGACCCGGGTGCCCGGCTTCCACTGGGCTATGGTGGTCTCCTGGGCCGTGTGCGGGACTATGGTGAGGCGAAACTCGCATCCCTTCACGGCGTTGACCGTGAGGCTGATGCCGTCCACCGCGATCGAGCCCTTCTCGGCGATATAGCGGGCCAGCTCCCCGGGGGCTGCAATCCAGTACTCGATGGCACGGCCGCTGGATGACTTGCTCTTGACCAGGCCTACCCCGTCCACGTGGCCCGAGACCAGGTGGCCGCCAAGGCGGGTGGTGGGCAGCAGGGCCTTCTCCAGATTGACCCGATCGCCCACCTTGGCGTCGACAAAACGGGTACGATTGAGGGTCTCAAGAGAGACGTCTGCGCTGTAGCTGCGCTCTCCCAGACTCACGACGGTGAGGCAGACCCCGTTGGTGGCGATGGAGTCGCCGAGCTTCACGTCGGAAAAATCGAGCGCGGGGGCGTGCACCGTCAGGGTGACGTCATCCCCTTGGCGCTGCAGGGCTGTCAGGGTGCCGACCGCTTCTATGATGCCGGTAAACATGTCAAACCACCTTGGCTGTGATGCGGATATCCGGGCCGACGCGGCGCACGTCGGTCAACTCGAGTCTGGGGGCGCGCGAGAGCTTCTCGAGCCCCGGCAGGTGACACAGGCCGCGGCCGGCATCCCCCAAGAGTTTCGGGGCCTGGTAGAGCACCAGCTCGTCGACCAGGCCGGCATTGATGAGGGCGCCGGCGATCGAGGCGCCCGCCTCCACCAGCACAGAGTTGATATTCTGTCTGGCCAGCACCATGAAGAGACTCACCAGATCGAGCCCCTCCCCCAGACGCGGCACCAGGGTCTCGCGCACCGACGCGGGCCAAGTGCCATCCGCAGTGTGGCGCGCCAGCCACACCTCGCCGCCCGTGCCGAACAGGGACTGGGCCGGAGTGAGGCGGTTCTTCGAGTCGACGAGAACGCGCACCGGCTGGCGCAGGCGATCGATGGGGTAGACGGCCTTGACGCTCTCGGGCAGCTCGTCCCAACGCACGGTGAGCGAGGCGTCATCCGCCAGCACTGTGGTGGCGGTGGAGAGCACGGCGTCGTGGCGCGCGCGCAGGCGCTGCACGTCGCGGCGCGCCTCGGGGGAGGTGATCCACTGGCTCTCGCCGCTGGCCATGGCGGTGCGCCCGTCCAGGCTCGCCCCCATCTTCAGGGTCACTCGCGGGAAACCGGTGCGCATGCGCTTGAAAAAGCCCGGGTTGAGCGCCTCGGCCTCGGCCGCCAGCAGGCCGTGCGCGGTCTCTATGCCGGCTTCGGCGAGCAGGCGCAGGCCGCGTCCCCCCACCTGGGGATTGGGGTCAACCATGGCGGCCACCACCCGGGCCACACCGGCCTCGATGAGGGCGTTGGCGCAGGGGGGAGTGCGGCCGTGGTGGGAGCAAGGCTCCAGAGTGACGTAGGCGGTGGCGCCACGGGCCAGCTCGCCCGCCGCCCGCAGGGCATGCACTTCGGCATGGGGCTCCCCGGCGCGCCGGTGATACCCCTCACCCACCACCTCGCCTTCGTTGACCAATACACAGCCGACGCTGGGGTTGGGGGCCGTGGTGTAGATGCCGCGCCGCGCCAACTCGAGGGCGCGGCTCATCCAGCGGTGATCGTCTTGGCTAAACATCACTTCTCCAATTTGGCGATCTCTTCGCCAAACTCACGAATGTCTTCGAAGCTGCGGTAGACGGAGGCAAAGCGAATGTAGGCCACCTTGTCGAGGGCCTTGAGCTCCTCCATCACCAGGTTGCCCACCAGCTCGCTCGGCACCTCCCGCTCGCCGGTGGCACGCAGGGCAGACTTGATGCGGTTGATACCCTGCTCGATGGACTCCATGCTCACCGGACGCTTCTCCAGTGCTCTCAGTATGCCGGCGCGCAGCTTGTCCTCGTTGAACGGCTCGCGCGAGCCGTTGCTCTTGATGACCCGCGGCATCACCAGCTCGGCCATCTCGAAGGTGGTGAATCGCTCGCGGCATTGCAGGCACTCGCGCCGCCGCCTCACCTGGTGCCCCTCGGCCACCAGCCGGGAGTCGATCACCTTGGTATCCACGGCACTACAAAACGGGCAATGCATGACGCCTCCGCAGCAGGCTGTAACGAAATGAGCGCCAGTGTAGCACGGGCACTAAAATCCTGAAAAAACAATGCCACCCGGGGGTGGCATTGGTCTCAAACCGGATTAAGGCCGTTATCAGGCATAGACCGGGAAGCGGCGGCAGATCTCCAGCACCTTCTCGCGTACGGTGGCCAGCACTTCGTCGTTGTCGTGGTTGTCCAGCACGTCGCAGATCCAGTGGGCCAGCTCGATGGACTCGGCTTCCTTGAAGCCGCGGCGGGTGATGGCCGGGGTGCCGATGCGCACCCCTGAGGTGACGAACGGGGAGCGCGGGTCATTCGGCACCGAGTTCTTGTTGACCGTGATGTTGGCCTTGCCGAGCGCTGCATCGGCATCCTTACCGGTCAGCTCGCGGCCGATCAGATCCACCAGCATCAGGTGGTTGTCGGTGCCGCCGGAGACGATCTTGTAGCCACGCGCCATAAAGGTGGCGGCCATCGCCTTGGCGTTCTTCACCACCTGGGCCTGGTAGGTCTTGAACTCGGGCTCCAGCGCCTCTTTGAAGGCCACGGCCTTGCCGGCGATGACGTGCATCAGCGGGCCACCCTGACCACCCGGGAAGACGGCAGAGTTGAGCTTCTTATAGAGCTCCTCGTCGTCGGCGGCGGAGAGGATCAGGCCACCACGGGGACCGGCCAGGGTCTTGTGGGTGGTGGAGGTGACCACGTGGGCGTGGGGAACCGGGTTGGGATAGACGCCGGCGGCAATCAGACCGGCCACGTGGGCCATGTCGACGAACAGGTAAGCACCCACCTTGTCGGCGATCTCGCGCATACGGGCCCAGTCGACGATGCCGGAGTAGGCGGAGAAGCCGCCGATCATCATCTTCGGCTTGTGCTCTACGGCCTGGCGCTCCATGTCGTCGTAATCGATCTTGCCGGACTCGTCGATACCGTAGGGGATGATGTTGTACAGCTTGCCGGAGAAGTTGACCGGGGAGCCGTGGGTCAGGTGACCGCCGTGGGCCAGGTTCATGCCCAGCACGGTATCGCCCGGCTGCAGCAGGGCCATGTAGACGGCGCTGTTGGCCTGGGAGCCGGAGTGGGGCTGCACGTTGGCATAGGTGGCACCGAACAGCTCCTTGGCACGCTCGATGGCCAGGGTCTCAACCACGTCCACATACTCGCAACCGCCGTAGTAACGCTTGGCCGGGTAGCCTTCGGCGTACTTGTTGGTCAGCTGGGAGCCCTGGGCTTCCATGACCCGCGGGCTGGTGTAGTTCTCGGACGCGATGAGCTCGATGTGCTCTTCCTGACGACGGTTTTCATTGGTGATGGCCTGCCACAGCTCTGGATCATAGCCGGCGATGGTCATGTCACGTTTCAACATCCGTTTCTCTCCTGAAAATCGTTTGCGCGTGGGTGAAATCAAGGCTCGCGCATTGTAACGTGACCGGGATCAAAGGGACAGCCCGACCACTTAAAAATTTGTTTATAAATTGTAAATTGCGTCGCATGCCGCAACCTGGCTACCATGGGGCCTCTCTTCCTCTCCGGAGTATCCATGTACCGGCTGCTGCCCGCCGAACCGGCCACCCACCTGAGCCACTGCCTGCCGTTTCGCCGCGATGCCTGGCGCATCAGCTTCGGCCAACTCGACACCTTCGACGAGCAGGACACCCTGGCCTGGCTCGCCCGCCTGCAGGCGCTCGGTCGCCTGCATCACCTCTGGCATGAAGACGAGATCATCGGCCAGCTCGAGCTCAGCCCGGCGCTGGTGCGCCCCGGTGGGGTGCAGGAGGGCTACCTCTATCTGCTCTATCTCTGCCCACCCTGGCGCGGTCTGGGGGCCGGCCGCTGGCTGCACGATCAGGCGCTGGCGCGGATCCGCGCCGCCGGCAGCCAGCGGGCGGGGCTGCGGGTCTCGCCAAGTAACCTGCCGGCGGTCAGCTTCTACGCGCGTCTGGGCTGGCAGCCGGTCGGTCTGCCCGACGCCCGCGGCCAGCTGCTGACCCTGCCCCTGTCTTGAGTCACTTCAGGGCAGCCAGCGTCTGGCGCCAGCAGGTGGCCAATCCCTCGATCCCGCTCTCACCACGCTCGATGGCCTGACACAACTCCGCCAGGGGGGTCGCCTCCAGACTCAGGGCACTGCCCCTCAAGCGATGGGCCAGCCGGCGGCGCGCCTCACCGGGCTCGCTCGCCAGCAGCTCGCCGACCAGTTGCTCCCCCTGCTCGTGGAACAGGGCCAGCAGCCGCGCCCCCCTCTCCTCGCCGAGCAGGGCCCTGTCCCTCGCCAATCCCTGAAGCGGGGAGGTGGGCCCCTCCTCCTGCCCCGTTAGAGGCCCCTGCCAGTGGGCGGCGATCGCCGCACCGAGCGTCGCCAGGCGCAGGGGCTTGCCGACGAAGCCGGCAAAGCCGGCGTCGAGGCAGCGCTGCACATCCTCCGGGTACATCTGGGCGGTGACCGCCAGGGCCGGCAGCGGGCGGCCGTGCTCCTCCAGGCTGATCTCGGCAAGATCCTCGCGCAGGGTGATGCCATCCGTATCGGGCAGGTTGAGATCCACCAGCGCCAGATCGAAGGGGCGCTCGGTCACCAGGGCCAGGGCGCGGCGGCCATCCTCGGCCAGGGTGACTCGGTGACCGAGGCGGCGCAGCATCCCCTCGGCTACCAGGCGGTTGATGGGGTTGTCCTCCACCAGCAACAGGTGGGCCCCCCCGACGTGCAGGGTCACCGGTTCGGGCGCCAGCAGCTCGGCCGGCTGGAGCGACAGGGAAAACGAGAAACGGCACCCCTCCCCCGGCTGGCTCTCCAGGGCCAGAAAGCCCCCCATGGCCTGCACCAGACGACGACTGATGGCCAGTCCCAATCCGGTTCCCCCCGGGTGACCCGCATCGCGGCCACGCTGGCGAAACGCCTCGAAGACCGCCTCCTGCTCATGTGCCGGGATGCCAGGGCCTGTGTCGCTGACCGTGAAGCGCAAGCAGGGCTGCAGACAGGGGCCGGCGCACTCGAGCGGCCCCACCGTCAGGGTCACGCCGCCATGGCGGGTAAACTTGATGGCATTGCCGATCAGGTTGGCGAGCACCTGGCGCAGCTTGCCGGCATCCCCCTCCACCACGGCAGAGACAGTGGCGGCACAGTTGAGCGTCAGTGACAGCCCGCGCCCCTCGGCCCTGGGGGTAAAGAGGGCAACCAGATCGCCGAGCAGGGCGCGCAGATCGAACGGGGCGCGGCGCGCCTCCAGGTGGCCCGCCTCGATTTTGGAGTAGTCGAGGATGTCGTTGAGGATCTCGAGCAGGGACTCGCCGCTGTGCTCCACCGCCCCCAGATAGCGACGCTGTTCGCTATCGAGAGGCGTC
The DNA here is from genome assembly GCF_040908155.1 of Aeromonas sp. R6-2. NCBI lineage: Bacteria > Pseudomonadati > Pseudomonadota > Gammaproteobacteria > Aeromonadales > Aeromonadaceae > Aeromonas > Aeromonas sp. R6-2. The sequence goes on along the minus strand of NZ_JBFODE010000037.1, from coordinate 71,852 downwards.
CCTTCGAGCAGGGAGAGCCCACCCAGAATGCCGTTCATGGGGGTGCGGATCTCGTGGCTCATGGTCGCGAGGAAGACCGACTTGGCCCGGTTGGCCTGCTCGGCCTCGGCGCGCGCCTCCTTCTGGCGAGCCACCTCCAGGGCGAGTCGGTCATTGGCCTCGTTGAGGGCCTGCGTGCGCTCACTGACCCTCTGCTCCAGCTCGGACTGATAGCCGCGCAGCTCGATGGCGTTGCGCCGGAACACTTCCAGCGCCTCCCCCATGGCGGCCAGCTCATCGCTCCCGGCCGGATTGGGCAGGGCAACCTCCAACTCCCCGTGGGCAAGGCGCTCGATGGCGCCGGTAGCCTCCTGCAGAGGAGCCAGAATACCGCGCTGTACCGCCCGCACCATCAGTATGCCCATCAGCACCAGCGAGATGAGGCCGATCAGGGCCAGCGCCCGGGTAAGCAGGCGCAGCCGCTCGGCCAGCAGGTGTTGCCGCTCGCCCAGGCGAGCACGCTCCTGTGCCACCAGCTCGGCCACCTCGCCATTCATGGTCTCCATCAGCTGTTGGTTACGTTCACCCAACTCCCCGATCATTCGCTCGGTATCGAGCCACTGACCGCGTACCCGACCGAGACGTTCAGCCTGTGCCAGTCGCGTCAGGGCGGCCCTGGCCGCTCCCTGCCGATCGGGGTCGGCCAGGGCATGGGCGCGTAATGCCAGCACCGCCAGATCCTGGTCGGTCTGTCTCATCAGGGCGGTCACCTCGTTGCCACTGGCGGCGCGCCCCATCTCCTCGATCCGCTGCTGCAGGGCGAGGGCGCGATGGCGCAGCTCTGTCATCTGCTCGAGCCAGTCGAGATCCCGATCGAGCAGGGTATCGAGGCGTACCCTGGCCGCGCTCCCCGTGAGGCCATAGAGCTCCCCCATTCCCGCCACCAGCAGGCTCTGGGCGTTCTCCATCTGACTGCGCGCCAACTCGGCCACCTCGCCGGCGTCACTGACCAGCGTCTCACGCAGATTCAGACCCTGTTGCTCCAGGCTGAGACGCTCCCCCACCAGCAGCCCCTGTCGACCCAGGTTACCGATAAGGGCGAGCTGCAACTGCTCGAGCCGCGCCCGCCGCGCCCCGTCCCCCTCCCGGTCCAGGCTCTCCACCAGGGCCACCAGGCGACGCCCTTCCAGAGTCAAGCGCTGCCCCTGACGGGTACGCTCCGCCTCGCTGTCAGAGGCCACCAGCAGGCGCGAGGTGGTGAGAATATCGCCCCCGACCCGAGCCAGCTCGCGGGCACTGTCGAGGGCCGGCAGAGTGCGCTCCATGCGCTGGGCCAGGGTGGCGATATGACCCAACCCCAGCCAGCCGAGCAGGCTAGCGCCCAGGGTGAGCAGCGCCATCAGGGAGAAGGCGATCAGCAGCCGGCCACGCAGGCTGGAGAGCAGGGACATACGCATACCTTGATTGTCGATGCCGACAGAATGGGGATAATGACTCCCCACACTCTACCAAAAGCCCCCGCCATGCGAAGCCGAAACCTGCTGACCCTGCTTGCCGCCTCGCTCGCCCTCGTCTCCCCGACGAGCCCGGCCCGTGCCGCGTCCCCCCTCGATGGCTGGACCCCGCCCGTGCGGGCGACACGCCCCTATCTGCTCTGCGCCCTCTACCCTCACCTGCGCGACGCCTACTGGCTCTCGGTCAATCAGGGCATGGTGGAGGAGGCGCGCCGGCTCGGGGTGCGCCTCGAGGTGCAAGAGGCGGGAGGCTATGAGGCGCAAGAGGAACAACAGCGGCAGATTGCCGGCTGCCAGGCGCAGGGGGCCGATGCCATCCTGCTCGGCAGCGTCACGCCAGACGCCCTGGCCGGCACCATCCGCGCCAGCCGGGTTCCTGTCTTCGGGGTGGTCAATGCCCTGGCACCGGGCCTGGCGGTCGCCGAGGTGGGGGTGGACTGGGCCGAGATGGGGGCACGCATCGGTCAGTGGCTGGCCCGGCGCCATCCGGCCGGCAGCCCGGCGGTGCGGGTTGCTCTCTTCCCCGGGCCCGCCGAGCGGGGGGGCAACAATCTGGTGGAGCCGGCCTTTGCCAACGCCATAGAGGGGAGCGCGGTCACGCTGGTGACCACCCGGCGTGGCGACAACAGCCGGGAGATCCAGCGCACCCTGGTGCAACAGGTGCTGCGCCAGTACCCGGATCTCGACTATCTGGTGGGGGGCGCCATCGCCGCCGAGGTGGCCATGAGCGAGCTCTCCGGCCGCCCCCGACCCGCCATCGCCGCGACCTACTTCAGTCACGGGGTGCAGCGGGGGCTGCTGCGCGGGCGCATTCTGGTGGCCAACAGCGATCAGATGCGTCTGCAGGGACGCCTCGCCGTGGCCCAGGCGGTCTGCCTGCTCAACCAACCTGACGCCAGTGAGGCGCGCTGCCCGCGCCACCTGGCCCCTCCCATATTGACCCTGGAGAGGGCGTTACCCGACACCCGGGACAGCCTCTCCGACGGGGATTTTCGCCCTGTCTACCGCATCGCATCCGAAAAGAGCGGACCATAAAGAGCCTCAGAAGCACGAGACAGGCGACGACCTGCCCCACATTCTCGAGCGCCCTAACCGCTCACGGCCCCGGCGAACAGATAGCCCTCCCCGTGCACAGTGACGAACAGCTGCGGATCGCGGGGATCCTCTTCCATCTTGCCGCGCAGGCGGCGGATCAGCACATCGATGGTGCGATCGCTCGGCCCATCGCCCCTGTGGCTGATGAGAGAGAGCAATCGCTCACGGCTGAGCACCCGCCCCGGGTGGGCGACGAAGGCCACCAGCACCTCGTACTCGGCCTTGGTCAGGCGCACCGGCACCCCGTCCTTGCTGAGCTGACGACGGGGAATGTCGAAGCGCCAGGGGCCAAAACCAATGGCATCGTCCTGGTCGACGGGCGCCGGAGCCTGCTGCGCCAGGGAGATACGCCACAACAGGTTCTTGACCCGCACCAGCAGCTCGCGCAGCTCGAATGGCTTGGTGACATAGTCGTCGGCCCCCATCTCGAGGCCGACGATCCTGTCCACCGCATCGCTGCGACCGGTCACCAGGATGATCCCCACTGTGCTGCGGGCCCGCAACTCGCGAGTGAGCAGCAGGCCATCCTCTCCCGGCAGGTTGATGTCGAGCATGATGAGGGAGACCGGCTCGCGCGCCAGAACCTCACGCATGGCCGCGCCATCCCCCACCGCCGTCACCCGGTAGCCTTCCCGCTCAAAATAGCCAAGGAGGCGTTCTCGGGTGACGATGTCGTCCTCGACGACCAGGATGTGATGGGACATGGGGAGCCTCGTGCGCAGTGGAGGGGGTATTCTATTCACATTCTTTCATAATTACCCCTTATTCGTTAATAGCCAGGGGCAGCCCTGTTCACACCCCCTCCCTACTATGGCCTCCATCAAAATAGCGATGCGAGACCCATCCGATGAAAAAACTGTGGCACTTCCTGCGCACTCCCAGCCGCCGCTGGTCGGTGCTGGCCCTGGTTCTGGCCGGGGTTGCCGTGACCCTGGCCGGCTCCGTTGGCCTGCACTACGGCTTCGAGAAGACCAGCTCTCTCGAGTTCTGTATCTCCTGTCACACCATGAAAGAGACCGTCTACCAGGAGTACAAGGAGTCGGTGCACTACCAAAACGCCTCCGGCGTGCGCGCCATCTGTACCGACTGCCACCAGCCGAAGGACTTCGTCGGCAAGGTGTCACGCAAGATGGAGGCGGCCAACGACCTCTATCAGCAGTACATAGGCCACAGCATCGACACCCAGGAGAAGTTTGAGGAGCGCCGCCTGCATCTGGCCGAGAAGGTGTGGAATCGCATGAGCAGCCAGGGCTCCAAGACCTGCAAGTCCTGCCACGACTACAGCGCCATGGACCACGCCAAGCAGTCCCCGGCTGCCGCCAAAGCGATGACGGAAGCGGCCGCCAAGAACATGAACTGTATCGAGTGCCACAAGGGGATAGCCCATGAGCTGCCCAACATGGCCGGGGGCTTTCGCGCCACCTTCGACAAGCTCAAGAGCGAGGCCAAGACGGCCCCCGAGGCCGAGACCCTCTACACCCTGGGTGAGAAGGACCTGTTCGCCTCGGCCACGAGCACAGAGCCGGTGGGCAAGCTGCTGCCTGCCAGCAAGGTGAGCGTGCTTGAGCGCGACGGGGATCGCCTGCAGGTGGCCATCGAGGGGTGGCGCGAGACTCTGGGTACCGGTCGGGTGCTGAGCGAGTACATGGGCAAGCGGGTCTTCGTCGCCACCGTGCGCGACGAGCTCAAGGCCACCGAGACCCTGCTCGGCGAGCAGACCGACAGCGCCACCCACATCCAGTGGCAGCAGGTGAAGGTGACCGCCTGGACCGACGGTCAGGGGCTCGAGAGCAGCCTCAAACCCATCTGGGACTACGCCGGCGAGATGTACAAGTCCACCTGTAACTCCTGCCATGCGGCCCCGGATCCCGCCCACTTCAGCGCCAACGGCTGGATCTCCGGGCTCAAGGCCATGTCCGCCTATTACCGCCTCAGCAAGGAAGAGGAGCGCACCTTGCTCAAATACCTGCAGAGCCACGCCGCCGACACCGGTGGTCAGGGTCACCACTGAAACCCCATTGAGAGAGGAACAACACAATGATCAACGTATCCCGTCGTGGTTTCCTGGGTGGCCTGCTGGCCGGTAGTGCCGCCACCCTGATCGGTCCCTCCCTGTTGGGGCGGGCCGCCATGGCCGCCGAATCGGGCGAGAAACTGGTGCAGTCGGGCTCCCACTGGGGCGCCTTCCGTGCCCGGGTGGTGAATGGCCGCTGGGTCGAGACCCTGCCGTTTGAACACGACAAGCACCCTACCGACATGCTCAAGGGGCTGCATGAGGTGGTCTACAACCCCTCCCGGGTGCGCTACCCCATGGTGCGGCTGGACTGGCTGCGCAAGGGCTACCGCTCCGACACCCGCGAGCGCGGCCAGAACCGCTTCGTGCGGGTCAAGTGGTCCCAGGCGCTGGACTTCGTCTACCACGAGCTGGAGCGGGTGCAGAAAACCTATGGCCCGAGTGCCCTCTATGCGGGCCACTCCGGCTGGCAGTCGGTGGGCAAGCTGCACTCCGCCGGCGCCATGCTGGGGCGCGCCATGAACCTGCACGGCACCTACCTGGCCAAGGCCGGTGACTACTCCACCGGCGCCGCCCAGGTGATCCTGCCCCATGTGGCGGGCGCCATGGAGGTGTACGAGCAGCAAACCTCCTGGCCCCTGGTGCTGGAGCACAGCAAGACAGTGGTGATCTGGGGATCGGACCCCATCAAGAACTTGCAGGTGGGCTGGCTGGTGCCGGATCACAGCGTCTACGACTACTGGCAACAGCTCAAGGAGAAGGTGGCGGTCGGCCAGATCCGGGTCATCAGCGTCGATCCGGTCAAGTCCAAGACCCAGAACTTCCTCGGCTGTGAGCAGGTCGCCCTCTATCCCCAGACCGATCTCCCCCTGATGTTGGGGATAGCCCACACCCTCTATAGCGAGAAGCTGCACGACGAGAAGTTCCTGAAGAACTACACCACGGGCTTCGATCAGTTCCTCCCCTATCTGCTGGGCACCCGGGACGGTCAGGTGAAAGACGCGACGTGGGCCTCTGCCATCTGTGGCGTACCCGCCGACACCATCCGCGATCTGGCGCGCACTATGGCCGGCGGTCGCACCCAGATCATCGGTGGCTGGTGCGTGCAGCGCATGCACCACGGTGAGCAGTACGCCTGGATGCTGGTGGTGCTGGCGGCCATGCTGGGCCAGATTGGCCTGCCCGGCGGCGGCTTCGGGTTTGGCTGGCACTACAACGGCGCCGGCACCATCACCTCGGCCGGCCCCATCATGTCGGGCTTCAGCTCCGTGGTGCCCGGCGCCAAGCCGATCCACGATGGCAGCTTCAAGGGCTACTCCAGGTTCATCCCGGTGGCCCGCTTCGTCGACTGCATCCTGAACCCGGGCGAGACCATCGACTTCAACGGCCAGAAGATCGTCTTCCCCGAGATGAAGATGGCCCTCTTCTGCGGCAACAACCCGTTCCACCACCAGCAGGATCGCAACAAGATGGTGGCGGCCTGGCGCAAGCTGGAGACGGTGGTCAGCGTCGATCACCAGTGGACGGCCAGCTGCCGCTTCGCCGACATCGTCCTGCCGGCCACCACCACCTATGAGCGCGACGACATCGAGCAGTGGGGCTCCCACTCCAACGCCGGCATCCTGGCCATGTACAAGGTGGTCGAGCCCCTGTTCGAGGCGCGCGATGACTACGACATCTTCGCCGATCTCTGCCGCCGCTTCGGGCGCGAGGAGGCCTTCACCGGGGGCAAGAGCAAGATGACCTGGATCCAGAGCATTTACGACGACGCCCGTCTGCAGGGTCGCGGCATCGGGGTGCGTCTGCCACGTTTCAGCCAGTTCTGGAGCGGCGAGGGGTTCGTCACCTTCCCGGCCGGCCAACCCTGGGTACGCCACCAGGCGTTTCGCGACGAGCCGGATCTGGAGCCGCTCGGCACGCCATCCGGCCTCATCGAGATCTACTCCAAGACCATCGCCGGCTTCGGCTACGCCGACTGCCCTGGGCACCCGGTCTGGATGGAGCCCTACGAGCGCTCCCACGGCGGCCGCGGCAGCGCGCGCTTCCCGCTGCACCTGCAGTCGTGCCACCCGGACAAGCGGCTGCACAGCCAGCTCTGCTCCTCGGATCAATACCGGGCCAGCTACACGGTGCAGGGGCGTGAGCCACTCTACATGAGTCCGCAGGACGCCAAGGCGCGCGGCCTCAACGACGGGGATCTGGTACGGGTATTCAACGACCGCGGCCAGGTGATCGCCGGCCTGGTGGTGAGCGAGGATTACGCCCCCGGTGTCATCCGTCTGCAGGAGGGCGCCTGGTACGGCCCCGAGGAGGGGGGCAAGGTGGGGACGCTCTGCACCTACGGGGATCCCAACGTGCTGACCGCCGACATCGGCGCCTCACGCCTCTCCCAGGCCACCACGGCCCACACCGCCCTGGTGCAGGTGGAGAAGTTCAAGGGCCAGGCGCCGGCCGTGACCGCCTTCGGGGCACCGGAGTCGGTGGCGGGGATCGATCCCCTCTTCCCCGCCATGTAAACCGGCAACGGTTTCCTTTAGCGGGAAAGCAGTTAGAATCGGGAGCCAACTAGGCTCCCGAATTAGCATCTACGGAGGAGTAATGCAGGAATTTCTGGCCACCAGCGAACGCCGGGCCGAACTCTACTGGTGGTTCTCCACCCTGTTTGCCAGCGAACTGAGCGACGAGCAGATCGCCGAATACGACACCTACGACGTGCGCAGCTTCCTGAAAAGCCTCGCCACCCTGGATCCCATGCGCGAAGCCGTGGCAGAACTTAACGATGCCATCGCTCGCCTGCTGGTGCGTCCCGATCGGCAGCTGGAGCTGGCCGCCGACTTTGCCGCCCTGTTTCTCGGCGACGCCAAGCAGGGGGTTCCGCCTTATGAGTCCCTCTTCTGCGGTGACCAGCGGCTGCTGATGCAGGCCCCCACCGCCCGCATGGAGGCGCGACTGACACGCCTTGGCATCTCGGTAAGCGACAAGTACAAGGAGCCGGCCGATCACCTGGCCATCGAGCTGGATCTGATGGGCAACCTCATCATCCGCGCCGCCGAGGCGGGGGACGCCGACGGCCGCGAGCAGTGGCTGGATGAGCAGGAGAGCCTGCTGCACGACCACCTGCTGGCCTGGGTGCCCGCCTTCGAGGCCGAATGCCGCACCAAGGACGCATTCGGTTTCTACGGTGCCTGCGCCCGTCTGCTCGGCGTCTTCCTCACCATGGACGCCAACTACCTCACCCTGGTCAAACCCGCCCGGTGAAGACGGCCCTGCTGCTCATTGCCAGCTGGCTGTTGACCCTGCTCCCGACGGAGCAGGGGGTTGTGCCCCTGCTCGCCCTGCTGTTTGACGCCGACCGGGAGCTCTACGGCACCGGTCAGCTTACTGGCCTGGCGGGCATACTGCTGACCCTCTATCTCGCCAATCTGGGGGTCGAGGTGGTGCTGCGCCGCCGCTTTCAGATAGCCGGCATGCTGACCCTGGTGGCCGCCTGGATCGAATTTATCAATCAGGGGGCCGCGCTGGCCCCCTGGTGGAAAATCATCTTGCCCGCACTCCCCTTTCTCGGCCTCAGCCTGCTGGTGCTGCTACGCGGCATCCAGGCCTTTGGCCGACAGAAGGGCTAGTTTCCCAACTGGAGTTGCCAGTTGTCGCGCTCTTTCTCGTTAAGATGGCGCACCAGGGGGGACTCCCCTTGATAACGGGGCGGCGCCGAAAATTGCAGCGGGAAGGATTCATCGGCCAGCCCCAAATTGGACTGTACCTGCTCACGCAGCCCCTTCGCCTCGCCCGCCGGCTGCTCGAGCACCACTGAGGGAAATTTGTCGCTCACCACAGGAGCCGGGGGGTCAAACTGCCAGGCGGCCGTCATCACGATCAGACCTATCATCTTGAAGTGCCTTCTGTGAAATCAAACATCCCCATACCCTAACAAAAGCAACCCCCCTATACGTCCTCTTTTTCCCTGTCAGGGGTTAATAATGTGGCGCTCACTACCGGCCTGACCCAGGCTATCCAAAAGTCTAATTTGTCCCGTCGGGACAAAGGTATAAGTTGTTAAGAGACGATTAAAAGGATGTGTTGCCAAGGAGCCGCAAAATGAGCGAGAGCAAGGTCTACCCGGTCAAGTCACAAATTGCCCAGCATGCCCATATCGACAAGGCCGGCTACGAAGCCATGTACCGCGCCTCGGTGGAAAACCCTGACGCCTTCTGGGGCGAACACGGCAAGATAGTCGACTGGATGAAGCCCTACACCCGGGTCAAAAACAGCTCCTACGATCCCGGCCATGTCTCCATCAAGTGGTTTGAGGATGGCCAGCTCAACGTCTCGGCCAACTGCCTGGACCGCCATCTGAGCGAGCGCGCTGACAAGGTCGCCATCATCTGGGAAGGGGACAACCCGGCCGAGGATCGCACCCTCACCTATCGTGAGCTGCACACCGAGGTGTGCAAGTTTGCCAACGTGCTCAAGGCTCAAGGCGTCCACAAGGGCGACGTGGTCTGCCTCTACATGCCCATGGTGCCGGAAGCCGCCATCGCCATGCTGGCCTGTACCCGCATCGGCGCCGTTCACTCCGTCGTCTTCGGTGGCTTCTCCCCCGAGGCCCTGGCCGGGCGCATCATCGACTCCGGCTCCCGGGTGGTGATCACCGCCGATGAGGGGTTGCGTGGCGGACGCGCGGTTCCCCTCAAGAAGAACGTGGATGAGGCCCTGACCAACCCGGATACCCGAGTCGAAAAGGTGATCGTGCTCAAGCGCACCGGCGGTGATGTCGCCTGGCACAACCACCGCGATCTCTGGTGGCATGAGGCCACCGCCAGCGTCGGTAGCGACTGCCCGGCCGAACCCATGAACGCCGAGGATCCCCTCTTTATCCTCTACACCTCGGGCTCTACCGGCAAACCCAAGGGGGTGCTGCACACCACGGGGGGCTACCTGGTCTACGCCACCATGACCTTCAAGTACGTCTTCGACTACCACGAGCAGGACATTTACTGGTGTACCGCCGACGTGGGCTGGGTCACCGGTCACTCCTATCTGGTCTATGGCCCTCTGTCGAACGGTGCCACCACGATATTGTTCGAGGGGGTGCCCAACTACCCGGCCACCAACCGCATGAGCCAGGTGGTCGACAAGCACCAGGTCACCATTCTCTATACGGCTCCGACCGCCATTCGCGCCCTGATGGCCAAGGGTAACGAGGCGGTTGAAGGGACCTCCCGCGCCAGCCTGCGCATCATGGGATCGGTGGGCGAGCCCATCAACCCGGAAGCCTGGGAGTGGTACTACCGCACCATAGGCGATGAGCGTTGCCCCATCGTCGACACCTGGTGGCAGACCGAGACAGGCGGCATCCTCATCACTCCGCTGCCCGGCGTCACCGACCTCAAGCCGGGCTCGGCCACCCGCCCCTTCTTCGGGGTTCAGCCGGCCCTGGTCGACAACCTGGGCGAGCCGCTGGAGGGGGCCACCGAAGGCAACCTGGTGATCACCGACTCCTGGCCGGGTCAGATGCGCACCGTGTTTGGCGATCACGAGCGCTTCGAGCAGACCTACTTCTCGACCTTCCCCGGCCGCTACTTCACCGGTGACGGTGCCCGCCGCGACCAGGATGGCTACTACTGGATCACCGGTCGGGTGGATGACGTGCTCAACGTCTCTGGCCACCGCATGGGCACCGCCGAGATCGAATCGGCCCTGGTGGCCCATCCCAAGATTGCCGAGGCGGCCGTGGTGGGGGTTCCCCACGAGATAAAAGGTCAGGGCATCTACGCCTATGTGACCCTGATCGCCGGTGAAGAACCAAGCCGCGAGCTGCACAAGGAGGTCAAGGAGTGGGTGCGTAAAGAGATCGGGGCCATCGCCACCCCGGATGTGATCCACTGGGCCGAGGGGCTGCCCAAGACCCGCTCCGGCAAGATCATGCGCCGTATCCTGCGCAAGATTGCCACCGGTGAGACCGAGAGTCTGGGGGACATCTCCACCCTGGCCGACCCGGGGGTAGTCGACAAGCTGATCCGGGAGAAGAGCGAGGCGATTTAGGGGGTTCCCCCACACCTCAAGCCGGCCTCGAGCCGGCTTTTTTCATTTTTATACTGCTGACAAAAAAGCCACTTGCAGATGTATGGCATGTGCCATGCTTGTACTTCCAGCATCCACAGGGAGGAGGGCACATGGTCAAGACATTGGCAGTGGCAGGCGTCATCTTCGGGATGCTGGGTCAGGCGCAGGCCGGCGTCTGGGATTCGGTGCTGCAGGAGAAGGAGAGCGCCCTCTACACCAGCGGTTACTCTGGCGTGCTGGTCGGGCAGCGCCCCACCCAGGAGCATTTCGATCTCTGGCTCATCAACACGGGTTATCGTCAGCCCCTGGGCGAAGGGTGGAGCTGGTTTGTCGAAGCTGGCTCGGCCCTCGCCGGCCAGCAGACGGTGGCAGGGCACACCCTCGGCTCCGGCGTACGCTACCAGTTGCTCCCTTCACTCACCCTGGGTGGACAACTCAGACAGCTTAGCCTCGGCACGGGGCGCACCGAGCTGCAACTCAATAGTGCTCTGCGGCTGCGCCCATCGCTCTCTCTGCAAGCCGATTTGGGCGTCAGCAAGGAGTCGAGTCTGACCTTGGGAATTGGCTATCAGTTTTAGTCCAGCAATGCGTCGGCACTCACCGCCACCCCGTTGGGATCGGCATAGAGATAGTCGCCAGGATGTATCACCAAACCGGCAAACTGCAACACGGCATCCCGCTCGCCCAACCCCAGCTTCTCGGTCTTGATCGGACAACTTCCCAGGGCCTTGACCCCCAGGGGCAGGGTTCCCAGGGTGACCACATCGCGCACGGCCCCGTTGATCACCACCCCCTCCCAACCGTTGTCGACCGCCTTCTGGGCCAGCAGATCCCCAAGCAGTGCACGGCGCAGTGACCCCTGACCATCGATGACCAGCACCCGGCCTCGCCCATCCTGAGCGACCAGTTCGCGCACCAGACTGTTGTCCTCGAAACAGGAGAGGGTCACCACCCGTCCGAAGAAGGTGGTGTGGCCACCGTAATCATTAAAGGGGATTGAGGCGACTTGCAGCCGCTCGGCATGGTTATCACACAGGTCCGGTAACAGATCCCTGGAAGGGCGCAGTAACATGGAAGACTCCTTCATCCTTGATGGCATCAGTGCCCATTATTTCAACGACTTTCCCCCGGTGCAATCCAGTAGGGGGCGAGCGCCCCCAACACGACAACCTCCTCTGCCAGCAACACAGGGATCAGGGACAAACACCCCCCCTCGATCCAATAAATGGCATTTTGCCCGTGCTCGGCCGCCAGCCCCATGGCGACGGAAAGCGGGCAGGCCACCGCCAGGCTGAACTCCTGCCACCCCAGATCAGGGGCACTCCCCCATACCCCCAGATGAGGGTAGTCACACAGCCTGGCCAGCAGAGCCTGATGGCGCAGCTCGTTCTCGGTCCGGGTCAATGGCTGGCTCGCCGGATTCCAGGCGGTGATGATGGCGAAACAGGGCCAATCTGGTGTGGGCACCTCGGCCAGAAAGCGAATTTGTTTGTAGTTTTCCCACATGTTTGATGCCTGTGAAATGTAACAAATACCCTACACCCACCCACTGGAGGAGGGGCCAGGAGCCCCGTTGCGGGCCCCTTACCGGCGATTTGACCTACATCAAGCCGGAGTTAAATAGTTGCTATCCAACACCAAAGAGTGTTGTTATGTCTCTGTTAACTGATAAAATGCCACAACCATCGTAATGGACTACCCTCTAGAACATGGCGTGACAAGCTTCTATCGACGCCAGCACAAGGCCACGGAGTGGGCCGATGCCGACTTACAGGTCTGCCGATCTGAACTGCAACCCCAGGATGACGTAATTCTTTTTCAGGACACCAGAATCAGGGTCAGGCTGAACCGACAGTGTTAAATTTTAATAATCAGTTGCTACGAATCCGGGAACATTCATGCAAACACCACACATTCTGATCGTCGAAGACGAACTCGTCACCCGCAATACCCTCAAGAGCATCTTTGAGGCCGAAGGCTACACCGTTCTCGAGGCCAACAATGGCGACGAGATGCATCAGGCCCTGACCAGCCACACCATCAATCTGGTGATCATGGACATCAACCTGCCGGGCAAAAACGGCCTGTTGCTGGCCCGTGAGCTGCGCGAGCACGACAACATCGCCCTGATGTTCCTGACCGGCCGTGACAATGAGGTAGACAAGATCCTCGGTCTCGAGATCGGTGCCGATGACTACATCACCAAGCCCTTCAACCCCCGTGAGCTGACGATCCGTGCCCGCAACCTGCTCAGCCGTACCATGAACGCCAATGGTGCCGGTGAAGAGAAGAAACTGGTTGAGCGCTACAAATTCAACGGCTGGGCACTGGACATCAACAGCCGCGCTCTGGTCAGCCCGAGCGGCGATCTCTTCAAGCTGCCCCGCTCCGAGTTTCGCGCCATGCTGCACTTCTGTGAGAATCCCGGCCAGATCCAGACCCGTGCCGAGCTGCTCAAGAAGATGACCGGTCGCGAGCTCAAGCCCCACGATCGCACCGTCGACGTGACCATCCGTCGTATTCGCAAACACTTCGAGAGCGTGACCGATACCCCCGAGATCATCGCCACTATTCACGGCGAAGGGTACCGCTTCTGCGGCGAGCTGGAAGTAGAGTAAACCTTGCTGTATTGCACAAAGGGCGCCTCGGCGCCCTTTGTCGTTATCCTTCTGGCCTCAGGAGTGAGAGAGGCCGGCGATGGTCACCGAAACATGCTCGGCCCCGCGGCGGATCTCCTCCATCACACTCGCCACCTCACCAATTTGTCGCTGGCCCTGCTGGGCACTGGAAGAGACGGCCCCCATCTGGGCGCTGACCTGACCGGTGAGCTCACGATTCTTGCGCACCACATTGGCTATCTCCCCGGTCGATTGAGACGTTCGGGCCGCCAGCTGGCGCACTTCGTCGGCCACCACCGCAAATCCCCTCCCCTGATCACCGGCCCGGGCCGCCTCGATAGCGGCATTGAGCGCCAGCAAATTGGTCTGATCGGCGATCCCGCTGATGGTTGAAACAATAGCCTCAATGCTTTGTGACTGGGCGTTGAGTTTGTCCATGTAGTCGCTGGCCTCCTCCATCTGCGAGGCGATACTGGCCGATGTCTCCACCACCCCCGTCAACAGATTGACCCCCTTGCGAGCCGATTGTTCGGTCTCAACCGAAGTCGATCTGGCCACCTCGGCAACCTCCTGCACCGCATGGGCTCGCTTTATCTGGGCCGTGATATCGGCGGCAAACTTGATCACCTTGGTCACCTTGCCACCTGCACCAAAGATGGGGTTGTAGGTGGCCTCAATCCAGACTTCCTCTCCATGATGGCCTCGCCGCAGAAACTGGCCAGACTTGAAGCGCCCCTGGGCCAGATCCTCCCAGAAATGGGGCCGCTCACGATAGAAGCTCTCGTCGCAGAAGATACGGTGATGTTTTCCCTTGATCTCGTCGAGGCGATACCCGAGGGTGTCGAGGAAGTTCTTGTTGGCGTTAAGGATCTCCCCGTGGGGAGTAAACTCGATAATGGCCATGGAGCGGTCGAGGGCCTGGAAGAGGGCCTCCTGAGTCAGCCTCTGATCCTGCTGGGCCGTCACATCCAGTGCAATCTTGATCACCTGGACCACACTCCCTTCGACCTTCACCGGGAAGTAGGTCGCCTCCAGCCAGATGTTTTGGCCCTGCTTGCCGCGCCGCCGGAAGGTCCCTGACTTGACCTGGCCCTGAGCCAGCTCCTGCCAGAAACGTTGGTACTCCGGCGAGTGGCGCTCACTCTCGTCACAAAACATGGAGTGATGATGACCCACTACCTCGGGCAGGGTATAACCCACGGTTTTCAAAAACAGTGCATTGGCATCGACCACCTCCCCCTGGGGAGTGAAGGTGATGCTTGCCATGCTCTGGTTGAGCGCCTCGATGAATGCCTTTTGCCGGGCCAGCTCGGAACGGGTCAGCTCCAGCTCTCCCTTAAGCCTGTTATTGAACATCTCTTCACCTCATACGAGCTATACGATCGCCCTGCATGGTGGCGACCTCCTTGTCACGAGCCATCACAAGACGGCTTGCGTTCAGTATGAATCAGGGAGAGAGTCCATGCCGAAGAGAGAGGGATTGAGGAGGCAAGAAATGAAAAGAGAGGCGATAGAGACAAAAAAACCGCCCTGATGGCGGCCTTGATGTGGAGCGGGCAGCGGGAATCGAACCCGCATCATCAGCTTGGAAGGCTGAGGTAATAGCCATTATACGATGCCCGCACGCATTGTATGGAGCGGGTGATGGGAATCGAACCCACGCTAAGAGCTTGGGAAGCTCCCGTTCTACCATTGAACTACACCCGCTTGGTGGACCCACTATATGGTTTTTCAGGATAAGCGCAACGACCTTGATACACTTTTTTGCTGTTGCCCCTACCGTTCGACCACCATTTAACCAAGGTGATGATTTTTCACACCAACGTCTCTTATTCTGATGCGACTGCCGGTTGCCAAGGGGGGAACCCGCAGATAGTCTTGCGCCACCCCGAGCAAATGGAGGTGGCATGGACAAACAGACACAAAAGCGCCTGTACGGCTGGCTGCGCAAGCAATCGGCTCACGGCAAACGCTGGATCGGCATGAGTATCGCCCTTGGCCTCGCCCAAGGGGTCTTGATGGTGGCGCAAGCCTGGCTGCTGGCGACCCTGTTGCACAGCTTTATCATGCTCAAGCAGGCGCCAGCCGAGATGCTCCCTCACTTCGCCGCCCTGCTGATCACCACGGCACTCAAGGCGGCCGCCGCCTATGGTCGTGAAATAACCAGCTTTCGGGCCGGTGCCGCAGTGCGTCAGACCATCCGTGATCTGGTGCTGACTCGTCTCTCTCAATTGGGCCCGGCCTACATCCAGCGCCGGCCGGCCGGCAGCTGGGCCAGCCTGCTGCTCGAACAGGTGGAAAACATGCAGGAGTTCTTCTCCCGCTATCTGCCCCAGATGGCCATCGCCGTCTTCATTCCCCTGGTGATCCTGGTGGCCGTGTTCCCGGTCAACTGGGCTGCGGGCCTTATCTTGCTCGGCACGGCGCCACTGATCCCCTTCTTCATGATCCTGGTCGGCGTGGGGGCCGCCGATGCCAACCGTCGCAACTTCCACTCCCTGGCCCGCCTCTCCGGCCACTTCCTCGATCGCCTGCGCGGCCTGCGTACCTTGCAACTGTTCCTGCGCGCCAGTGAAGAGGGCAAGGTCATCGAGCGCGCCTCCGAGGAGTTTCGTGCCCGCACCATGGAGGTGTTGCGCCTCGCCTTCCTCAGTACTGCGGTACTGGAGTTCTTCGCTGCCATCGCGGTGGCACTGGTGGCGGTCTACTTCGGCTTCAGCTACATAGACCATCTGGATTTTGGCCACTATGGTGCCGAGATCACCCTCTTCACCGGCCTCTTTGTGCTCTTTCTGGCTCCCGAGTTCTACGCTCCCCTGCGCGAACTGGGTGCTCACTACCACGCCAAGGCCCAGGCCATTGGTGCCGCCGAGCAACTGCTCGACTTCCTCGAGGCAGAGGTGGCAGAGCCCGCCTCGGGACGCGCCCCCTTCTCTGCCGCAGCCCCCATCGCCATAGAGGCGTGCGCTCTTGAGGTGCTGAGCGCCGAAGGCAAGGTGCTGGTCGGCCCCCTCTCCTTCTCCATCGCGGCGGGCAGCCAGGTGGCTCTGGTCGGGGTCAGTGGTGCCGGCAAGAGTTCCCTCATCAATGCCCTGCTTGGTTTTATGCCCTACCGGGGAAGCCTCAAGGTCGACGGGCAAGAGCTGCGCGAGCTCGACATGGTGCAGTGGCGCCGCCAGGTAGGCTGGCTCTCCCAACATCCTCAGCTGCTCACCGCCTCGGTGCGCGACAACCTGCAGCTGGCCGCCCCCCGCGCCGATGATGCCGCCCTGGAGCTGGCGCTGCGCCGTGCCCAGGCCTGGGAGTTCGTGGCCGCCAGGGGGCTCGACTATCGGCTCGGCGACGGGGCGAGCGGCCTCTCGGTCGGCCAGGCCCAACGCGTCGCCCTCGCCCGTACCCTGCTCAAGCCGACCTGGCTGATGGTGCTCGATGAGCCAACCGCCAGTCTGGATCGCCACTCGGAGCGCGCCATCATGGCGACCCTGGCCGAGGTGATCTGCCGCCAGACTCTGGTGATGATCACCCACAGGGTCGAACAACTGGAGGGGATGGACCAGATCCTGGTGCTCGAGCGGGGCCAGCTGGTCGAGCAGGGGAACTGGCGCAGCCTGATCCGTGCCCAGGGGCCCTTTGCCACCCTGCTTGCCAACCGTGACGAAGGAGATCTCGATGCGTGACCTGCTCCCTTTCCTGCGCCTCTACCGTCAACACTGGCTGAGCCTGAGCCTCGGCCTGCTGCTGGCCCTGGTGACCTTGATTGCCGGCATGGGCCTGCTCTCCCTCTCCGGCTGGTTTCTCAGCGCCGCCGCCGTGGCAGGGCTCACGGTGGCCAGCAGCCACGCCTTTAACTACATGACCCCGGCGGGTGGAGTCCGTTTCTTCTCCATCATTCGTACCGCCGGACGCTGGGGAGACAGGGTCGTCAGCCACGATGCCACCTTCAAGGTGCTGACCCGGCTGCGGGTCTGGTTTTGGCAACGCCTGGCCCCCCTCTCCACCGGCAGCCGTGGTCAATTCCGCCAGGCTGACCTGCTCAACCGCCTGGTGGCCGATATCGATGCCCTCGACCACGTCTACCTGCGGCTGCTCACCCCCATAGGCGTGGCCCTGCTCGGTTCCCTTGCCATGGTGGGCTTTCTCAGCCTGTTTGATCCGCGCCTGGCGCTGATCCTGGGCACTATCCTGCTGGTGAGCATGGTGCTGCTGCCCATCCTCTTCTATCACCTGGGCAAGCGTCCCGGCCGCCTCCTGATCGAACAGAAGGCCCATCTGCGCACCCGGCTGCTCGACTACCTCGGCGCCCAGGCCGAGCTGCAGATGTTTGCCGCCGCAGAGGAGCTGCACATGGCACTTCGCCGCGATGAACGTGACCTCATCGAGGCTCAGGCCACCATGGCACGCATCACCGGCCTCTCGAGCGCCCTGATGACCCTCATCAGCGGCTGGAGCCTGGCACTGATGCTATGGCTCGCCGGTCACGGAGTGGCAGGCCAGGCGCCGGACCCCGTCACCGCCCTCATGGTGTTCGCCACCCTGGCCAGCTTCGAGGCCCTGATGCCGCTGGCCGGCGCATTCCTGCACCTCACCAGCAGCCTGACTGCGGCACGCCGGCTTAATCAGGTGCTGGAGCAGGCCGAGCCGACCACCTATGGCGAGCAACGCGAGCCAGCCCGGGGTGACCTGGTGATGGAGCGCCTCCTCTTCGCCTATCCGGGAAGCGATACCCAAGTGCTGCAAGGGGTCTCCCTCACCCTGGCCGCGGGGGAGAAAGTGGCCCTGCTCGGTCAGACCGGCTGCGGCAAATCGACCCTGCTCTCCCTCGTCACCCGTGAGTGGGAGCCGACGGCGGGCACCCTCACCCTGGGGGGGATACCTCTTTCCGACTACAGCGAAAGCGCCCTGCGCGGGGCCATGACGGTGGTGAGTCAGCGGATCCACCTGTTTAGCGACACCCTGCGCGCCAACCTGTTGCTGGCGGCGCCCGCTGCCCCGGATGAGCGCCTCGCCGAGGTACTGACCCGGGTTGGGCTTGGCCAGCTGCTGGACGATGACGGCCTCGATACCTGGCTCGGCGAAGGGGGGCGTTCGCTCTCCGGCGGCGAGCAGCGACGCATCGGTATCGCCCGCGCCCTGCTCCACGACGCGCCGCTCTGGCTGCTCGACGAGCCCACCGAGGGGCTGGATCGTCAGACCGAGCAGGCCATCATGGGACTACTGCATGAGGTGTGTGCCGAACGCAGCGTGCTGCTCATCACCCATCGCCTCACCGGTCTGGCACAGATGGATCGCATCGCCGTGATGGAGGAGGGGAAGATCTTGCGCTGTGCCCCCCATGGGGAGCTGATGGTGCAGGATGACCACTACCGCCGCCTGCACCAGAGACTGACGCCGGCCTGATGTACCATGCGGGGCTGGTCGGCACAGGCCGCCCGCCCCTATAATGGCCGCTCCGACCCCGACAACAAGACACGACCATGAAACGCCTGATCCTGATGATGCCCCTGCTGGCCAGCGGCTGCGCCAACTTTGCCTTCAACAGCAACCTCGACAAGGAGAACTTCGAGGAGTACTTCAAGCCGGGTAGCGTGGAGATCTATCGCCAGGATCAGCTGACCGAGCTCAACTACCTCTACCTGGGGACCGTCGAGGGACAATCCTGCCAGGAGGGGAGTGATCAGCCGATCCCGAGTGCCGCCAATGCCCGCACCGAGGCCCGCAACCGGGCCGCCGATCTGGGGGGGAATGGACTGGTTCTCGACAAGTGCAGCGAGCGCAGCGACACGCCGGGCTGTCTCAAGCAGATCGTCTGCTACGGTCAGGCCATCAAGGTGGCCGACACCAAGTGATAGAGCGGGCCTGCGGGCCCGTTTTGCATCGTCAAGGAGTCATCATGGCCCTCTCCATCATACGTCTCGGGACGCCCCGCCAACCGGGCGAGGGGCTGCGCATCGGCACGGTACGCCGACCACCTCGCGGTATACCCAAGAGCGACTATGCCAGTGGCGACTGGTTCGATGTCTGGTACCCCAATCTGGCCCCCGGCAGCGAGACCATGAAACTCGGTCAGGAAGCAAACGACGAGCAGAGCTGGCAGCGCTTCGTACGCCGCTACCGGGCCGAGCTCAAGAGCCCGGAGGCACGCCACAACCTGGCGCTGCTGGCCGCCCTCTCCCATACCTGCGATCTCTCCATCGGTTGCTACTGCGAGAACGAGGCTCGCTGTCATCGCAGCGTGCTGCGCGAGGAGCTGGCCACCCTGGGCGCGGCCCTCGCCTGAATGGCAGGGGCGGGGCGACTGTGCTAGATTGCCCCGGTTTTTTATCGATGGAAGTGCCATGAAGTTCGAGCTCGATACCCTGGGGGTGATCCACTCCCCCTACAAGGAGAAATTCGCCATCCCGCGCCAGCCTGGTCTGGTCACCGCCTCCACCGCTCGTCTCGAGCTGTTGCCTCCCTACAACCAGGCGGATACGGTACGGGGGCTGGAGCAGTTCTCCCACCTCTGGCTCAGCTTCGTCTTCCACCAGACCATGAGTCAGGGGTGGCATCCCACGGTGCGCCCACCCCGCCTCGGCGGTAACGAACGGGTCGGCGTCTTCGCCACCCGATCCACCTTCCGCCCCAACCCCCTCGGCCTCTCTGTGGTCCCCCTGCTCGGGGTGACCCTGGAGCGGGGAGGCGTCTGGCTCGAACTCGGCGCCGTGGACTTGCTCGATGGCACCCCCATCGTCGACATCAAGCCCTATATCCCCTACGCAGACAGCCTGCCCCAGGCTCGGGGCGGCTTTGCCCCCGAGCCCCCGGGAAACCTGTTGACGGTGCGCTTTACCCCCGCAGCCGAGACCGAACTCACGCGCAGGCAGCAGACTCTGCCGCAACTGAGACAATTTATCGCCGAGGTGTTGGCTCAGGACCCCAGACCCGCCTACAAGAAGGGCAAGCCAGACGAGAAGGAGTACGGGGTGCGCCTCTACGATCTCAACGTCCGCTTTCGAATCCGCGAGCCCGAGTGCGAGGTCATCTCACTCGATCCCGCCCAATGAGAAGGCGCCACCCC